>NZ_JCAYNV010000008.1:0-227988 GCF_059758055.1 Shewanella sp. MF05956 | reverse complement strand
ATGATACGAGCAATCGTGTCATCAGCGGGAATGCCGTTTACGAATAGGTTGTTGTTTTTAAACCAATCATGATGCCCAAGAATGTATTCGCGAATATCAAACCAGCCTTTAGCGCCTGCGATAACGGCACATAGCGAACCAAACAGTACCTCAAAAAGGCAATAGGTCACTTTAGCCCCTTGACGCTGGTCTGTTATTGTTTGGAAATTCTCTTTGAAGTGGTCAATATGCATGGTGTGCTCCCGAAAAAAGGGAGTATAAGATCATAGCGAGATGTTAACGTCAAATAGTGCGTCAAATTGTTCAAAAAACATTCACGATCTCGCCCTGATCATTATCGATCGATATTTCAGCTGTGTAAGAGGCATCACCATTTTGTTTCAACGAAGAAATACTTAAATAAGCGACTTCGTTTCCATTGGGAATATAAGTAAAATGATATTTAAGCCCATTAACTGGCTTAATTTTATCTTCACGATATGTCTCAAGTTGAGAACCATTTTTATCAAACAAGTTTGCCGTTGGATAAAAATGATTGTTACTCGATATGATAGTGACACTTAACCTATCATCTGGTTGGATTTCCTCAGTTGGCAGCGTTATTTTAAATACATCTGTATCACCAGCATTAGGCAAAGCGCCAAAAATACGAAAAGGGAAATGTCCCGCTACGTCATCAGCGGTTTCAACAAGGTTATTTTGCTCACTTTCTTGCAGTGTGAAAAATTCACTTTTACTCGCATCGAACGGATAATCGTCCTGCTCATCTGGCACGCCATCGCCGTCTTCATCCTTGTTTTCCCAGGTACCAGCTTGCTGCCCTGTTGTTTTAGCTTCGGTTTTAGCTATGCTTTTAGCTGCTATGTCAGGGCTATAACTGGCAAGACTCATACTGGTAACCATGAAAACTACCAGCTTAAAAAGTGTTTGGTTCATTTCTTACATCCTTATAAAACATCGACCGTTGTCCATTATTTTCGTATATTCACTTATCAAAAAAATGATTCCACTAACAACAATAGCATATATCAGTAATCATGGATTGCGATGTTATTATGTACCCATTTTAGAGGAGCTTCTTTAGCGGCAAAAGCACTATGACACATGACAACGCCAAGGCTTGGAATAAGCACTATTGTCAATTTCAAGACTATGTTGTTCAATGTTTACATCCTTATAAAACCGTAAATTAATCCATTATTCTGTCGATACTTATTTGTGCAGAACCAAATAAGCTTATTACATAAAACCTTGCTATAAATTGAATGGTGACACCACTAACACCATCAGACTAGTTAATGCTAGATGTGCTAGCACAGGAAAAATTAATACTACAACATGTAACTGATACTTCATGGTCCAGCTTCGTTGAACCAATTTCACTGGGTAATTAAAATAAACCAACAAGTAAAAAATATTCTTTAATGGATAATGAAACACATCCAAATTTAATACCTTACCCGAGACTAAGTGAATATTAACTTGATACACGGTACGAATAGAATGGCCGCCATTGGTTTGAACGTTATAAATCACTTCAACCTGTTTTATTTCATTTTTGGATAATTCTAATTGTCCATCAGGCTCATTAACCAAAATGTTAACTGGTAATGACACTCTTGTGGCACTTATATGACAACATAAAGGAGCCTCTATTTTATATTGACGTTTAATTAAAAAATAACGTAATAGCAAACTTCCAGGCACCAAACACACATTAATAATGACAATAATTAATGGGATCTGCGGAAATGTTGGATATAGCGATATCGCGCTAGGTGTAACAAAAGGCAGTAACCCCATCAGCAGTAAGCCACTAGACAATACTAACTGTGTTCTCACTTTTAATGGATAAAAGAATGAGATCATTTTGAGCGTAATATTACTCGCTGAGTTAAGTTGTTTTATGCCTTTAAAGTAAGTTGAACCAAACCAAGTTTCATCATCGACTGTAAGCTTTTCTTGCATATAGAACCCTAAAAAGCAGCACCATAATTAGGTGCTGCTTTATCAATTTTGTGGTGATGATTACAAATAAAGACTTATTTATAATAAATTAAGCATATACCAATGTTCATCGACTTTAGCAAAACGGCAATAGCCAGCAGCTTCTGCGTCGGTATTACCCTCGGGGTGAGTAGAGTCGAAAGTATAGCCAATCCACACTTCTTCATCATAGCCCTTAGATTTAGCACTTGAACTAACATCGTGAACCTTTGAGTTTTTTGCATCCACATAGTAGCTATCAAAGGCATTGTTTAATCTAAAATTATTAATCCCCAAATATCTCTTTTTAAAATACTCGTCATGTCTCGCTTTCAGATGTTGTACTACTTGTGCATCAGTCGCTGGATTAGGGAAAAATAAAGCTTTAAACAACTCAACATCTTGATTAATAATCACTTCAGCAGCTTTTATGCAGTTTTCTTTAGGAATCGACACATCGACGGTATCGGGTAGAGGCGGGTACTTATCTAAGTCCCACGCTTGACAAGGTGTTGCAACGACCAAAGCGGCTAAAAACATTCTTCCTAACATAAACCTTCCTTTTTTTGCTACGCGCAAACAAATTTAACATTATTATATATTAAAGCCCCCCGAAGGGCGCCAGTTTGTTAATTAGAATAATTTTGGCCATGTTAATTAGTAAAAACTACAAAACCGAACAACATCCTTAACAACCAGTACTTTATACTTTTAATTTTAATTTTAATTTTAAAAATATATGAAAGCCCGCTATCTTGCTGATAATGCTATATAGCCTGTAGATTTGATTAAAGCGCTCGGTTAAGTGGCCATCAATATCAAGGTTGAGACTCTAAAAAGTCAACATGACCATCTTGATTATTATCGCTACTGCCTTCAATCAAATCTGCAATGCCGTCGCCGTCAGAGTCGAGATCAAGCCAATTGGGTTGATTATCATTATCTTGATCTACCGTTGAATTGAACATTCCAAAAATAAATTCGAGTCCATCAAGTATCTTGTCTTGATCCATATCGTTTTCAAGTAAATCGGAACCTAATGCACGCTCTTTCATGTCATCGAATGAATCAACGTCAGTGTCATTAAAAAATACTATTTCGTAGGAGAGATCTGCTGCACCAGCAAAATTTTCATCGATTAAACTCAGTTGATAAGTGCCTGCATCATAAATAGGAAAGTTAACAACATACACATTCGGTTTAGTGTATTTATATAAAAATATTGCATCAATCACTAATCCGTCGGCATTCGATACATAAACTTGGGGTTTAAATCTCGCAGATGAGGTTTTGAAAACCGCTGTGTATTGTTTAAGCTCAGTTGTCACAAACTTAAACAGATCACCTTTGTCTATTTCAGAGCTTATAACACCTTGTACTCTAACGCCTTGATCAATTTCTATTCGCGTAGCAATACCAGGGTAATCGTTCGGTTCCTGTTCGATGAATAGTGGATATCTACTCTTACTCGCGTCAAATGGATAATCATCCTGCTCATCTGGCACCCTATCGCCATCTTCATCCTTGTTTGCCCAGGTACCAATAAATTCACCTAGATCGGTTACAGCGACTTTATTCGGTGAAACAACTGCGGCTATAGAATCTGTTGCTGTTGTAGGAGTTTCCGCTTGCTGCATACCCGCAGCTAAATCACGATTACAACCACTCGTTCCTACGCTAGCAGTTAATAAAATGGCTAACCAAAGTGCATTATGTTTCATTACCTATATCCCTATATAAATCCATTTATGCGGGCAAAAGCATTAGCGTCACTTACCTGCTGAATATTAAAAACCTATCAATTTATATGTATGACTATGCTAATTTTATCTAGCACCAATATCGTCTAAGCTTACCGGATAATTAAACTTAATAAATAAGTAAAGCAAACTTGAATATGGGAAAACCCAGCTATTAAGGATGTAAACTTGGCCATCGGTTAACTTAATTTCAATAGAGTCGATCTGATTCTGTCGAAATGAGTAGTCATTTATCGCTGAGTAATATTGATACCATTTAACGTCTATTTGGCTTATTTGACTACTAGATAATGTAATTGGATTTAAAAATGGCGGTGTATCCCCCAATGTTTTTTGAACACTAAATTGACGAATGAATGGGGGTAATACTAACTGGTCAACAGATATCCCTATATGACTATTACGAAGACGTTCTGATGACCTAACCCCGTTGTTATTGAGTGAAAATTTAACTCTTAATTTATAATATATTCCGAGGCAGAACAATGTCACTAAAGGTACACTTAGGCTGTAAAATGGTTCACGATTCATTTTAAAAAAACGTGGAAAATTGTCCACCAAAGCACCATTAGTGGACACTAGCATAGCGAAAGAAATCAATAATAATATCAATAGCAGCGTAGCTAATCTAACCTCATCTTTTAATGGTAACCGCTTTAGCCCCCACGTTATTGGTAATTGCACAATTTTACTTTTACTAATACCATTATATTTCTTTCTAATATGACCCACAAACCAACGTTTATCTGTGAGCAAATAATATAAATCGTTCAAAATCACATTTTCCTATTTTAGTTTATGTCAATATAAATGTCGTTGCTATGTAATTGCAAATACTCAACATGAATAAACCCCGACGTAGAGTTTTCTGGAATTGTGATAATAGCTTCATTATCTACAACTGAATCAGGTGATATGATCACAGTCCCCAAATGCACAGTCATATTTTGTTGAAAACCACGTCCTTTTAACGTTATAACACCAGGGTCACCGCATGAGTGTTTGATTTTTAAACAGATCTTCGCAACAATTTCAATTTTACACGCTACCAACTCATTTTGGGGCAAATTTTTTTTAGTCATGCTAGCTTGAAAATGGATAAAATCTTATTATCAATAGCACTCTACTTCTTTAAAAAATAACCCTGAAATATTATTATTTTTAACTATAGAATATAAGCTGTTTTCTGCATCTGTAGTGTAATAAAAAACACCTGTTTCGCGCACTCTAAATAGGTTCGGATTAGTTATACCACTCTTGTTAAATACCATACGCTTAAACTTACGAATCCTATCAGGTCGACCATTACGCATATTTCTTTCACTAAGTTCTTCATTCAAAGCGTTATCAAACCCTAGCACATTAAATGCAAACCATTTTTCGCCGTCCTTATTACATTCTAGAAGCTCAATATTGTCTCCAAAATCATTTTGGAATAAATGCGAATACATTGGGGAAACAACAAAGGTAGAAGCACCTAAGCCAGCTATACCTGGTACTTTAAGTTTCTGTTTGTTCGAAGGATCCACTTGCCAAACCACATCGAGTAATCCCCAAGATTCTTTCATTGGAGTATTACCGTTGAATGAAAGCAATTTATTTTCAGTCAATTGTAAAACATGCTCAAATGCGGATTCACTCAGAAGCATAAATTCATCAGGGTCAAGATATACGCTAAACACCTTATTAAATTTTGAAGTCATTATCTATTATTACCCCAGGGCAAGATCAGTATTAGGGAAATTAAGAGGTAAAACAGCTAAACCGACCATCAAAATAAGCAGTAACAACGAAACACCTAAAGACAGAGGGTAACCTATATTAGCGACATATAAACTTACATCACTCTGCGCGCTAAAGTTGCGCATCCCTTTTATGTGCAAGTTATAAAACCAAGATTTATCATCTAACGCTATTGTTTTGGCCATACTTCCTACTAAGCATTTGTTTTTAAATTTATTTCTTGATTACTTTTACTACAACACTGCCATTTTTATAATGTATATTTTTATACCAAATAACGAATATACAGCGAGTACAAGCCAAAGCCGGTCATGCCTAGTAGTGCGACAACTATTGGTATGAGTATGTAAAATCGCCACACCGCAGCTATTTTCGGAATTTGCGTCAACGTTGCACGATACCCGAGTTGGCACAGTGCAATAACAAATTTATTACTATCAAATGTTTGCCCTGCTAACGTAATGCTTTCACCGTTACTCACATCGATGTTTACTCTAAATACAAAAGGTCGCCTATATTGCCTCCGGGTACTGTCACCATCGCCAGCTTTATACCAATTCCACTCAATATTGATTGATTTAATTGCTGACTTTTCTATCTGTCTAACTTGCTTGTCCTCAAAATACACTCTTGGAATAACAAGTGAATTTTCGCTGATAACAATCTCATTGGGAGATGATATACCCTGTGTATAATGCCTATCGCAAATGAGCTTTCGCCTTACAGCAGATACCACTACCCCAAATAGTGCAACCACGATGGCCGCTACGATATTTTGGCTGGAATAAAGAATAAACAGGGCAGCCATAAAACTGATATAACTTGAAGCCCAGACTTGATGAAAGTATTGCTTAGGTAAAGGCAGCATAAACAGTGTGACGGGGTATTGTAATTTTATCGGGTCGTTAAATAACTTAATCCCAATAAAGGCTTTTACGGTATCTTGGTCGAGCGGAACTGAACTAAAGGTTGGCCAATCTTTACGGCTAACGCTATCAAATTGACCTACAACATTAATCCCCTGCGACATTAACTCTTTTCGACATTGTTGCACCAATGCGGGCAACATATGTTGCTTCACTTTTAACGATATTGATATCGGTTCAGGTAATTGAGCTTGTTCACTCTCTTTAACATGCAAAATCACTTTATAAGTATTATGTACTTCTTTTAACTCAATATTTTTTATTATTGAGTAATCAACATCTTGTTGTTGAAGGGAATAAATGGATTTCCCGCCTAACTTGAAACCATGGAACTGTGTTAATACCTTACGTGAGGCATCAAAACACCATCGACATTGATAACTAAAAGCTATCAAAATCAAAAACATACTGAGCATTAAACGCCCGACAGTTTCAGCCGAAAAAGAAAAAACACTTACCGCTAACACCACATAAACTAGATTAAAGCATATAAAAATCCACTTTATTTTTTCAACGGCTGACACTATTGAAAATGATGACGCGGTAATCAATAACGTCCCTGTTAACTTGTTAAACATCCTATTCCTTAATCGACTTCACTTTTTCATTTTGCTGAAGAGCTTATTAATATTCTTAATGTTAACGAGCTCGTAGCTTCCAATGATTACCTTCTAAGCGGGTAAATGTACAACCTGAGTTGCCATGGCCTTTGCCATTATTGTATGAATATATGTAATCGACACCAGCAAAATTTTGGTCTTCTAAGTTCACTATGACAATGCTTTCCAATGTATAAGCCTCTTCACCGACTTCTCGCTCATACTTCTTTACGTAAGTAGAGAAACCTTTAGCTAAATGAGGGTGCTCATGCAATGACGGATCGATAAAGGTTTTGAACAACTCAATATCGTTGGTTTTTAGTATTTCCCTGTAAATCTTACATTTATCAAGAAAAATATTATCAGTATTACTATTCGCAACAAAATTATAATTACTATCGTCTGCATATGATTCATATGACAAGCTAACAAGCAAAGCCAATATTAGCGATTTAACTACAATGTTCATGATTATTCTTCCTTGATTAACAAGCACCTAATGACAAACCAAGAACATCACTTATCATTACTATTTAGACAGTAAGTAATCATGAGTAATGTGGATATGGTTACCATTTATTATACATTTACTATGATCTAACTGTTTAATCTTATTACGATCAGATAACATTGTTCAACCACTGGTCGGTGGATTATCTTTGGTTGTACCTCATTAATCTCAACAATTTACATATCATTTTATGTTCATATTAGCGATTTATTCTGTTCTACATCCATCCACATACACAACAGGGAGTTAAAATGTTAAAACCCGCACTTATATCATTGGCAATCATCATGGCGATGATGCCAGCAATGAATGCTTTTTCTGCGACAACACAAGAATTATTTTCTGAGCCCAAAGAGGTAAAAGATACAAAGAGTGAACTTAGACACTTCACACCGGTGCAATTGATCACGGCAATCGACGATCAAAATATTCAATCGAAAGAAGTGAAAGGTAAACTGATTAAAACCAACTATGAGCTACCGCCGTCTTATACGCCGGCTCATTTAATCAATAACTACAAAAAACAGCTTAACGCGCTCAATGCTGAGATTATTTTTGAATGTGAGCAAGCCACTTGCGGTCATGAACGTAAACTATCTTCATTTATATCGCCTTTGACAAATATTTCCAGTAGTTCTCCATCACTAATAACAGCACATATTACCCTGCCTAAAAAACAAGTTTACATATCGATATATGCGGCTGGCTGGCAGAATGCGACCAATGTAGAATTGGATATTATAGAAATCATCGATGAACCATTAGATTTGGTGACGACAAATCAAGATTATTTATCTCAGGCTGTGAGTGAAATAACGGTTAAAGACAATAGCGATAAAGATACTAAAAGCTCAGTTGATCACCCGATGCTAAGCAGAGTCCCAGGAGCTTACATACAGGAATATTTCACTCATGGCTTTAACCAAACCTTAGTACTTGCTGGAGATAACTACAAAACGTTGGAACTGGAAGGGAAAGTTACCGATATTGTATACATATTGCCACGTACTTACTCAGAATTTGAGATTGATGTAAACTACAATAACGCATTAACCAAACTTGGTTTTACTGAAGTTTATACCTGTTTAGGGAAAGCATGCGGAGACGAAGATACATTAGAAACTAAGATAGCATTACATTCAGCAATTGGTCGCGAAGAAAACCAATTTTATAGACTCTATAAGCTAGAAAGAGCTGAAGGTGACGTTTACGCTATGGTATACGTCATTGGGTTTTCAGGGCGATTATCTGCTGAAATCCGAATCATTGAAGAAACCACATTAAATAATAATCGAGTCGGAATTGATTTGCAGGGCTTAACCGACGAGATTGCTAAAAGCGGCCATGTGGCACTAGACGGTTTACTGTTTAAGTATGATAGCGATGAACTACTGCCTGAGGCTTATCCGATTGTAGAAGTGGTCGCTCAATACCTTCAAACGCACCCTAAACAGCTTTTTTATGTGGTAGGACATTCAGACGACCAAGGTTCGCAAGCTTATAACCAAACCTTGTCAGAAAAACGTGCGACTGCAATTAAAACCCGTTTGATTAAACAGTTCTCTATTTCTGCACAACAAGTTGAAGCCAAAGGGGTTGGTGAGTACTCGCCTATTGCCAATAACCTTGATGAAGCGGGCCAGAAACAAAACCGCCGGGTTGAACTGGTCATTCGTTCAGACAGTAAGTAATCATTCACAACATAAGCTATTTGGTGAGTCATTGGTTATACCATTTACGCTTATGATGCAAAAACAAAAGGTAGCCTAGGCTACCTTTTTATTTCTATTCCTATTTTAGGGCCTGGGCTTTTAGTGGGAGTAATGGCCATGAGGAGCACAATAAACTTATTGCGGAGTTAACAATACCCGCTACTTAAGCATCAGTTGAGTCAATAACTGTGCTTGAGAGAGTAGCTCAACGTTATCATGATGCTGCCCGTTTACCGTTAATTTAACTTGTGGATTATCTAAAAATTCACGTGCATCTTCGGCGCTGTAAATTGTCGGGGTGATGATTTCGTAGCGCTGGTTTTTAGCCACATTTAACGTGAGATAAAGTGGCTTTGAGCGAACCCAATAACCTGAGTCATCCGCATTGTCTTGAAACAAATCACGGTAATTTATCTCTACCAACTGTTGGCCGCGCTTAAGGCCGATGGTGCTGTCAAAGCTTACATTTTCGCCGTTAACGGTTTCTACAATGAGCGAGTCTGGCACGGTTAAACTTGATGCCTGTACCTGAAATCCAAATAATAAACTCAAGCTGATAATAGCGGGGGTGACGATAGACTTAACTGCGCTCGTCTTGGTTGATAATAATTTCATGGGGTTGTCCTTTTAAAGTATTGCTTGGCCATCAAGCAAGTTATATTGATTTAAAAGACCCCAGCGTTAGCGATTTTCTTACAGATTTTATCACCGCCTGTGTTTGTTGATTGTGAGTATTACGTTTATCTCACTGTATTAATTATTCAAACCGCCATAAAAAATAATATCAAAATAAAATACCTATGCGTTATCTCACATTAATCAAAACAATATCCGCCATTGTTTCGCCATCTATAATATTGCGTGCTAGCGTGTAGATTAACGACAAAGAATGCTGCCTTTATAACGATAAATTTAATGTCTTATTTCATGTTAAAAATCAATTTACGACTAAACTCAATAGATAGTGTTAAGTGTGCAAACAGCGATGTCGCCAATATGATGATAAAGGGCAACATATTGATACGATAACGATAACCCTGTTTGACCGCCCAAGTATTAGCGATGTAAAGCGAAATGGATGACACTCCCTTTTACTTGCGGGGTATAAATGGATAGTTTTTTTAGCTTATTGAATAACGCAGTCTTATTGTTAGCACTCGTCGTGATCTTCGACGCGGTTAGATTACAAAACATTGCTTCCATCCGCTACAAGTCAATATTGAGCGGTATTTTTATTGGCGTCATCGCCATAAGCGTTATGAGTAATCCTTGGGAGCTGCGCCCAGGGGTATTTTTTGATGCACGCTGGATACTGCTCAGTTTAAGCGGTTTGTTTTTTGGTTTTATTCCTACATTTGTCGCAGTATTGCTCGCTACAAGCTTCAGAGTTTACCTGGGTGGTGATGGCGTTTACATTGGTAGTTTGATCATTTTCACCAGTGCGCTAGTGGGGTTAAGTTGGCGATATTGGTTAAAAAAATCCCACAATCACCTTAACTGGAAAAATATTCTCGCGATGAGCTTCATCGTTGAACTTGTGGTGATTGCTTGTTTGCTATTGATGCCCATTGACGATAGATACAAGATTCTTTCGACCATTAGCCTAACATTGCTTTCGGTCTTTACCGCTCTCTCATTTTTATTAGGGTTGTTGCTTAAACATCGCATTGACAGCAAAAAACTCGCACAAGAGTTATTGCGCCATCAACAGTTACTCGAAACCGAAAAAAACCTCCTGCAAAATATTATTGATGGCATACCCGATCTCATTTTTTATAAATCGACTGACGGTAAATATTTAGGCTGTAATAAAGCCTTTGCCAACGAAATGACCCTGACATTAGATCAAATCAAGGGCCGCACCGACCATGAATTTTTTAGCGCGCAACAAGCCAACAAGTTTATTCACGATGACACTCAAGCATTAACTCAAAGAGCGACCATGGTTTGCGAAGACAAGATTGTCGCAGCCAATGGTATTGAACACATTTACCGCACTCAAAAGACACCATTTACCAATGTCGATGGTGATATTTTAGGGATTGTTGGAGTAAGCCAAGATGTAGCAGAAAAAAGACACATTGAGGAACAACTACAGCGCAGTGAGTCCACTTACCATAATATTATTAGCACCGCCCAGGATGGTTTTGTTATTGCGTCACTAGACGGCAGTATTATTGAAGTGAATCAAAGCTTTGCCAATATGACGGGTTACACTACGGATGAGTTAATTAGCCTGTCAGTTAATCAAATTGAAACCGATGATAAACGCCAATTTTCAACGCGTAACCTTGACCGGGCAAAACGCGAGCAGCGTTTTCATTACACGTCATTACACAAACATAAACAAGGTCACCTTTACCATGTAGAAGTGACGGTCAGTTATTGGGACGGTGATAACGGCATGTTTTTTTGCTTTGTTAAAGATATTTCAGAGCGCATTGAGGCAGAAAAGAAACTCTTGCTCAGTGAATCGAAGTTTAGACACATCTTTGAACGGATCCCTGCTATATCGGTTCAAGGATATAACAAAAATCGTGAGGTAATTTTCTGGAATCAAGCCAGTGAAAACCTTTACGGTTACAGCAAAGAACAAGCTCTGGGAAGTAAACTTGAAGACCTTATTATTCCTGCACCGTATCGCCAACATGTTATCGACAATGTAAATACCTGGATAACCGAGGGCTTACCCATTCCGGCAGAAGAGTTAGTACTCATGCGTTCTGACGGCAGTAATGTGCAGGTGTATTCGTCTCATGCATTAATTAACAACACAGAAAATGAAATTGAAATGTACTGTATCGACATCGATTTAAGTGCCCAGAAAAAAGCTGAAGCTCAAGCATTAACATTGTCACAAGCTATTGAGCAAAGTCCAATATCGATGGTGTTAACCGATACCAATAGCAAAATAGAATACGTAAACAGCGCTTTTGAAAAAATATCAGGATATTGTGCCGACGAAGTGATTGGTCAACAAACCAGTATCTTAAAGTCGGGGTTAACCCCAAGATCACAGTACAAAGAGTTATGGGAGGTTATTGTTACTGGAAAATCGTGGCAAGGCGAACTGCAAAATAGAAAGAAAAACGGGGAGATATTTTGGGAACAAGCTCATATTGCTCCAATTTTTGATATTAATGGTGTAATAAAACATTATTTAGCATTAAAACAAGATGTTACACATTATAAACAGCAAGAAGAAAAAATCCTTCATCAAGCGCATTACGATAGTTTAACTGGATTGCCTAATCGTTTACTGTCACTTGATAGGCTAGCACAAATGATTAAAGAAGCTCACCGAGCGAAAACACAAGTGGCAATACTCTTTTTAGATTTAGACGACTTTAAAAAAGTGAATGATACTTTAGGGCACTCTGTTGGCGACGATCTCTTGGTGTTAGCCGCAACTCGGCTGCAAGACACGATCCGAGAAAACGATGTAGTGGGCCGTTTAGGCGGTGATGAATTTATCATTATTTTAAATAACATTAATGATCAGCTTAATGTTGAAGTGACAGCCAATAAGTTACTACAACAATTTGACACGCCTTTTAAGCTTGAAAATCGTGAATTGGTATCAACGATTAGTATTGGTATTGCGCTTTACCCTAATGACAGCTTGGACGCTAAAGAGTTACTGAGGCAAGCCGACTCTGCGATGTATCATTCTAAAGATCTGGGCCGCAATACTTATACCTTTTTTACTCAACAAATGAATCAGGACATGCATCGCCGACTAAGGGTAGAAGAGCAACTTCGTGGCGCCTTAAAAAACCATGAGCTGTCGGTACACTTCCAACCCTTAGTGGAGATTAAAACCCGTAAAATCATTGGTGCTGAAGCGTTACTACGCTGGCATAACCCAGAGCTTGGCCATGTCACTCCCGATGAGTTTATTCCTATCGCGGAGCAAACAGGGTTAATTGTCCCTATTGGCCAATACGTTTTAGAAACCGCTTTTGCTGCGGCTTATCATTGGCAAACTTACTTTAATCGCCAATTTAAAATTGCCATTAATGTGTCACCAAAGCAATTTAGAGAACACAAATTTGTCGATTTGCTTAAAGCCTTATTAGCCCAATATGACATTCAACCTAACAGCGTTGAGTTAGAAATCACCGAAGGGGTATTACTCAGTGGCGATCAGATTATTGATAATAATTTATCTGCCATAAGCGATATTGGTGTCAGTATCTCTATGGATGATTTTGGTACAGGCTACTCATCATTAAGTTATTTACGCAGCTATCCATTTGATACATTAAAAGTGGATAAGAGCTTTATTAATGACATTACCGTCGATCCAGGTGATTTAGAATTGGTGGGTGCGGCAATCGCAATGGGCCATGGACTTAATTTATGTGTGGTGGCTGAAGGCATTGAAACTGAGGAGCAATATCAATTACTCAATGCATTGAAATGCGATTATGGTCAGGGCTATTTATTCAGTAAGCCTTTACCACAAGCTGAATTTGAAGCTCTACTCGAAACACAAGCAAGTATGCAATCCCTTTAAACTCTGTTTTGACGGCGATGTTAAACACAATAACATTGCCATAAAAAATGCCCGTGGTATTAAATGGATTACCATTAATACCACAGGCATTTTTATTTGCTTACTGCCAGATAGCTAAGCGTTTTTCACTTTCCAATTCACAGTTTGGCCAGCAAAAAATGGCACAATAGGGTTACCGTTTGGCAAAATAATTTCTTCAGGTACTGTCCACTCTTGTTTCACTAATGTCACAGTGCCTGTGTTGCGCGGTAAACCATAAAAGTCAGCCCCATGGAAACTGGCAAAGCCTTCGAGTTTATCGAGTGCATTCAAGTTATCAAACACTTGAGCATATAACTCTAACGCGCTCCAGGCACTGTAACAGCCAGCACACCCACACGCGGACTCTTTACGGTGTTTTTCATGCGGGGCAGAATCTGTGCCCAAAAAGAACTTACTTGAACCAGTCGCCACAACAGCTTGCAGTGCTTGTTGGTGGATATTGCGCTTTAATACTGGCAAACAAAAGTTATGTGGACGCACACCGCCGACTAATAAATCATTACGATTTAGCAATAAATGTTGCGGTGTAATGGTGGCGGCTACATTAGCTGATGCGCCCGCAACAAACTCGGCAGCTTCTTTGGTGGTGATATGTTCAAACACCACTTTAAGCTGAGGAATGGCTTCAACAATGCGTGATAAATAGCGGTCAATAAACAGCTTTTCGCGATCAAAAATATCGATATGTGACTCGGTCACTTCACCGTGCACTAACAACAACATACCTTGCTCTGCCATCACCTCAAATATTGGAAATAGCGCATCTAAGGCTTTTACCGCTGTATCAGAGTTAGTGGTCGCGCCTGCAGGGTATAACTTAGCTGCAACCACACCAGCAGCTTTAGCGTCGATAATATCTTGGGCGCTGGTGTTGTTGGTTAAAAATAGCGTCATCAGCGGCTCAAAGTCACTGCCTTGTGGGCGCGCAGCTAAAATACGTTCACGATAAGCCACAATCATGTCGGCATTAGTCACTGGCGGCACTAAGTTGGGCATTACAATCGCACGTTTAAATAATCTTGCTGTAGCGGGTACGGTTTCACGCAGCATGTCGCCATCACGAAAATGAAGGTGCCAATCGTCTGGCGTCGTTAGGGTTATTTGCGTCATGTGAGTTCCTTTGGGCTACAGCATTAAATGCGGCTATTGTGCCTTAAACCAACTATTTTTAATAGGTTAACCACGGTGTGATTCACCGAATAGTGAATCTGAAATCGCTAACAAAAACGAATAATAACCATCGTCAACATAGCGGCTTAGCACACAATAAACTGCAGTAACATCTCTATAATCCCAGCTCAATTCGCTAAAGCTCAGCACAATTAAGTATTGTCGTATTATTGCTAGAACATGTGTCATTGCTTTAGGCTATTGAGCCAAGTATCGCAGCACCAAACCTTGCTGGGCATTGAGCCATTCTACAGATAAAATACCCGCTTAGGATTACGCTTACGAGTGTTGCAATCCCCCTTATGTATCGCGGCAATATCGTATATAGACAAAATATGCCCTAGTTCAAAGTTCTGCTTGTGTATCGCTAATCGATACTCAACAACGCTTGCAAGTCTTCATCAAACCCAGTATAAATAGCATATGCCAATAACGAGGTGCATTATGGCAAGACCCAAAATACCCAGAACAATATGCGGCCAAGCTGCCAATATTTGTTTCAAGCCTAATGGTATTCCAATGACACAGTTGGAACAGGTACCTCTGGCTGAGGATGAAATGGAAGCATTACGCTTAGTTGATTTGCTCGGTATGCAGCAGCAAGAGGCGGCTAAATCAATGGCAGTCTCTCGCCAAACACTGGCCAATTTAGTGAAAGCAGCAAGGTTCAAGGTGGTTGATAGTTTAATTAATGGTAAAGCATTGATGACAAAAAACATCAGCTAAATCAGCAGTAAAGTAAACACGGTTCGGCGTGAATAGGTAGGGCTAATGCAAGCAGTATTAAAAGACTCAGGCCTCAAAGTAACCAGCCAAAGATGTAAACTACTCGAATTTATCAACCAGGTTGATGAGCAGCATTCATACCATACCGCATTAATAAGTGACCGCTCAGAATGCATCCAGCGGTTTTTGATTAAGGCGTCGCTATGTAGTAATGGTTGTTCCCTTTCAAATAGCGAGAACGCAGAGCAAAAGCGGCTGGGGCATTCCTTTCAGGCGAGTTTTAAAAGGGCTTACACTGCGTTGCATGACTTCGAAAGAGAACAACTATTCATTCAGTCATTCGCCTTGTTTAAGCCCTTTTAAATTCTCGCTGAGAGATCATTTACTAACGCGGTATGGTATTAACCGTTGAAAGCATCTTTCAACGCATTAATGCACAAGGCGAGAGCATTGGGTTAACCAGTGTTTACCGGATGATGTCTGATTTTGAGCAAGCAGGACTTGTGACTCGTCGTTTGCTTGAATCTGAAAAAACGATTTACGAGCTCAGCAATAAACCACGCCATGATCATTTAATTTGCCTCACTTGCGGCAAGGTCATTGATTTTGTCGACCCGTTAATTGAACTGCGTTTAAGCTTAGCGGCTGAGCATCATGGTATGAGCATTCATCACCACAGCCTCAATATGTATGGCCAGTGCTTCGAGTGTCAAAAAGCACATCAAAACGAATCGATTACCTAGAACCTATTCCGTAAACCTATTGCACATCTACAAATAGGTTTAATGACTTAACTTTATTGGAGATAAGCATGACTAAGATTGTCATAATTGGTGGTGTTGCCGGCGGCGCATCGGCAGCCGCAAGAGCAAGACGAGTATCTGAAACTGCTGAAATCATTATGTTAGAAAGAGGCGAGTTTGTGTCGTTTGCCAATTGCGGCCTGCCTTACCATATTAGTGGCGAGATAGAATCAAGAGATGCGTTATTACTGCAAACACCCGAAAGCTTTAAATCACGTTTTAATGTTGAGGTGCGAGTATTAAACGAAGTGATCGCGATCGATCGCCAGGCTAAACAACTGACCATACGCAATCTTGTAAACAATGAAACCTACCTAGAATCTTATGATAAATTATTACTAAGCCCTGGCGCTTCACCGATTAAACCGCCACTGCCAGGCATTGATAGCCACTTTGTGCATAGCCTGCGTAATATTCCCGATATGGATAAGGTTCTCGCCACCTTAATGTTACACAAGCCAAAACATGCCACGGTTGTGGGTGGTGGATTTATTGGTTTAGAAATGGTCGAAGCGTTGCGTCATTTAGGCTTAGAGGTCAGTTTGCTTGAGCTTGCCGACCAGGTTATGGGGCCTGTTGATCTTGAAATGGCCAATATGCTGCACCAAAAACTGGTTGATAATGATGTTGATTTACGTTTAAAAACCGGATTGGCCGCCGTAACTGAATGCCCTATTCCACTAGCAGACGCAGACAACACCGATGATTACGATAAACCTGCATCGCCACACTTTCATTTGCAATTAACGCTGAGTGATAACACAACATTAGCCACCGATTTAGTGATTTTGGCCATTGGTGTCAAACCAGAAACAAGTTTGGCATCGGCATGCGGCCTTTCGCTGGGTAAGCTTGGCGGTATTGAGGTTGATGATGAAATGCGCACCTCAGATGCTGATATTTATGCCGTAGGCGATGCCATAGAAACTGCTGATTTTGTCACTGGAAACCCAACATTAATCCCACTTGCTGGCCCCGCTAACCGACAAGGGCGTTTGGCGGCCGATAACATGTTAGGTGCAAATATAAAGTATCGCGCCACTCAAGGCACTGCGATTTGTAAGCTATTTGATATGGCCATTGCATCTACCGGTCTCAACGAAAAAAGCTTACGCAAACAAGCGATTCCATTTGAGAAAATTTATGTGCATACCGCCAGCCACGCAAGTTATTACCCAGGCGCACATCCTATTACGCTAAAGCTATTATTTAGCTCAGACAGTGGCGCTATTTTAGGCGCTCAAGCGGCAGGACTTGATGGTGTCGATAAGCGGATTGACGTATTAGCCGTGGCACAACGTGCTGGCATGACGGTATACGACCTGGCCGACCTTGAGCTCACCTACGCACCACCATTTGGCTCGGCGCGCGATGTGGTAAACCAAGCAGGTATGGTGGCCGCTAACGTATTATTAGGTGATGAGCAGATTTGCCACTCGCACGATATAAGCGAAGCTAACGCCGGGCAAGTCATTGTCGATGTGCGTAACCCAGGCGAGCTTACCACTGCGGGTGCTATTGATGGCGCGATTAATATGCCATTGCCACAGCTGCGTGACCGACTCAACGAGCTCCCTAAAGACAAAGAGTTACTGGTATTATGCCAGGTTGGTTTACGTGGACATGTTGCTTATCGCATGCTCACTCAACACGGCTTTAAGGTGCGTAACCTCACTGGCGGTTACAAAACCTTCCAAATGGTCAACGCCCGTTTTTAATTAAAGGGTTAGCGAGATCCACTAAAACAAAAAACCAGCCCGCAGGCTGGTTTTGTTTTTTTAATCGGCGATAAACTCAATTCATCAACGATTAGCGCTAACTCAACGAAGAGCCAACAAGGCGATTACGCTTGTGGGCGCATCGCTGGGAATAAAATCACGTCACGAATCGTATGAGTGTTAGTGAATAACATCACTAAACGGTCGATACCGATACCCTGGCCTGCTGTTGGCGGTAAGCCGTGCTCAAGTGCAGTAATGTAGTCTGCATCGTAGAACATCGCTTCGTCATCGCCAGCATCTTTAGCATCAACTTGTGCTTTGAAGCGGTTGTCTTGATCTTCTGCATCGTTAAGCTCGCTAAAGCCGTTAGCCACTTCACGACCACCGATAAAGAACTCAAAACGGTCGGTAATGAAATCATTGTTGTCGTTACGACGTGCTAGAGGCGAAATATCAGCTGGGTAACCGGTAATGAACGTAGGTTGCATTAACTTAGGTTCTGCTGTTTCACCAAAGATTTCTTCTAGTAGCTGACCACAAGTCCAGAATTTTTCTAACTTGATGCCCAGGCTCTTGGCTAAATCACGCATAAACTCTACGTCTTTAACTTGCTCGTAGGTCATTGCCTGAATTGTCGCGTTATCTGGATTGTACTTTTGAATCGCTTCTAACATGCTTAAACGAGCATAAGCGCCACCAAACTCAACGGTCTCTTCACCATAAGGCATGCTAGTGCTGCCCAATAATTCTTGAGCAATTGAGCCTAGCATTTCTTCGGTTAAGTCCATCAAGTCTTTGTAATCAGCATAAGCCATATAGAATTCCATCATGGTGAATTCTGGGTTATGACGTGGCGACAAACCTTCGTTACGGAAGTTACGGTTAATTTCGAACACACGCTCAAAACCACCGACAACTAAACGCTTAAGGTATAGCTCTGGCGCGATACGTAAGTACATTGCCATGTCTAATGCGTTGTGATGCGTGACAAATGGACGTGCAGACGCACCACCAGGAATAACGTGCATCATTGGGGTTTCAACTTCCATGAACTCTTTTTTGACCATAAAGTTACGGATGGCAGCAACCACTTTAGAGCGCATGATAAAGGCATTACGTGAGTCTTCGTTAACGATCAAATCAACGTAACGCTGACGATAACGGGTTTCTTGGTCGGTTAAACCGTGAAATTTTTCAGGCAATGGACGCAGCGCTTTAGTCAGTAACTGGTACTCTTCCATGTTGACGTACAAGTCGCCTTTGCCAGATAAGTGCAGCTGACCTTTAACACCAATGATGTCACCAATATCTAAACCTTGATAACGTTCTTTTAAGTCGCCTTGTACTGGCTTTCCAGCATACGCTTGAATACGACCAGACACGTCTTGAATCACTAAAAATGGACCACGCTTAGCCATAATACGACCAGCAATGCTAGTTTGAAAACCTAACGTTTCAAGGTCTTCTTTAGTTTGCTCACCATATTGCGCCTGTAATTCAGCCGCTTTATGGCTACGTTGCCATGTATTAGGATGAGCATTTGCGGGGCAGCTAGTACGGATGTGATCGAGTTTAGCGCGACGCTCTGCAATCAGTTTGTTTTCATCTTGTACGTGTTCGGTCATGTTATATTCTCGCGTTTGCTCGCCACACTTTGATACATGGCGAAAAAAGTTAATTTGATTAAACTAAAGTCCTGATTTTAGGCTGGCTTCAATAAACTTATCTAAATCACCATCCAACACAGATTGAGTATTGCGGTTCTCAACCCCTGTACGTAAATCTTTAATTCGTGCATCGTCTAATACGTATGAACGGATTTGACTGCCCCAGCCGATGTCTGATTTAGCATCTTCAGCAGCTTGCTTGTCGGCATTTTGTTTATGCATTTCTAACTCGTACAACTTCGCTTTTAATTGCTTATAGGCTGAGTCACGGTTTTTGTGTTGCGAACGATCGTTTTGACATTGCACAACGGTATTGGTTGGCAAGTGAGTAATACGTACCGCAGAATCCGTTTTGTTAACGTGCTGACCACCCGCACCAGAGGCTCGGTAAGTATCAATACGCAGTTCAGATGGATTAATCTCGATTTCAATGTCATCGTCAATTTCTGGGTAAACAAACACCGAGCAGAAAGACGTATGACGCTTGCCAGATGAGTCAAATGGCGACTTACGCACTAAACGATGCACGCCCGTTTCGGTGCGCATCCAACCAAAAGCATATTCGCCGTTAAATTTAATGGTTGCGCCTTTAATACCCGCAACATCACCGTCGGTGACTTCCATTAATTCTGGACTGTAGCCGTGGGCTTCGCCCCAACGCAAATACATGCGTAATACCATGTTGGCCCAATCTTGCGCCTCAGTACCGCCCGAACCAGATTGAATATCCAGGTAACAATTCGATGCGTCACTTTTACCCGAAAACATTCGGCGGAATTCTAAGTCGGCCAAACGGGTGTCTAAAATGTTAAGTTCAGCCGCGGCATCGTTAAACGTCTCTTCGTCATCTTCTTCGATGGCTAATTCAAGCAATCCTTCGATGTCTTCAAGACCTGCGTCCATATCATTAATGGTTTTAACAACCGCTTCTAATGCCGCGCGCTCTTTACCCAGCGCTTGCGCACGTTCAGGTACGTTCCACACTTCTGAACTTTCCAGTTCACGACTGACTTCTTCTAAACGCTCACTTTTAGCAGCGTAGTCAAAGATACCCCCGAAGTAACTCAGTACGTTCAGCGAGCTCTTTGATTTTGAATTTTACCGGATTAACTTCAAACATGAATATTCAACTTAAATTAGCAGTTAACAAAAGGTGCAACGGCGCATTTTACCCCATGACACGCGCTAAACCTAGACCGAAAGGTCGATTATTAACAAACTAATGGCGAATATATTTCACGACAACGGCCGTTCACTTCATAAGCGTTTAGCCATAAAAAAATGAACCCACTTCGGGTTCATTTTCTGTCGCGTTAATCGTGAAACTGTGCGGCGAGTTACACCTTAAATTGCCCCACTAACTTCGCAAGAGTTTGGCCCTCGTTGGCCACATCTTTACTCAAGCCAGATGCATCCTGGCTGGCAGCCAATAGTGAGTTAACAATTTCTTGCACCGAGTTAACATTGCGATGGATCTCTTCAGTCACAGAGCTTTGCTCAGTCGCAGCGGTCGCAATTTGGGTACTCATGTCACTAATACTGGTCACTGAGGATGTAACCGCGCCTAGGCTTTCTGAGATTGCCCGAGATGACTCTACCGAGCTTAAGCAACTCGTTTGGCTTTCTTGCATGGTGTTTACTGCTTTAGCCACTAACTTATGCAATTGCGATAGCATGTCGTTAATTTCTACAGTGCTACTTTGGGTTCGGCTGGCGAGATTTCTGACTTCATCGGCTACAACCGCAAAACCACGCCCTTGTTCACCGGCACGTGCTGCTTCAATGGCTGCGTTTAACGCCAGTAAGTTAGTCTGCTCTGCAATACCACCAATCACGCTCAATACAGAGTTAATTTTTTGCGATTGCTCACTTAACGATTTCACATCTGCTGCTGCGTTATCGATTTGCTTCATTAAATTAGACACTTCCGTTAACGAAGTATCGACACACTCTTGTGCTTTCGTCACGTTGCCAGATGCGGTATGCGTTGCGTCTGCAACCATGCTGGTATTGTGCGCCACATCATTTGCCGTTGCAGACATCTCAGTAATGGCCGTCACGATTTGATCTATTTCATTATTGTGGCTATAGAGCTGCTCGGTCATTGAAACCGTTTGACCACTAATGCTTTGCGCGCCATGTTTAACTCTGTCTGTCGCACTCGCTACATCACCGATAATCGTTTGCAGCTTATCGACAAATAAATTAAACGCACTGCCTAATTGGCCAATTTCATCTTCGCTCGTCACATCTAAACGTTTGGTTAAGTCACCGTCACCTTTGGCAATATCGTTTAGTGAGTTGGCCATATTCTGGATAGGAACAACCAGCTTATGAGCCATCCACACCACCACAAATGCCGTAATACCGGTTAATCCCAACGCCATTAACAAAAACATGACAGTTTTATTATTCATTCGCTCAGTTTTTTCATCACGAAATTTCGCAATAGCTTGATCAATATCATCAATATATGCACCAGTACCTAACATCCAGTTGGTATTAGGCACCATTACAGCGTAACCGAGCTTTTCAATTAATTGTTCCGTACCAGGCTTTTTATAAAAATAAGAAAAGATACCATCACCAGATTTAGCTGAATTTAATAACCCGACGATAACTTTGGTACCATTAGGGTCAGCCATATCGATTTTGTTTTGCCCTTCTAGCTCAGGCATCGTCGCATGGAAGATGTTTACCCCCGCTGTGTCATAGATGTAAAAATATCCTGCGCTGCCGAAGCGTAAATCACGTAAGGCCTGTTTTACATCACCGCTGCTGCCTAGCGATAGCTGATAGTCCACAACACCACGAGCAATCTCAGTGGCTTCAGCCAGTTGGTTTTTTCTCTCTGAAACTAACTCGCCCCTAAATTGGGCAATATCATTTTCTAACGAAGTCCCCTCGTTAACATAAAACAGACTCAATAAAACGGCTAAAATTAATGATAATGGAATTAGAGATAATCCCAAAAGCTTATTGCGGAGGGAGGATTTCAGCATAGTTGGCAGCCTTTTTGTTGTAATAATCTATTAAGTATAGATGTTTACAGCATGTAGCCAAACTTTGCACACAAATAAAGTGAAACATGTCGCAAAAATAAACAAGATGGAAGTTGAACTTAGATTAGCGTCAATAACGCGCCTATTGCAGCAAAGCCCACAACAAGCCAAACAATGCCAGGCTTGAATACTTTTAAAAGACTAAATCCAATGATGACCAATACCATATCGAGCGGCATGATCACAGCGCTGGTAAATACCGGTTGATACAGTGCCGCTAGCAGTAAACCGACAACCGCTGCATTAACACCTGCTAATGCGCCTGCAATATTGGGGCGCTGACTAATGCTATGCCAGCTTTTCAATCCGACTAACATCAGTAAAAAACCCGGTAAAAATATCGCTAAAGTGGCGACTATGGCGCCTAAAATAGGAGACTCTAACCATAAATCGGCCCCTAAAAAGGTGGCAAGGGTAAACATAGGCCCAGGGATGGCTTGCGCAAGTGCATAGCCGGTTAAAAAGCGGTCGGGAGTAATGTA
This sequence comes from Shewanella sp. MF05956, assembly GCF_059758055.1. Lineage (NCBI taxonomy): Bacteria > Pseudomonadati > Pseudomonadota > Gammaproteobacteria > Alteromonadales > Shewanellaceae > Shewanella > Shewanella sp. MF05956. The sequence continues at coordinate 204,559 of NZ_JCAYNV010000008.1, read as the reverse complement.
GTCACCCACACTGGCCTCAAGTAATGGCAGCACCACATGGCCGCCACCAAACACTAAACTTCCGACTTGAAAAAACTGCGCAAAAACTTGCCCTAAACTGTCATCATTCCCCATAAAATACAGTGAGCTGGCTAAACACAAAATAAACAACGCTAGCCAACGATAATCAAGTTCGATAGGGGGATTTTCGGGGGTAATATTTTCACCACGAGTCAGTAATACCACGCCAAGAATGGCGGCAATCACTAACACCGCTATTTGCATTAACATTGATGGCATTAAAATAATGGCCGCCGCGGTGACGGCCATTAATACTTTGGCGGTTTTACGCTGACAAAATTGGCTAAACATGGACAATGTCGCATCGGCAACGACCACGACGGCTAACAGTTTTAATCCGTGGATCATGCCCTGCACTGCACTGATTTCTAGCCACTGCGCACTGGTTACCGCAAACAAAAACAACAATAGAAATGACGGTAACGTAAAGCCTAAAAATGCCGCGAGCCCACCAAGTAAACCCCCTTTGTGGTAACCAATGGCAAAACCAACCTGACTAGAACCCGGACCTGGCATAAATTGGCTTAAGGCAACAAAACTGGCGTATTGCTTACCATCAAGCCATTGTAAGTCATCAACAAATGCTTTTCTAAAATAACCAATATGAGCCGCTGGGCCGCCAAAACTGATTAAGCCTAATGCTAAAAAACGACTAAATATTTGCCACATCGCCCAGTTCCTCTTTGTGTGAAGTCATCATTTTATGACATAAAAATGACAATTTCATGACCACACTACTGTTAACTTACTGTTTTTCTAACATGACTAACACTTCAAAATGGTCAGTATGCGGAAACATATCAAACAACTGCACCTTGGTAATCTGGTAGCCCTCAATATTGGCTAAATCTGCCACTAAGGAGTTGGGATTACAGCTTGAGTACACTATCGCTTTAGGGGCAAAAAGACTTAATGAACGACACAATGCTTCGCCTAAACCACGTCTTGGAGGATTGACGATAATTAAATCAGGCTTGTCTTGAGTTGCTTGCCCTTGAGCAAACTGTGTTGAGTCAAGCGCACTGAAATCAACATTTGTTAACCCCAATTTTTCAGCAGACATTTTGGCGCACTCAATCGCTTCAGCTTCAATTTCAATACCCGTTAAACGAATATGTTTGTCGGCACAATGCAGGCCAAAGCCCCCTACGCCACAGAATAGATCCCAAATATAACTCGGGTTGAACTCTGCAACCCACTCGCGGGCAGTTTGATATAACTTGGCCGCCACATCTGGGTTGGTTTGAAAAAAGCTTTTAGGCCGAATAAACAACGGCACATGATTAAATTGCTCTTCTAAACGAGTGGCCTCGGTTAAAAAGATTTCTTGCTCGCCCTCTAATATCGCCATGTGCACAGGTTGAATATTCACTGACACTAACGCGATCGCTGGAAACTCGTGTAATAGTTGCGGTAACTCACGTTCAATTCGGGTAATGGCTTGCTCACTGCGCAGCACAAAGCGCAACATAAACTGGCCCTGTATTTGGCTACGAGTCAGTAAGATGTACTTCAGTTCACCTTTGGCTTTATCCACTCGGTAAGGCGGTAACCCTGCCTGTTGCACAAAACGTTGTAATCGATGCAGAAGAATTTGCATGTCTTGCGGATACAAGCTGCAATCACATAAACTAACCGCCTCACCTTGTGGGTTCACCAAGCCTAAAATAGGTTGATGCGCAGCGCCTAACACCACCATTTTAGCCTTGTTACGAAAACCAGACTCGGCGCTTAATACCGGAGCTAACCATTTTGCTACGCTGAGATCGCTAAATAATTCAATAAGCTGCTGTTGTTTTTTGTCTATTTGTTGTGGCATAGGCTGCAAAATGTTACGGCATGATAAACAATCACCGCGCTGAAAATAATCACATTTCACAGCTTGTTGCCTCACCTGAATTCAGCATGGCAAATGCCTGATCGCATAATTGTTTAAGTTGAGCGAGATCCTCAAGCGTTCCGCCCACTTTGCAGCGCATTTGTTCTGGAACCGATAACGCTTGTTGATGTAGCTGCCGCCCTGCTTCGGTGACATGCAAAACACGCACTCGTTCATCTAATTCACTGCGGCCACGGCTAACTAACTCCTTAGCCTCAAGGCGTTTAAGTAACGGTGTTAATGTACCAGAATCGAGATGCAGCTTTTCACCTAGAGTTTTCACGCTAATGCCTGGTTCTTTCCACAACACCATCATCACCAAATATTGCGGGTATGTTAGCGACAATCCGTCTAACAGTGGTCGGTATGCGCGGACCATCGCATTGGTAGCACTGTATAATGAAAAACACACTTGGTTTTCAAGTGCTAAAGGATTAACCGCTTGCTCGGGGGCATTTTTAATAGACATAGGCTTTACTCAGCTCACCAATAATATTCAAATCTGTATCCAGACAGATCCAACACGGAATTTCATCAAAATTTAATTATATCACACATTAATTGCGCGCAATGTATTAACACATCACGAGAAATAAAATGATTTATCGCTCAAGTTTTACACTGTTAAGCCGATAGCGATAAACACAAGTCAAAACTGAGGACAACGCATGCCAATCAGTGTGAATGCACCATCATCAATGCCTACAACGATTGATTCTGGTAACAGTTTGAAAGTCGCTGTAATGGCGAAAGATCAGCAAGAAGCAGAAGGCCAAATGGCACTGCAGTTGATTGAAGCCGCCGCGCCACCACAACCTGTGGGTAATAGCGGTCATAATATTAATACTACGGCATAGAGACATGATGCTTAAAAAACCTAGCAATTTACGCTAGGTTTTTCTTTTTCAAGGCCACTAATATTTAATAGCGTAACCATTTTAATGCGTCATGTTGGTCTTCAAAATACTTCATTTCACCTGACATAAACCAACTGCCCATTTTAGTGGCCCAGTCTAGCCAGGTCTTATTACCCCATATGGCAACGCGTTCAAATTCAGACTCATGCTTTAACCCCAGCTGTAAGTCATCCCAGGCAGCACGCAAATCCCAACCTTCAAGCTCTGTCGCATCGAGTAATAAGCTAATTTTAGGTTGATCAACCTGGCTTAACGCACCTTCAAGCATTGGCGTAATCACCAGATAATCTTCATGGGTTAACGTTCCGACGGCTTTTAACGTCACAAAGAAAACATTCTCAATACGATTAATACCAATCGATAAACCGTGTCTTTTAATACTCATACCCCACTCCTTAGTGATATAAAAAAACGAGACTCATGTTTATATTTTAACCAACCAAGTCAACTGGAGTGTGCCTTAGTGCACAAATTTGAGTTAAGTATTCTATCTTGTGCCCAAACAACCTGAAGATGCTCGATTTCAGCAAGAATTTACACGCGTTTAGTCAAGGCATTGATTGCGGGTAATGGTTGCTCCCTTTCCAAAATCAGCTAAATTAACAAATGCCGCAGTATCAACGCGTGTAAAACTTGCCCTGTGGGAGTTTCACCGTGTTCCCCTGATGATTAAATCAAGAGCGTTGTTGTGCTAATTTATAAGGTATCCGCATTAACGCGCCTAGCGTTGAAAACACGGTGAAACTCTGAATCACGTCTCTTCAAGTTGATTGGGTATAAACCTGCCGGCCAACCTCTTTAGGCAGCAGTGAAAAAATGGCCGCTGCAAACATCGTCATGATGCCTACGGTGACGAAGGTTAATTGAAATGCACTTAACACCTCTGCCTGACTGCCGCTATTGACACCCGCACTAAAGCCACCCAACAATGCACCTGCACAGGCCACGCCTAGACTTAATGCTAGCTGAGCAACCACAGACAATAGACTGTTACCGCTACTGGCACTCTCGTCATCTAAATCAATCAGCGTCACGGTATTCATGGCCGTAAATTGCAATGAATTAATTGCCCCTAGAACCGCCAACATGCACAACATAAACCAGTATGGTGTTTGTTCGCTGACTAATCCCATACTGGCCAACATCAACCCCAGAGCCAAAGTATTCCCGGTTAATACCATACGAAAACCAAAGCGTTCGATGATTGGACGAGCCAACCACTTAGCGAGCATTGCAGCTGCGGCCAACGGTAACATGCTCATCCCCGCTTGAGAGGGAGAATAGCCTAATGCGATTTGTAATAATAACGGCACTAAAAATGGCAAAGCACCGCTCCCCAAACGGGCAAAAAGGTTACCAAAAATACCAATGGAAAAAGTGTTAGTTTTGAATAATGAGGGTGAAAATAGTGGCTTTGCAATGCGGCCCGCTCGTAACCAATACGCTATCAAGCATGCCATGCCTGCAAATAACAGCAACATGACTCGTAAGTGGGGTAAATGCAGTTCGCCCAATCCTTCCATCGCAATGGTAATCAACAACATTGAACTACCAAACAACAAAAAACCTACGCTATCAAAGCGTGTTTTTTGTTTGCCACGTAAGTCGGGAATAAACTTGAGCGCGGCATAACAACCAATGAGCCCTACTGGTAGGTTAATTAAAAAAATCCAATGCCAGGTTAAATATTGCACCATCCAGCCGCCCATTGCTGGGCCTATTAATGGACCGAGTAATCCTGGGATAGTAATAAACCCCATAATCCGTACCAACTCTGATCGCGGATAAGCCCTCAGTATCACCAATCGCCCGACAGGAAACATCAATGCGCCACCGAGCCCTTGCACCACCCGCGCGCCTATCAACATATCAAGTGAATTTGATAAGGCACAAAGTAACGATCCGAAACTAAACAATACAATCGCGCTGAAAAAGATCTTTTTGGTGCCAAAGCGATCGGCTATCCAGCCTGATGCCGGGATCAATAACGCGACGGTAAGCATGTAGGCAATAATAACGCCTTGCATGCGCAGTGGATCTTCATTTAAGTCGTTGGCCATTCCAGGCAAGGCGGTGTTTAAAATGGTGCCATCTAACGATTGCATAAAAAATGCAATCGCCACCACCCAAGGCAAGGCTCGAGCGGTCTTATTATCAAGAATTTGGCTTTTGATCATCATCCCTCTTTATACCATTTCCCGTTAGTAAGTGATCTCTCAGCGAGAATTTAAAAGGGAACAACCATTACTACATAGCGACGCCTTAATCAAAAACCGCTGGACGCATTCTGAGTGGTCACTTATTAATGCGGAATGGTATTACCACATGAGCGTGGCCACACCAAGCAGTGCAAACAATACGGCACAACCTCGGTGGATAAGGGTCATGGGTAACTTGTTCGCACTAAAATGCCCCGCTAACACCACGGGCACATTGGCGATAAGCATGCCTAATGTGGTGCCGATAACTACCCAAGTTAATGATTGATATTTAGCGGCTAACACCACGGTAGCAATTTGTGTTTTATCACCTATTTCGGCAATAAAGAACAAAATAAACGTCGCGCCAAAAGCCCCGAGTTTATAAAAACGATTATCATCATCGTCGATTTTATCTGGAATGAATACCCATAATGCAATGGCAAAAAAGCTCGCGGCAATAAGATAACGTGACCATTGAGGATCAAGCCAGCCTATCGCCCATTGCCCTAAATACGCAGCTATAAAATGATTAATTAAGGTGGCGAATAAAATCGCACTGATGATCGCCGTTTTATTGCTAAAACGAATCGCTAATAACAAAGCCAATAATTGAGTTTTATCGCCGATTTCAGCAATTGCAACAGAAAAGGTTGAAGTGAGGAACGCGTCCAATGTGATTATCCTAGGGGTAAATGACAACTAAGCACAAGACTCCGCATACCCCTTGATGCAGTGATTGTGCTTAGGTCTCGCTGGGTAAACATCAGTGATTAACTGCATATTACTGTCTGCACCATGGCATGAGGCCAAATATGTTGATACAGACACCTTGCGTGCTTAACAGCATTGCAAGATTAGCTACTCCCCTAAAACTAGCCGCATTATAACGATTAATTTTATTTATTCAATCAACTGTTTTTACATTGTAAACGTGACTTAATATCATAGCGAACACACTGTAGCGCTGTAATGCTACACTATTGCAAAAATGACGTGTAAAGTAGTTTGGCTTAATGTTATGTAATTGTTTATAAACACGGCTGTTGGCCTTTAACTGCCGAAGATCCTTGCCTGCTCAGTCACCCTTCTGCTAATGTCCGACACAAATAAAATAATAATTAAACAGGACGTTTGCTGTGAATTTGAAAACCTTAGGTTCTATTTCTATCGTTGCCGGAACTGCGATTGGCGGTGGAATGCTCGCCTTACCATTAGCCACCGCGGCATTAGGCATTATCCCTGCGTTAATCTTATTGGTCATCATCTGGGCTATTTCAGCTTATACCTCTTTACTGATGCTAGAAATCAATTTGCGCAGTGGTGTCGGCGATAACGTCCATGCCATCACAGGTAAAACCCTTGGTAATGCAGGCCAACTTATTCAAGGCGGCTCATTTCTCAGTTTATTATTCGCCTTAACCATGGTGTATCTAATGGGAGGCTCATCACTATTAGAAACCCGCTTACAACCCATCGGCATTACCATGAGCAATCAAATTGCAGTAATATTATTCACCGTCTTTTTTGGCGGAATTATTGCCATCGGCGTAAAGTGGATTGATAAAATATCGCGGATATTATTTACTGCGATGGTGTTGTTATTAGTTGTCGTTGTGAGCTTCTTGCTACCCGACGTGAGCTTAATGAGTGCATTAAATAACTACTCCACAACCGTAGCCTCTGGCGATGCACTGCAGCAACTTTGGTTAGCCGCTATTCCAGTGGTGTTTACCTCTTTTGGTTTCCATGTGTGTATTGCGACGATTGTGCGCTACCTAGATGGTGATGCTGTATCGCTGAGAAAAGTGTTATTGATTGGCTCAACCATCCCCTTAGTTTGCTACATTTTATGGCTACTGGTCACACTAGGGTCGTTAGGTGGCGAAGCCGTACATAGCTTTGGCGGTTCACTGCCTAAACTGGTGTCTGCACTACAAGGCCTGGTTCAATCGAGCATCATTAGCCAGGCTATTGATCTGTTTGCCAACCTTGCATTAATTACCTCGTTTTTAGGGGTCACCATGAGCTTATTTGATTATGTTGCTGAACTGACGCGCGCTAAAAATGACGTTGCTGGGCGCGCTAAAACATGGCTAATCACTTTTGTCCCGCCACTGCTTTGTGCACTGTATTACCCTGACGGCTTTTTTCAAGTTCTTGGGTTTGCAGCAATACCATTGGTGGTGATGATCATCTTTTTACCGATTGCGATGGCATTAAAACAGCGCGCTCAACTGTTGGGTGGCTATCAGGTTGCTGGTGGTAACGTTGCATTATTATTAGCGGGATTAATCGGCTTACTTATTGTGTTTGCCCAGCTCATGGTTGCACTCGCTTAAGCAGGAGTGTTAATCATTTGTAAGCGAGTTTTTCAGACGCTATCATGAACGTGAATCTTTTGTTAAAGTCAGGCCTAGCCTGACTTTTTTGTTTTGTGGGCAACTAATTAAATTACCGAAAATGGAATAATTATAATGAAAAAATGGTTATTAACCGCCGCCATCGCCGCCAGTTTTGGCGCTGCAGCAGATGAAGGGATGTGGCAACCACATCAATTACCTGCAATGGCTGACGAACTGAAAGCAAAAGGCTTAGAGATAAGCGCTGATTCAATTTCAAAATTAACTGAGTTCCCAATGAACGCAGTGATCAGCCTAGGCGGTTGTACCGCATCATTTGTATCGCCAAAAGGCTTAGTTGTCACTAACCATCACTGCGCTTATGGTTCTATTCAGTACAACTCAACCCCAGAAAAGAACCTACTTAAAGACGGCTTTTTAGCCAAAACGTACGCCGAAGAATTGCCAGCTACACCTGGCTCACGCATTTTTGTTACCGAAGACGTCACCAATGTGACAGACAAAGTGACTGCGGGCCAAATGGATAAAATTGGCAATGAATTCTATAAAGGCATTGAGCTTCAACAAAAAACCTTAGTGGCTGAGTGTGAGCAACAAGACGGTTATCGCTGCCAGGTGTATAGCTTTCACGGCGGTTTAGAATATTATCTTGTTAAGCAGCTCGAAATTCGCGATGTACGCTTAGCTTATAACCCTGCTGCAAGCGTGGGTAAATACGGCGGCGATATCGACAACTGGATGTGGCCACGCCATACCGGTGACTTCTCATTTTACCGTGCTTATGTATCAAAAGATGGCAAGCCAGCTGACTTCAGTAAAGACAACGTTCCTTATGAGCCAAAAAGCTTTTTAAAAGTCTCCGCTAAAGGCGTGAGTGATGGCGACTTTGTCATGGTTGCCGGTTACCCTGGACGCACTAACCGTTACCGCACTGCCGATGAAGTCAGCAATCAATTTGGCTGGGCTTATCCTGAAGGGAAAGTCTTGCAAGAGCGCATGATTGATATCATTAAAGAAACGGCTCCAGAGGGCAGCGACGAGCGCATTAAATACGAAAGCTTAATCGCTGGTCTTGCCAACTATGCTAAAAACTTTACCTCGATGATTGAGTTTTATGGCAAATCAACCATGTTGGCCGAACGTGAAAAAGTAGAAACCGATTTAGCAAACTGGATTGGTAAAGATAAAAAGCGTCAACAGCAGTATGGCAAAACCTTAGCAAACCTAGAAAAACTGGTTGCTAAAAGCAAACAAAACCAAGAGCGTGACATATTACTGGGCTATATCGGTTACACCACTATGGTGACCACTGCACGCAGTTTATATCGTTTAGCAAATGAAAAAACCTTAGCGGATATGGCGCGTGAACCCGGTTATCAAGACCGCGACATGACCAACTTTACCTCAAGCATGGAGCGAATCGACCGTCGTTATGCTGCCAGTGTTGATAAAGCGTTACTCGCTGACTTACTGACACGCTATGCAACATTGCCTGCCAAGCAACGCATGGCATCATTAGACAAGGCATTTGGCATTACGAATAAGTTTGATGCTAACGCCTTAGCGAAAACCCTCGACAACATGTACTCAAAAACCACGCTAGATGATCAAGGCACCCGTTTAGCCTGGATGAATAAATCGGTTGCTGACTTTAAAGCGTCAAACGATCCTTTTATTCAATTTGCAGTACAAACCTATGACGCAGACATGGCACTAGAAAAAGCCAAAAAGCAATTAGAAGGCGAACTCATGAAAGTGCGCCCACAGTACATGGATGCCATCATTGCTTACAACCGCGAGTTAGGTAAACCAGTATATGCTGATGCAAACTCAAGCTTACGTGTCACTGTAGGTAATGTTAAAGGTTACTCGCCACAAGATGGCTTAATGGCCGAACCCTTTACTCGCCTAGAAGGACTTTTAGCCAAAGATACTGGGGTTGACCCATTTGATGCACCGGCTAAACAGCTTGAACTGATTAAGCAAAAGCAATACGGCGATTACTACGTTAAAGCCATTGATTCAGTACCGGTAAACTTTTTATCGACCTTAGACACCACCGGCGGCAACTCAGGTTCGCCAACGTTAAATGGTCGTGCTGAATTAGTCGGTTTATTGTTTGATGGCGTATATGAAAGCATTATTGGCGATTGGGGCTACGATGCTCAAAGCAATCGCTCAATTCAAGTGGATAGCCGCTATATGCTATGGGTGATGAAGTATTTAGACAATGCTGACAACCTACTAGCTGAAATGGATATCGCTAAATAGTCTCCGCTTTAACTCAGTGACGTTAACTCACTGAGTTGCGTTAAGCTTAATAACTCTGCGGCCGAAACTGGCCGCATTGTTTTTTCTGGCAGACAGCCTAACTCCACGTCCATCAACTTTGTTCTGAGTAAATCAATCACCTTATAACCCAGCGCCTGGCACATGCGGCGAATTTGGCGGTTTAAGCCTTGGGTTAACACAATCTCAAAAGTGTCACCCTCATCAAAACCACTCAATGAACGTATACAGCATGGCCGAGTTTGCGCACCTTGATAAGTCACACCTTGCGCCATTTGCGTTAAAAACGCAGGTGTTAGGGGTTTATCGACCTGCACAACATAAGTTTTGGTGTGGTAAAAATCAGGGTGCATTAGCGCTTGTGTTAACTCGCCGTCATTGGTGAGTAACAACAAACCGCGAGAGTCTTTATCTAAGCGGCCCGCAGGATATAATCTTGGGGTTTGCGGCAACAAATGAATCAAACTGCTTGGGTCGCTTATCAATAACCGACAATCGATACCAATGGGTTTATGGTATAGCCAATATTGCTTATCTTGCGGGGCCAAAACAGCAACACCATCAACACAGATATCGAGGTTTTGCAGGCTATCAACCCGCTCGGTATGGGTGGCTAATTGTTGGTTAATCGTGACTCTTCCGCTGTCAATTAATCGCGATGCTTGGCGGCGTGACGCGACACCACATAACGCTAAATAATGACTAATGCGAACCAAAGACATGATCTATAGCGACCTTTAAATTAAAAACTAATAGTTTTCGAGCCACTTATAGGCCACTTGTTGCTGCACTTTAATGGTTTTCATCATGCTGAAACTCAAGCAGACACACCATAAAATATTCGCTTGCGTCAATGACCACATCGCTAACGACACCACACAAAACTGCGGTAAATAGTTTGAGCAGGGAGGAAAATCTAGTTGATTAAAATCAAGTAACACGATCAATATGGTGCTACAGATTAAGGCGATAATTGTCAGTGATAACATGCGTTTATTCATGGTGCTACCGGGTTTAAAATAATCCAATACACACACGCAATGCAGCACAATTGAACTGACTAAATACAGGGTCGATACTTTACGGTGAGTGTCTAAAAAGTTTACTGGAAACACCCCCATCAAAATAATGCTGATGCCAACAACGCAACCCACCATGGCCAGGTAACGACTTAGCCCATCTTGGTAGGTATAAAACACAGCCACCATGGCTAACAAGAAGCAAGAACCGCCGGCCAATAAAGATAAATTGAACACCACGGCTAATGGCGAATTCATGTAGTCGCCTAAGGTGTCTGGGCGGATTAATAGCATATCGAGACTGACACTACCGACTTCGGCCAGCAATGCACTGCCAACACCGAATGAACAGATCATCGCAGTGGCCAAAGACATAAACACAATCACTAGGTGTAAGTCATAATTTCGAGTTTTAGATATCACCAGTGAATCTTTATGCTAAAAAAAGGGAGGCAAATATTAACCTGTTAGCGGCTAAATTTAAAGCAAATAACAACATGCCCAGCGGTTTAGGGCTGGGCATGTTGGTCATCATCGTACAATGGGTGTTCTTTGGCTTATTAAGCTCGCTTACGCAAAATAACAATAGCGACTGCCGTTACGGCTAATACCATGCAATACCAGGCATTTGATACTGCAGTTAATGGGCTAATAGTAAACACTGAGGCGATTAACAATGCTTGCGCGCCATGAGGGATTAACCCTTGAATGATACAGGCAAAGATATCGAGAATACTGGCGGCGCGTTTTGGGCTAACACCGTGTTTCTCAGCCAGCTCTTTAGCAATATCACCAGTAACCACAATCGATACCGTATTGTTAGCAACGCAGGTATTCGTTGCGGCAACAATAGCCGCCATGCCGAGCTCGGCAGCGCGGGTTGATGCCCCGCCGTTGGCTTTAGAAAATCGGCTGATTAGCTTTTCAACGAGCTGACTGACAAAAGTTAACCCACCTTGTTGCTGCATTAACGCCGCTAAACCACCCACCAACATAGACAGGATAAAAATCTCCTGCATATTCGTAAATCCAGTGTAAATATCATTACCCATTTGGATCACGGTATATTCCGAGGTAAATATCCCTGCTGCGCCCGCCAGTACAATACCTAAAGACAACACCACAAAGACGTTAAGTCCTACTACTGCTAGTACCAAAATGGTCAAGTATGGGATAACTTTTAAAATATCGATATCTTGTGTCGCAATATCGGCCTGGCCTTGGCCAGCGAGTGCAAATAGCACCAACGTGATGATTGACGCAGGTATCGAAAACACTAGGTTTTCACGAAACTTGTCTTTCATTTCACAACCTTGCGTGCGGGTAGCCGCAATGGTGGTATCTGAAATAATCGATAAATTGTCGCCAAATAATGCGCCAGACATCACTGCACCCGCCATTAATGCGTAATCAATTTGTGCCTGGTCTGCAACGCCTAACGCCACTGGCGCTACAGCTGCAATGGTGCCCATAGAAGTACCCATCGACGTGGCAATAAACGCCGCAATCACAAAGAAACCCGGCAACAGTAAATTAGACGGAATAAACGATAACCCTAACGCAACCGTCGCATCGACGCCGCCTGTCGCTTTAGCAACGGCAGCAAAGGCACCTGCAAGCAAATAAATTAAACACATGGCGATAATATTGCTGTGGCCAATACCTTCAATGAAGGTTTCAATGGCTTGGTTGATGTGTTGCTTGGATAAAATAACGGCCAACACTATCGCAGGTAAAATCGCAACAACGCTCGGTAATTGATAAAACGCATAATCAACACCTTGGCTTTGAAAATATAAGCCAGCGCCAATAAATAAACCCAAAAACACAAATAAGGGCAGTAAGGCCACAAACGACGCTGGGCTATTAAGTGCTGTCGTAGGTGATGGAGTTGGTTTGGTCAAAGTAGTCTCTCTTTATCTTAACGATTAGGGGTTGTCGGATGAGAAAAGCGAGTACGACACAATCTCGGTCATCGGTGATTATCTAGCATGCATAACTCAACACTAAATACTGCAGTCGCATCTTAACAAGTTGAGCCAAGAATAAGAGAACTAAACAACCATGTCAATCCGGACGTCTAGACTTCTTTGCTTCCGTAGTGGAATTTGTGCTAAAACCTGATAACTGCTACAAACATTTTACATAAACATAATCAATTTATCGATTTAGTGCTATTTTTCTACCAAAAAATTGATTTGTGTTACGACTAACCTAATGCCGATTTGCTAACCTGACAAGTGTTCATCACCATACTAATAAGGTGAAGTTATGGAACGTAAACCAGACAGAATGACAGCGATGAGGCTGATCATCACTCAAGTCAAAGTTAGCTTCCCGTTAGATCAAGCTGATATTTTCAGCTGTGGACCAAGCAATACTTGCGTAGGTTGCCCTAAAAAATTATTGGATTTAGTCGACGCTGAAATCAATTACTGGGAAGCCGCCATGGCCCAAGGCGTTATACCCTCATTGGGTGATATCAGCCGCTTTGCTAAAATGTGCACTAACGTTAGCCGTGGTTTAAAACGTAATAATACCATTCCGCATTAATAAAAAAGCCCACTTTGCAGTGGGCTAATAAGACAAACGCTTTTACTCACGATTGCCGTACAATCTCGTAATGCTTACTCGTCAGCATCACCTAACGACAATAACGTCGCATTACCACCAATAGCGGTAATGTTATTGGTGCGGGTCTTTTCGGTCACAAAACGGGTTAAGTAGTGTGGGCCACCGGCTTTAGGGCCTGTGCCAGACAAACCTTGACCGCCAAAGGGTTGCACGCCAACCACAGCGCCAATTTGGTTACGGTTAATGTACACGTTACCTACATTGACTTTATCTGCTAAAGACAGCGCATGGCCTTCATTACGACTGTGGATCCCAAACGTTAAACCAAAACCTGTACTGTTGATTTCATCAATCACTTTAGCAAGATCGGCTGCCTTGTAACGAATGACATGCAAAATGGGTCCAAAGTGTTCTTTTTCAAGTAACTTAATTGAGTTAATTTCAACTGCTGTAGGTGATACAAAGTGACCGTTTTCTGTCCCAGCTGGCAGCTCAAGTTTATTGATCAATTTGCCCACCTGGATAATATGATCAATGTGGGCATTCAAGTTCGCTTTAGCAGTAGCATCAATCACAGGGCCCACATCCGTTTTCACTGAACTTGGGTTACCAATCACTAACTGCTCCATGGCACCCTTCATCACTTCAATGACGCGGTCGGCAATATCTTCTTGTAAAAACAATACACGTAACGCCGAACAACGCTGGCCAGCACTGGTAAATGATGACGAAACCACATCATTTACCACTTGCTCAGGCTGTGAAGTTGAGTCAACCACCATGGCATTTTGGCCGCCAGTTTCAGCAATTAATGGAATAATTGCACCATCTCGGTTTGCCAATGTACGGTTAATTAATTTAGCTGTACCGGTAGAACCTGTAAAACACACACCGCCAATACGTTCATCAGCAGTAATTGCCGACCCCACCACAGCACCGGTACCCGGTAGGAACTGCAATACATCTGTTGGGATACCCGCTTGATGTGCTAACTGAACCGCACGGAAACCCACTAAACAAGTTTGTTCTGCAGGTTTAGCAATAACGGTATTACCCGCGGCTAGCGCTGCAGAAACTTGACCTAAGAAAATCGCTAATGGGAAGTTCCATGGGCTGATACAGACAAAAATGCCGCGTCCCTGTAGAAACAGTTCGTTTAACTCGCCTGTTGGACCCGGAAGCAATTCAGGCTTAGCCATCATCTTCTTCGCTTGTACGGCATAGTAACGACAAAAATCGACAGCTTCACGGACTTCATCAATACCGTCTTGAATGCTCTTACCTGCTTCACGGGTACACAGAGCAATCAATTCTTCGCGGTTTTCTTCCAATAAGTCAGCTAACTTTTGCAAAGCGTTAGCACGTGTTTCAACCGGTGTACGTGCCCAACCTGCAAAGGCTGCATCGGCACCCGCAACGGCTTGTTCAATGGCATTGGCATCAGCAAAGGCCACTGTACCCACGGTTAAAGAAGTATCATAAGGGCTAACAACGGTTTGAACTTCACCCGCTAAGGTTTTACCGTTTACCAATGGACCCGCAGTCCATTGAGTATCACTGTATTTATCCAGTGCAGCAAAAAATGGCTCTGACTCAGAAATAATGTTCATGTTTAATCCTTTAGAGTTCTTACGTTCTGCACCGAAAATATCAGCTGGTTGAACAATTTTATGGTTAGCGAGCGACTTATAGCCCAATAGTGTCACCAATGGATGAACAACTAAGGTGTCGATTGGCGTATTTGGGTCAACTAATTTGTGAACAAATGAGGTATTGGCACCGTTTTCAAGCAGGCGACGCACAAGGTACGGCAGCAAATCTTTATGAGCGCCAATGGGCGCATAAATACGTACCGCTTTAGCACCGCTTTCTGCAAGCATGGTGTCGTAAAGCTCTTGACCCATACCGTGTAAACGTTGGAATTCATATAAACGATCACCCGCCATGGCATCAATACAGGCTACAGTCTGCGCATTATGAGTCGCAAACTGTGGGTAAATAGCACCACGAGTGGCGTCTGATAATAAATAACGGGCGCAGGCTAAATACGAAACGTCGGTGCCAGCCTTACGGGTGTAAAGTGGATAGCCTGACTCACCTGCTTGTTGTGCCCATTTAAGCTCACTGTCCCAATATGCCCCTTTAACTAAACGCAGCGGAATTTCATCGCCTTGGTCTTTTGCAAGACGCGTTAACCAACAAAGCGTTGGCAAACAACGTTTAGAATAAGCCTGAACAACAATCCCTAATAAACCCCAGCCTTTAGCTGCTTCAGACTGATAGAGTTGTTTGAATAATGTTAATGATAATTCGAGGCGATCAACTTCTTCTGCATCGATAGATATACCAATGTTAAGTTCACGTGCTTGCACGATTAACGTGATAACAGTGTCGTATAATTCGCTTAATACGCGGTCTTCATTCGCAACTTCATAGCGCGGATGTAACGCTGACAATTTGATAGAAATTGTCGGTCGTGGTGAGTCAGATTCGTTGTATTGCTGAGCGCCTAAATCGCGAATTGCATTACTGTAATCGGTAAAGTATTTTTGTGCATCGTTGGCTGTGAGCGCCGCTTCACCGAGCATGTCGTAGCTGTGTGTGTAGCCTAATTTGCGTTTAGCTTCGCTGTTTTTAAGTGCTTCTTTAACATCACGGCCTAATACAAATTGCTTACCCATGATTTTCATCGCTGCAAGCATTGCTTGGCGGATCATTGGCTCACCGACACGGTTTACTAGGCGCTTTAACAAATGACTTGGCGAACCATCAATATTACGGTCTAACTTTACAATGCGACCCGTTAACATTAAGCCCCAAGTTGACGCGTTAACCAGCACAGAGCCACTTTTATTTAAGTGTTCATCCCATTTTGCACCAGACAATTTATCTTCAATTAATGCATCTGCAGTCGCGGCGTCAGGAATACGCAATAACGCTTCTGCTAAACACATTAAGATAATGCCTTCTTGAGTCTCTAGGCTGTATTGTTGCAAAAACGCATCAATACCAACCATGAGGCCTTTTTTCTCAAACTGACGCACTTTGCTCACGAGCTCATGGGCACGACGAGTTACTTGTTCAATGTCTTGTTCAGACGAAGGTACAAGTTTAATTAATTCAGACAGGTATTGCTCTTCATCGACTATGTAATTGTTGGTCACTGCAGTAAACAGTTCATCAAGGGTGGCATTGTCGTAGCGGCCGTCTAGTACTTCACTCGCTTTGAACATAGTATTCGCTTCCATCTAGTCAGGTTAAGGATGGTTATTATGGTTGTTGAATGGACACTGTATTCACGAATATTTTATTTTGTATACAATGTACGATCTGATTTTCGGCGATTATACATTCAAAATGTGAACTTGGACACTATAGTTGAAACCTTGATGTTGAATGTTTGATTAACACTATTGAATTAATCAAAAATTTAAGGGTGAACAACTCAACATGCGGAAATCAATAAATATAATTATCTGATTAATAACGCTTTTAACAGTAAATACTAAAATAGGGATAGATGAATTAATTTCATCAAAAAATGCCAAAAAAAAAGGCCAACGTTTTAATTGTTGGCCTTTAAAGTCGAGGTTATCGCAATAAACGGTTTACTCACCGTTATTTGAATTTACATCCAGCGGTTTTTCTGACGACGTTGTGGACGAGGTAAGTAAACCAAAATAATACCGATTAATGCGCCTAGGCCACCAATTAATCCGCCTTGCTGCCATAACTCATAGCGTTGATCATCAGCCACTTGTGCAATGTTAGATTGGGCTTCATCACGCTGCTTAATCGCCAATGCTAATGAGGCGGTCAACTCAGCAACTTTTTCATTGGCTAGATTCAAGTACTCTTCGGTATTGTCTGTGCTCAACGACTCTTTATTCAGTTGCTCGTTTGCTTGCCTTAATTGCGCTTCCATATCTGGAAAACGTACGCGATAGCTCGGCTTGTCGGTAACTAAACTGGCTAATACCCAACCTTCACGACCTTTATGATCGATAATTTGAGTAAAGTCGCCTTCGGTATTATCTAATAACGTGACAGGCTGACCGGCTTCTACGCTACCAATAATTCGGAACTCCTTTCCTGGCCCACCATGAAGATAGGTAAATACATCATCAGAGATATAATCTGGTTCAGCTGGCGCAGCAAAAACACCACTTGGCGCAAGCACTAAAATAAAGATTGAAAGCAGTCTTAACACGAGTAATTATCCAAACGTTGTAAACTTGTTGTCATGCTATTTATTAAATGCCCTGAATGCAAGAAGGAAGTCATATGACTTCCTTCTTAAATGCATTTAAACATTCATATTTTTACAAATATGCGCGGTTCGATAGTTAAATTAACTAAAGATACCTTTGATAATGTAAAAGAACACTATCGATAATGCTGCGCCAGCAGGTAAGGTTACCACCCAAGACACCACAATATTACGCACAACACCGATGTTAATCGCCGCGATACCACGGGCCATTCCCACACCTAATACCGCACCTACTAAGGTTTGAGTCGTAGAGATAGGTAAACCAGTGCCAGAAGCGAGTACCACGGTTGATGCAGCTGCAAGTTCAGCAGCAAAACCACGACTTGGCGTTAAGTGAGTAATGTTTTTACCGATGGTTTGCATTACGCGCTGACCAAAAATAGCCAAACCTAATACAATGCCCACAGCGCCTAATGGTAAAATCCACCAGTTTAAGACAGCTTTAGAGCCAATCACGCCACCGCTTTCAACAATAGACACAACCGCAGCTAATGGACCAATCGCGTTTGCAACGTCGTTTGAACCATGGGCAAACGCCATACAACACGCAGTAACAACCATTAAGATGGCAAATACTTTTTCTACGTTACCGTATTGGGTTTTAATATCCGCTTTTTCGCTCATCTTCAAACGGCCAATAGCCACTTTACCAATCAGTCCCACAACCACGGCTACCACTAACGCTAACAAATATGCTTCAACGGTAGAAAAATGCAAACCAACGTGTTTTAGGCCTTTGGTAATAGTCACAAGTGACATCACAAAACCAGCAATCGCCATGTAAAAAGGCACATAACGTTTAGCACTGCTTAATGGGTCGTCTGTGTTGAAAATCAGTTTTTGCACGCTTTGGAAAATGATAAATGCAATAAAGCCTGAAATTGCAGGCGTCACCACCCATGAACCAACGATCCCGCCTACTGCGCCCCATGAAACAGAATCAATGTTCACACCGACTGCAGCAAAACCAACAATAGCACCGATAATAGAGTGCGTTGTTGATACCGGCCAGCCTAATGCAGAAGCAACAACTAACCAGATGCCTGCTGCAAGTAATGAACCTATCATACCGTAGACTAACAACTCAGGCGTTTCAGTGAAGAAACTCGCGTCAATAATCCCTTTACGGATAGTACTGGTTACTTCTCCGCCTGCTAAGAAAGCACCGGCGAATTCGAAAATCATTGCAATAATGATGGCTTGTTTAATAGTAATGGCATTAGAACCTACAGAGGTTCCCATGGCATTGGCTACGTCGTTTGCGCCAATACCCCATGCCATCAAAAATCCAAATGTTGCCGCAAGCATAATAAGCATTGGGCCATTGGTGACTAATACATCAACCATGTTGTTTCCTTGATAACCTTGTGATTAATTACGAGCTAACATTAGCTCTAGGCGGGAACCGACACGCTCAGCAATATCTGCTAAACCTCCAACCCATTCGATAATTTTATACATGAACATCACATCAATTGGATTCAAACCATCTTCTAATGCGTATAACTGACGACGCACTTGAATTTGTAAATCATCAGAATCTTCTTCGATAATATCGAGTTCATTGATCATTTTGGCAACCAACTCAACTTCACGACCACGGAAACCGGTTTCGAGTAAATCGTCGAGCTCGTTAATAGCTTGCTTAGCTAAAGACACGGCATCTAAACAACGTTTAAGATAGGCACCGAAAGCAGCTTGGACAGGCTGAGGAAGGACTAATTGACGGCCGATTACACGACCAGAGATATCTTTTGCCGTATTTGCAATCTTGTCTTGTTGAGTTAATAACTCAAGCAAGTCAGTTCGCTCAACTGGCATAAACAATCCACCGGGTAAAGTCAGGCGGATCTCACGCTTAAGTGAATCAGCATCTTTTTCCAACAAACTAATCTGTTTGCGGATCTTTATCGCTTCATCCCAGTCGCCTGAAATGGTTGCATCAAAGAATGGAACAAGAAGTATTGCACACTCATTTACTTTGTCGATATGCAGTTCTAAAGGCTTAAGAGGTGATTTTGCAAACACACCTAAAATAGAGTTTACTGGCATTGCCGTTTACCTATTTAATTAATTCCAGTTTGGAAAAAGCGGGCGCATGTTAACCTAAGCGTCCGCATAATGAAACTGTGTTTTTTAATTTTGTAACACACAGGTTCTCAGTTATCGTTGCTCATTATATATGATGCGAGCATGGCTATCCTAAGATATTTTTATTACAGCAATATGACATTATGAACATATTATGACGCATTAATGAACATTTGATTACAGTTGGGGCAAAAAGTAAATGGACGCAGAAATAGAGTTGAAACTCTTCATTCAACAACAAGACCATGATTTATTAATAAAAATATTGAATGAGCTCCCTAATTCATCACCCCAAGGGACAAAAAAACTGTCTAATGGATATTTTGATACAACTGACTTACAACTGCGTCGTTGGGATATGGGGTTACGTGTAAGAGGCTTTGATGATCAACTCGAACAGACCATAAAAACAGCAGGCAGTGTTGTTGGTGGCATCCATTCACGTCCAGAATATAATGTCAGCATTGTTCAAAAAGTGCCGGACCTGTCACTTTTCCCGAATAAAATTTGGCCAGACAAACAAAATATAGCCGTTATCAATGCTGCGCTTGAATGTATCTTTGAAACCAACTTTAACCGCCAAACATGGCATATCAATGTTGATGACAGTATTGTTGAAGTGGCTTTAGATATCGGCGAGATTATTGCCAACGGTAAGATTGAACCCATTTGCGAACTTGAGTTTGAATTACTCTCAGGGCATGCTTCGGCGTTGTTACCTCTCGCCATTGCAGTTGCCCAATCAGTGCCGCTTCGTTTGGGCAAAGCCAGTAAAGCGCAGCGCGGTTATCAACTCGCCGGAAAATCTAAACCAGTCGCGACAACGCCTTTAGACGCTATGCAACCTTTCTCTCACGACAACGCACACTCAATCCAAACCCTGGCAATGGGATTAGAGCGCTGGCAATTAATTGAACAACGCTTAGCGGTCACCTCAACAGAACAACAAACACTATTGTGGGTACAGTTAACTGAATGTATTGAGCTTCTAAAACATACTGTGTCATTGGATACAGAGGAAACTCATCCGCTACACACATTATTTAATCATATCCTTGAGACACTACCACGGGTTACGCCACCAAATAATAGCCCCACCAATGCAGTGCCGAGCGAGCAACTTGCACGGTTGTGGCGTCTGCCGCAATACGGCCAATTACAGCTCGCATTAGTCAATCGGTTAATCAGTGCAGCAAAGTAAATAGTCTCCGCAATCGGGCACAAAAAAACAGGAAGGCAAACCTTCCTGTTTTTATTTAGTAGAATAACGCCGATAATAATGACGTTACATTGATTTAATTACTGAGCTAAAGCCTGTTTAACGCGTAATCCATAATCCACGTCGGCTTTGGTGAAATGCTCTACCATGGTTTGTTGAACCGCTAACGTTGTTTGACGTAAGGTACCTGCAATAGTGTCAACTAAACGCACTTTCTCTTCTTCGCTAAATAGTCGGTACAAGTTTCCCGCCTGGGTAAAATCGTCTTGGTTGTAACGGCTATAACGAGCCGCTTCCCCGTCTAAACGTAATGGTGGTTCCGCAAAATCAGTCACTTCAGTTAATGGTGCTTGAGTATTAGGACCATAATTCACACTCGCATCACCGCCAGTTTGACTGCCTTGATATGGACACTGTGTCCCTGCCATTGCGCCAGCACGTTGATGATGATTTGCCTTAGCTGCATGTGGGCAGTTAACCGGTAGCTGGTTGTAGTTAGTACCAATACGGTATCGCTGTGCGTCGGCATACGAAAACAGTCTCGCCTGCAACATTTTGTCTGGCGATGCACCAACACCCGGCACTAAATTGCTTGGTGCTAATGCCACTTGTTCTACTTCAGCAAAGTAGTTTTGTGGTAATCGGTTTAACTCAAGTACACCCACTTCGATTAACGGATAATCGCTGTGCGGCCATACTTTGGTTAAGTCGAATGGGTTAATGGCATAGGTGTTTGCATCTGCCTCGGGCATAATTTGCACATTCACCGTCCAACGTGGGAAGTTAGCATCATTAATGGCTACCATCATGTCGCGCTGTGAAGAGTCAGGATCAATGCCTTTTAATATATCGGCTTGTTCGCCTGTTAAATTCACTACACCTTGCTGCGACTTAAAGTGAAACTTAACCCAAAAACGTTCCCCTTTGGCATTCCAGAACGAAAATGTATGCGACCCATAACCGTGCATTTGACGATAGTTAGCCGGAATACCACGGTCTGACATCAAAATAGTCACTTGATGCATCGCCTCAGGATTAAGTGCCCAAAAGTCCCACATGGCTTGTGGATCTTTTAAATTAGTTTGTGGGTGGCGTTTTTGAGTATGAATAAAATCAGGAAACTTAATGCCATCACGAATAAAAAATGTTGGGGTGTTATTACCCACAATATCGTGATTACCACGTGCGGTATAAAAACGAAGACCAAACCCACGTGGGTCGCGTTCTGCATCAGCAGAGCCCATTTCGCCGCCAACAGTTGAGAAGCGCATAAAGGTTTCGGTCTGCTTACCGACACCGTTGAAATGATCGGCAATGGTAAATTCGCTTAAATCTTTAGTTAACGTAAATGTGCCGTAAACACCCGTACCTTTTGCATGCACAACACGCTCTGGAATACGTTCGCGGTTAAAGTGGGCAAGCTTTTCAATTAAATGCCAATCTTGTAAAAGTAGCGGCCCACGCTCACCTGCCGACAAAGAGTTTTGATCGTCTGCTACTGGAGCACCATTTTGGCTTGTTAAATAGTTACCTTGATTCATGTCTTGCTCCTATGCCTGGTCTGTTAACCATTGCTCAATTAAGTCGTAAACTGTTGCCATGATGATTTTCCTCACTCAACTCATCATTCGATGGAGTGATAATAGAACTTGTTCGCAATTAATTAAAACGATTAAAATAGATAACCACAATCGCCAAAGCAGTTTAGTGTTTTGTAATGATATTGGAAAAATCGATTAAGAAGTGACAATCCGTACATTGTGGGCAATAAAAAAAGCCAAAATCTGCATTTTGGCTTTATTGAACGAACGTGTTGTAAAAGGTGACTTATTTATCGCTCGTTGGGGCAGGTTCACGATATAACTTAACGAGGTAATAAATATCAATCAGTACAATAAAAAAATTGACCAGTGCCACGGGAATCGCGTCAATCGCTAAACCATAAGCGACAAACAAAACGGCACCAACCAAATTCCACCAGCGTAACTTTTTGATGTCAGACATCATCAGCGAAATAGCGACCACGACAGAAGCCAAGTAACCTACCCATTCCCAGATATTAATACTGTCCATGGATTCTCCTTATGAAAGAGGTGATTATCACGCTATCGCACCATTAACCCCAGTTAATAGCGCTATATTCGTGACGACTAATCAAGTAAAGCATCTTGTAGGAATATTATAATACCTATAAGGCTAAAACTTTGATCTACCGTTGATTTAGCTAAAATATAATGTCGTTTATCGCTCAACAACAGCTGCAGTCATCCGTGAAATACAACATAACTCGCCAGCACTGTTACGAATTAAGATTTCCCAAACTGAGCTGCGCTTGCCTAAATGAACCGGCTTAGCGGTGGCTGTCAGCTCGCCATTGCGTGAAGCTTTTAAATGGTTAGCATTAATTTCCTGGCCGACACAATAATAACGCGTAAAGTCGACCACAAAGTTTGCCGCATAACTGGCTACGGTTTCAGCTAATGCGACATTTGCGCCACCGTGCACAATCCCCAGCGGGTTATGCACCGATGGATTTGCCGGCATCGTCGCCACCATATAGTCATCACCAATTTCAGTGATTTTAATGCCTAATGTTTGCATTAATGTACCTTTACCCTGCATCCCAGCATCTAAGCGAGCGCAATCTTCAAGGGTAACGTTGCTAAACCAAATACTCATAATTACAGTCCATTTTTATTGTTATCGATTCAGTCGACTTCAAGAGTCTACTTTTTCATTTCAGTTTTATCATTGTGCTTTTCTCTGTTTACTCTGACACTTGAGTATAAATAATTCAAAGAAAAACACCCAAAATACAAAAAAGGAGCCGAAGCTCCTTATACCAATTCCATGCCAGTCAATGTGACAATATTATCTAACTCACTAATTAACTCACTAACTCACTCACTAACTCACTCACTAACTCACTAACTCACAATGACTTTGATAGGTTTGCGCCCATCGCAGTAATTCGACACGATTACGCGACTCTGTCTTCCTAAAAATAGATGACACATGCGCCTTTACCGTATGTTCGCTTATGCATAACCGCTGAGCGATTTCTTTATTACGCGCACCACTTGAAACCAGCTGGATGATCGTCCGCTCACGATTAGTGAGTCGTTGCATCATGGCTTCGGTTTCTTCTGGCAATTCGGTATTGGTGTCGAGTTGCTTTACAAGACGTCTGAATATTTTACTAATCAGTGGTCTGTCGTACCACAATTCATCAGACACCATTTTTCTGAGGCCAGTTAACATCAAGTCCATACGCTGATCGCTATACAATAACCCGCGTACGCCCAGTAATAATGCAGACTCTTGGTCTAATGACCCGCGTTCGACTTGGTATAATGCAACAGGAACATGATTAACTAAACGCGACGCAAGTAAAGGAATACCTTTTGCGTCTAGTGCTGCACCTTTTTGTGAAATGAGATAAAAGTTATTGGCATTTTTATCAAGTTCAAGCTCGGCCGCATGCTTGACAATACGGGTTTTCAAGCCGATTGATTCAGCTAAAATAGCCAAATGACATGGTGCTGCGATTTGATGTAAAAACACCAACTCAT
Source organism: Shewanella sp. MF05956 (assembly GCF_059758055.1). Lineage (NCBI taxonomy): Bacteria > Pseudomonadati > Pseudomonadota > Gammaproteobacteria > Alteromonadales > Shewanellaceae > Shewanella > Shewanella sp. MF05956. The sequence goes on along the minus strand of NZ_JCAYNV010000008.1, from coordinate 180,105 downwards.
CGATATTAGAACTCATCACTCTTCTCCCTGAAAAGCTAATTTTGCTCATTGATACATGAGCACATCCTAAGCGCCATTCTATACGTAAAAGAAACGCATTGACTAGCATTAAGACTTAGGAAAGCAAACAATCTGTTTTACATTTAATACTTTAGAGCAATAGCACTAAAGTCATCATCACAACAGTTTAGTGACCTCTAGCAACTCTATACGCTTGGTTAGGTTGGCAATACAGGCAGAAGCTCAATGGCTAAGCCTCTTGTTTTATACACTAATAATAGCTAATTTTTGTTAGTACAAAGGACTATTATGTCAATCTAAAGTATTAATAGTTCGTTAGACTGACATTCGTTACCGTTTTACACTACCAAAAGCTAACAATAGCAGCGGTTATGTCGTAATAACATCAACCGCCTTGCGACAGTTCACTCAATTGACGGGCTGGCTTTGCGCCATAATGTGCCTTATTTGTTTATTGTGCACTGGCGTCAACACTAACAAAGCAACAATGCCACCGATTAAGGCTAAAAACATATCGGACTGGGTGTCCCACACATAACCTTGAGTACCTAAAAACGCCTCGGCATTTTCGCCTGTTGCCGCGGCAACCCACCATTCAATCAGTTCATAAAAAGCCGAAAATGCCAGTACGAAACACACCGCTAAAAATTGGCACCAGGCACCAATTTGCATCACTTGCTTACGAATAAATATCTCACGCGCCAAAATCACCGGAATAAAGCCTTGGGCAAAGTGCCCCACTTTATCGTAGTTGTTACGCTCGCTCCCCATGACCTGCGCTAGCCAGTCAAACCAAGGGACTTCTGCATAAGTGAACCTTGCGCCAACCAGTAATACGCAACAATGAACTAAAATAAGCCCATAAGCTAAAGACGTTAGCGGAAAACGTTTACGACTAAAAAAGAGTATAGGTAAGGCAATTAAGGCGGGGATGGCTTCTAGCCACCATGTAAACATATCTTTGGGGTCGCTCACCGACCACAACAATACCAACAGGTAAATCGCTATCCATATTACGCGCATTTTCATCCTAATTTCCTCATCTGCGATATTGTTCTAAATTTAAAATATTACTTTAGCCATCTAGCCCTCCACAAGCCATAAAAAAAGTGCTACTTTGGGATGGCGTTGGAAGTCCGCATTTATATCACAACTATAAGTACATGCATTAACACTAATAGTCTATGTATTAGCATAAGCACCATTTAATGATGAGAGGGTACCCATATCATGGCGAAACACTCGCTTGACAAGGATAAAATTAAAATCCTGCTGTTGGAAGGCGTCCACCAAACTGCGGTTGATGTACTGGAACGTGCAGGTTATACCAATATTGAATATCACAAAGCCTCACTCGGCGAAGAGGCGTTACTCGCCTCCATTAAAGATGCTCACTTTGTTGGATTACGTTCGCGCACTCAACTCACTGCAGAAGTGTTACACCATGCAGAAAAGCTAGTCGCTGTTGGCTGTTTTTGTATCGGCACTAACCAGGTTGACTTATCTACCGCTGAACAACTGGGTATCCCGGTTTTCAACGCACCGTTTTCCAATACGCGTAGCGTAGCCGAATTAGTCATTGGCGAAATTATTATGCTAATGCGTGGCATTCCACAACGTAATGCAATTTCACACCGTGGTGGTTGGTTAAAGAGCGCCAACGGCAGTGTTGAAGTACGCGGTAAAACCTTAGGTGTGATTGGTTACGGTCATATTGGTACGCAGCTGGGCATTTTGGCTGAAACCTTAGGCATGAGAGTGATTTTCTTTGATATCGAAGATAAATTGCCACTGGGTAACGCGTCACAAATTCATTCAATGGACGAATTACTCGCCCAAGCCGATGTTGTGAGCTTACACGTACCTGAAACGCCTCAAACCAAGAATATGTTTGCTAAAGCTGAGTTTGCCAAAATGCGTCAAGGCAGCTTCTTTATCAACGCCTCTCGCGGCACTGTGGTAGAAATTGACGATCTCGCGCAAGCGTTAACTTCAGAGTATTTAGCCGGTGCAGCGATTGACGTATTCCCTGTTGAACCAAAATCAAATGACGATGAATTTGTGTCGCCATTACGTGGTTTAGACAATGTGTTACTGACACCGCACATTGGTGGTAGTACTGCTGAAGCACAAGAAAACATTGGTATTGAAGTCGCGGGTAAGTTAGTTAAATACTCAGATAACGGTTCGACCTTGTCTGCAGTTAACTTCCCTGAAGTGTCTCTTGCACAGCACCGTGGTACCTCGCGCTTATTGCATATTCACCAAAACCGTCCTGGCGTGTTGATTAAAATCAACCAGGCGTTTTCTGAAAAAGGCATCAACATTGCTGCTCAGTACTTACAAACCACCGCTGAAATAGGTTACGTGGTTATGGAAGTCGACTCAGATCAAGCTGAAGAAGCCTTAGTTGAACTTAAATCAATTGAAGGCACGATTCGTGCTCGCGTATTGTTTTAATCAACTCATAACTCATTCGTGAATGGCTAACTGCTCATAAAAGCTACCTTGCCCACAAGGTAGCTTTTTTTTATTAGCTTTAAACCTCTGCCCTCTGTTGAGTATGATATTAATCCGTTACACTTCAACACATATCGTCTTATTCTTTCGTTAGGGATCGTTATGACCATTTCAGCAAGCCAACCCGATTGGGATTTCATTGCCACCTCTCCAGCATTAATGTTATCGCGTTTGTCTCACATGGGATTAATCGAAGTCACCGGAGAACAAGGTCGCAGCTTTATTCATGGCCAGGTGACAACCGACATTACTTCGTTAACCGCTGATCAATGGAAATGGGGCGCTCACTGCGATCCTAAAGGTAAAATGTTAGCCAGTTTCCGTACATTTGCCATTGCAGACAGCTTGTTTATGTTAATGCCGACATCGACTCTTGAACTTGATTTACCGCAACTCAAAAAATACGCGGTATTCAGTAAAGCTGAGCTCGCCGATGTCAGCAACCAATATCAAATGATTGGCGTGGCAGGCAGCGAAGCACAGGCATTTATAACGCAACAATTTGGCGATATCACAGCTGCTTTAACCATAGTAGACGGCGGTGCGGTACTGCGTGATGGCGAGCGTTTCATTGTGATTATTACTGATGAAAAAGCGCCTGCGTTAATCAATGCATCACAACAAACATTAGTGGATGCTAGCGCGTGGCAGGCATTAGAAATCAAAGCAGGTTACCCTAATATTGATGCAAGCCATTCAGGCCAATACGTTGCACAAATGTGTAACTTACAAGCCATTGATGGCATCAGCTTTAACAAAGGCTGTTACATGGGCCAAGAAACCATCGCCAGAATGAAATATCGCGGTGGCAACAAACGCGCTCTGTACATATTGTCAGGCACCACCAGCCAAACCATTAATACTGACACCCAATTAGAAATCGCCTTAGAAGATGGTTTCCGCCGTGGGGGCAATATTATTGAGTGTGTTCAACAAGGCGATAAAGTCCTTCTTACTGCCGTATTGCCCAACGATACCGAAAATAATGCGCAGCTGCGTATCGCTGACGATGAAAGCTCGCAATTGACCATTATTGAATTACCTTATTCATTAGTCGATGCTTAATTAAATCAGAGAGTTAATTATTAAAGCGAACCCTAGGTTCGCTTTTTTATTTTTGAACACTCACGCAATATTTGACGTATATTGTTGTTATTATGATTACGTTAACAAGCTGTCACTATGGCGATGTTAATGTGACAGTTTGATTTAACTCATTCGTTATGGAGCGACTATGACCAGCATTGTCACCTTAGACAACATCAGCAAAGGATTTCGCGATGGTGAGTCATTCCATTGTGTGTTGCAGCAGGTCAGCTTAACATTAGAGCAAGGGCAAACGATTGCCCTCACTGGCCCAAGTGGCAGTGGTAAAAGCACGTTATTGAACATTATTGGTGGCTTTGAAACTATCGATAGCGGCTACATGCTCATTAGTCAAAACAACAGTATGTGCTCGGTAAACCAATGGCAAGACAAGCAATGGAGCCAATACCGACGTCAATCTCTTGGGGTGATATTTCAGCAATTTAACTTACTTACGCCTCTTAATGTTCGCGACAACATTCAATTTTCATTAGCATTAAATCAATTAAGTTGGAGCCCATGGTGTGATGAATTATGTCATCAACTGGGACTCACACCACTGTTAGACCGTAGTGTAGAAAACCTCTCTGGTGGACAACAACAACGAGTCGCTATTGCACGTGCTTTAGCCCATAAACCGCAACTAATCTTAGCCGACGAACCCACCGGCAACCTTGACCAACACGCGGGCATGCAGGTTATGCAATTACTCACCGATCTCGCACAACAGGCTAATTGCTGTATTTTAATGGTCACTCACAGTGAAGAATGTGCACAATTTATGCAGCATCGCTGGCACGTTGAAAACCAGCAAATTGTCGTCAACCCTATCGATAATAAGCTGCAGGGGTAAGCCCATGACGTCCCAGTCGTCTGCCACCAGCCGTTTAATATTATGCCTACGCTTGTTTGCTAGCCATTATCGCCATGCGCCATTACAAGCCAGCGCGATTTTACTCGGCATTATGTTGGCAGTGACATTATTGATTGGAGTATACGCCACCAACGAAAATGCCAAGCAAAGTTATGGCAATGTGTCAGAACTGCTTAGCAAACAAGCCCGTTTATCCATTAGCCACCTCACAGAAGATAGCATTGATGAATCGATTTATTTTACGCTAGCCAATGCTGGCTTTGACACGATTGCAAGTATTGAAGGCATTGCAACAGATGAGCAAGGCAGATTATGGCGAGTCAATAGTAGCGATATTATTGCCGCAATAAGCAGCGGTATAGCCCAAGATGAGCAAGCAAACACATCAGTGGCCTCAGCTAATATTCCCCTTGCCGAATTATTGTCGGGCCAAGCTAAAGTGTTAATGTCTGCCAGCCAGCGCGATCGCATCAGCAAGGTGACCAATCAATCGCAAAGCATTACGCTAAATAATATGCCTTTAGACATCATTACGATTGATGATCAGTGGGGATTAGGCTCTGCCCTACTCGCCGATATTTCACTCGCGCAACCATTGCTCAATATGCAAGGAAAGCTGAGTTATATTGCCGTATTTAGCGCCGATAAAACAGAAACCGACAACCAGCTTATCGCCCGCCTCAATCAAACACTGACTCAAGCAGGATTCGACACCACTACACTGCACTTTTCAACCAAAACCAGCGAAGGTGAATCACTCAACGCTTTAACGGCAAGTTTTCATTTAAACCTTGATGCCATGAGCATGCTCGCGTTTGTTGTCGGTTTATTTATTGCCTATAACGGCGTGCGTTACAGTTTAATGAAACGTCAAAAATTGTTAGTGCAAATTATGCAACAAGGACTCGATCGCCGCAGCGTGATGCTAGCCCTAAGTATTGAAATTATTACCTTGGTTTTTATTGGCTGTGTATTAGGCTTTATTGTAGGTTTGCAACTGTCACAATGGTTGCAGCCTATGGTAGCGCTTACGTTAGAGCAGTTATACGGCGCAAAATTATTACCCGGTAATTGGCAGTGGCAGTGGTTTGCCCAAGCACTTATTCTGACGTTATCAGCTGCGTTTGCAGCCTGCGTTCCAATGCTCATCAGCTTGATAAATACACCGCTTGCGCAAGGAGCGCAAAAACAACCGCAAAATAAACAATTTAATATCATCCACCGACGCCAGTTTATCATCGCGGTTTTGTTGTTATTGCTGTGTACCGTGGCTTTCGCCTTTACTGAACAATATCGTCATAGTTTGGTGCTATTAGGTATGTTGGTGGTGGCCATTCCATTGCTGCTGCCGCAATGCCTACATTGGGTAGTGAATTTACTCACGCCAGCCATGCCTAAAGGTTTATGGCAATATGTGATTGCCGAAACCAAAGAGATTATCGCACCGCTTGCCCTCGCCATGATGGCCATTTTACTGGCGTTGTGTGCCAATATCGCCATGAATACTTTAGTGGGTAGCTTTGAAATCACCTTAAAAAAATGGCTCGATGCACGTCTGCATGCTGATTTGTATATTCGGCCTAATCCGAATCAAATCGATACATTGATTTTACTATTAGCTAACGATCCAAAGGTTGATGCGGTATATGAGCAATGGACCGTTGACAGCAATCTAAATCGTGCTGAAACACCGCAAACACTCATCCCTATTAACCTGGTGAGTCGCGACCATATATCGTTAACTGACACCACAGTATTCAAGACAACCGCTGATGACTTTTGGCCGACGTTTACTGCAGGTCATAGCATTATGATAAGTGAGCCCTTATCGATAAAATATCATCTCGACATTGGCGATAAGGTTCAACTATCGCAATTACAGCAACATACATTAACCATAGGCGCGATTTATTACGATTATGGTAATCCTAAAGGTGAGGTCATTATTAGCCAGCCATTATGGCAACAATCACCTTTGCCGGCTAAGCCCATCAGTTTGGCTGTCACTTACCAAGGTGAACTCACCACATTGCAAAATAGCATTAGCCAAAAACTTAACTTATCGTCTGCTTATATGTACAGCCAGCAACGAATTAAAACCGAAGCCATTACCATATTTAACAAAACCTTCTCGATTACTGTCGTGCTCAATAGTTTAACGTTACTGGTTGCCGCGATTGGTTTATTCAGTGCCTGCGTAATGCTCACCCAAGCCAGACAAGCACCGCTAGCACGCTTGTATGCACTCGGTGTTAGTCGTAACCAGTTGCGGATTATGGTAATAGTACAAATGCTGTTTATCGTATTGTTAACCTGTTTAGTTGCCTTGCCAACAGGCGCATTGTTGGGCTATCTGCTGATCCATAAAGTGACTTTACAAGCTTTTGGCTGGAGTATCGCAATGGTTTGGGACTGGGCAGCCTATGTGCAAGTTGTCGTCATTGCGGTAGTGAGCTGCTTATTGGCAGTAAGCTTACCTTTATACTGGCAAACCCGAAAACCTCTGATTTCAAGCTTGCAACAGGAAGCGCTATGATCTCTGTTACTGATAACAAAATACGCAGCTTAAGTTTGGCCGCGATAGGTTTGAGCACAATTGGCTTGTCGCTATTGTTATCAGCTTGCGCGCCTGAGCAAGACACAAACCACAAAGCCACCACTATTAGCACCATGTCAGCACAGTCATCTACGGGCTACAAAGAGGTTGTTCAAGGTAAAAGCTTACAGTTTCCGCAGGACCATTCTGCCCACAACGACTTTAAAATTGAATGGTGGTATTTAACAGCCAATTTAACGACAGCGAAAGGTGAAGATGTTGGGGTGCAATGGACTCAATTTCGGATTGGTATGACGCCATCATCAAATAAAGCAGAAAATAGTCACGACTGGAAGACGAATCAACTCTATATGGCGCATGCTGCGATAACCTCTAAAGATGAGCACCTTATTGCCGAAAAGTGGTCTCGGGGACATCCAAAATTAGCCAGTGTTAACCCGTCGCCCTTTGAAGTTCATCTGCAAAATTGGCAATGGTTAAGCCAATCTGATGATTTGTTCCCAGCTCAGCTAACGGTAAACAACGATACCTTTAACTATCAACTGCAACTGAGTAGTCAACAGCCATTACAATTACAGGGCGATAATGGCTATAGCAGTAAAAGTGCCGACCAAGCTGTAGCATCTTATTACTACAGCCAACCTTTTATTGACGTGACCGGTGAGATTACACGCCACGGTGTCACCGAAAAAGTTAGCGGTAAAGCATGGTTAGATCGTGAATGGAGCTCGCAATTTCTCACTAAAGCTCAACAAGGGTGGGACTGGTTTTCGTTGCGACTCAATGACGACTCAACCTTAATGGCATTTAGATTGCGCGGCGAAACAGAACAAGACCATTTCTTCAGCGCCAGGCGTATGTATGCCGATGGTAGCGGCCGAAATATTAATAGTCGCGACAACCCAAATGATATTGATATGCAACCAACACAGTGGCAACAAACAGCCCTGGGTAACCACCCTATTGCTTGGCGGATCCGAATTAACAGTGAGGCAATAGATGTAACCACTCAAGCCGTCAATCCCAATAGCGACATGCAGGTATCAACCTCTTATTGGGAAGGACCCATTAATATTCAAGGGAGTCATCAAGGCCAAGGCTACATGGAGCTTACAGGGTATCGTTAACTGCTTCACTAACAAGCCTACCTATAAAGAGCTCTTCACCTGCCATTCCAGGATACTTAAGTGTCCACATAACCCGCACTGAAAAGATAACCTGCATTTCAATCAAAGCTAAAACCTACATCTCAGATAACACAAGCTTTACAAGCAATTGCTAAAACAGGATCTGCCTAATTATTAAAATGAGATTTACATCACACGAAAAAATGTGACCTTGAACAACTATTAACCACTATACCCATTCAGAGGTATACCCATACCAATAGTAAGGTCTAGACTTATTTTCATCACGTCACCTCCAATGACTATCACGCACCAAGAACAACATTCTAAGAGTGAGGAACACCATGAGCATAAGCCGTCGCGAGTTTTTAAAAGCCAACGCCGCTGCCGCAGCAGCGTCGGCTGTGGGTATCGCTATTCCAATTAATATGGTTCACGCCGCAGAAGGCAAAACTGACATTACATGGGATAAAGCCCCGTGCCGTTTCTGTGGTGTTGGCTGTAGCGTATTGGTTGGAACTAAAAATGGCAAAGTGATTGCCACTAAAGGCGATCCAGAAAGCCCAGTCAATAAAGGCCTAAATTGTATTAAAGGCTACTTTTTATCAAAAATCATGTACGGCAAAGACCGCCTTACCTCGCCATTACTCAGAATGAAAGATGGCAAATATGATAAAGAAGGCGACTTTACCCCTGTCAGCTGGGATGTCGCATTCGACACCATGGCTGAAAAATGGAAAGCCAGTATTGCTAAAAAAGGCCCAACCTCTGTTGGGATGTTTGGTTCTGGTCAATGGACAATTTGGGAAGGTTACGCTGCGTCTAAACTTCACAAAGCAGGTTTCTTAACTAACAACATCGACCCTAATGCGCGTCACTGTATGGCATCTGCTGTAGGTGGCTTTATGCGTACTTTCGGTATCGATGAGCCTATGGGCTGTTATGACGATATTGAAGCTGGCGACAACTTTGTGCTTTGGGGCGCTAACATGGCAGAAATGCACCCTATTTTATGGGCTCGCTTAACTGACCGTCGCTTAAGCCATAAAGATGCAAAAGTGCATGTGTTATCGACCTACGAAAATCGCAGCTTCGATTTAGCCGACAACCCAATGATTTTTAAACCACAAACTGACCTTGTGATTTTAAACTTTATTGCTAATTACATTATTCAAAACAATGCAGTGAACAAAGACTTTGTGAGTAAACACACTAACTTTGCCCTTGGTGTCACCGACATTGGTTATGGTTTACGCCCTGAACACCCATTAGAAAAAAATGCGAAAAACCCAGGTGATGGTGGTGCAAAACCGATTAGTTTTGAAGAGTATGCCAAATTTGTCAGTACTTATACTGTTGAATATGCATCAGAAATGAGTGGTGTTCCGGTTGAAAACCTTATCACTATGGCCAAAGCCTATGCCGACCCGAAACAAAAAGTCATGAGTTTGTGGACCATGGGTATCAACCAACATACTCGTGGTGTATGGGCAAATAACATGCTGTACAACATCCACTTATTGACCGGAAAAATTGCCACGCCTGGCAACAGTCCATTCTCGCTTACTGGCCAACCATCTGCTTGTGGCACCGCGCGTGAAGTAGGAACATTCTCTCACCGTTTACCTGCCGATATGGTAGTTAATAACGACAAACACCGTGAAATCACTGAAAAGCTGTGGAAAGTACCTGCTGGCACTATTCCAGCAAAACCTGGGTATCACGCGGTATTGCAAAGCAGAATGTTGAAAGATGGCAAATTGAATTGTTACTGGAACATGTGTACCAACAACATGCAAGCCGGTCCTAATATCAACGATGAGATTTACCCAGGTTTCCGTAACCCAGAAAACTTTATTGTTGTGTCTGACCCATACCCAACCGTTACCGCAATGGCAGCTGATTTAATTTTACCTACCGCGATGTGGGTTGAAAAAGAAGGCGCATATGGTAATGCTGAACGCCGCACCCATTTTTGGCATCAACAAGTTAAGCCACCAGAAGGCGCGACTTCAGATTTATGGCAGTTAGTTGAATTCTCAAAACGCTTTAAAGTGTCAGAAGTATGGCCTGCAGAGTTAATAGCCAAGCAACCAGATGTGGCCGATAAAACCTTATTCGACATATTGTTTGCTAACGGTGAAATCAACAAATTCCCGAAAGAGCAATGCAAAGGTGCCTATAACGATGAAAGTGAGCACTTTGGCTTCTATCTACAAAAAGGGATTTTCGAAGAATACGCCCAGTTTGGTCGCGGCCATGCTCACGATTTAGACGCCTTTGACAACTACCATGAAAACCGTGGTAAGCGCTGGCCCGTCATTGATGGTAAAGAAACCTTACGTCGCTTTGTTGAAGGTAGCGATCCGTATGTTAAAGCAGGCGAAGGCTTCAACTTTTATGGTAAACCAGACGGAAGAGCGGTTATTTTTGCTCTGCCGTATGAGCCAGCAGCAGAAGAGCCAAACAAAGAATATGACCTATGGATGTCAACGGGTCGAGTACTTGAACATTGGCACACAGGCTCAATGACCGCTCGTGTACCTGAATTACAACGCGCATATTCTGATGCTCAAATCTTTATGCACCCAGAAGACGCTAAAGTACGTGGTTTGCAACGCGGTGACGAAGTTGTCGTGGCGTCACCTCGCGGCGAAGTCAAAACGCGTGTTGAAACCAAAGGCCGTAATAAACCACCTAGAGGCGTCGTCTTTATGCCGTTTTTCGATGCGCGCCAATTAGTTAACAAGCTATTACTTGATGCGACCGATCCGCTGTCAAAAGAGACAGATTTCAAGAAGTGTCCTGTAAAAGTCATGAAAGCTTAATCAATATTCTAGTGCATAAACGGAAAGTAATGTTATGAGCAAAGCCAATAGCAAATTAGCAAGCGTCAACGGTGTTAACCGCAGACAATTTCTTGCCACAACGGCAAAAGCCAGTTGTGTAATGGGCATGGTCGGTTTGGGATTAACTACGGTTGCTACCCAGTCCCGACAACTTGACCCATTTGCTATTCGCCCGCCAGGCGCATTGGCAGAAGACGACTTTCTATCAGCATGTGTCCGCTGCGGCCTGTGTGTAGAGGCTTGCCCCTACGACACCCTTAAACTGGCTCGCTGGTTTGAAGGCGCGGCAACGGGTACACCGTTCTTTACTGCGCGTGACATTGCCTGCGAAATGTGTGATGACATTCCATGTGTTAAAGCCTGCCCAAGTGGGTCGCTTGATCACAAGCTGGAAAATATCGACGACGCAAAAATGGGCATAGCAGTACTGATAGATGAGAAAAACTGTCTTAACTATAGAGGTTTACGCTGTGATGTTTGTTACCGGGTTTGCCCGCTAATCGATAAAGCCATCACATTAGAACTGCAACGTAATGAAAAAAGCGGCCACCATGCCATGTTTTTACCCACCATAAACCCAGATTTATGTACGGGATGTGGTAAATGCGAACATGCATGCGTGACAGAACTCGCAGTGATAAAAGTATTACCAAGCCATATCGCAATGGGCAAATCGGCAGCTCATGACACTTATCAACACACCGAAGAAACCACACTTGAGATGTTAAATAAGGGGTTGTCACTATGAGCAGCAAACATAGCTCAACCTCTAAATCAGCTACACGCTTTGCGAGTGCTGCGGTTGAAGAATTAGGATGGTGGCGATCACATCGTTTTCTTATTCTTCGCAGATTGTCGCAATTAAGCGTATTGAGCTTATTTGCCATTGGCCCTTTTTTGGGACTGTGGCTTTTTAAGGGAAACCTCTCAAGCAGTTTATTTCTGGACACTGTCCCATTAAGTGATCCCTTAGCCACATTGCAAGTGCTTATGAGTGGCCATTGGCCTGAATTAAGCTTATTACTAGGAGCCATCATCGTTGTTGGCATCTACGCTCTATTAGGCGGAAGAGTATTTTGTAGTTGGGTATGTCCAGTGAATATCATCACCGATTTGGCAAGTTGGGTTAGGCGAACATTATCATTGCCTCGCACCAGCGAAATACCGCAAAACCTGCGCTATTACATGCTAACACTTGTGTTGATATTGCCTATTTTCACCGGTTTTACTGTGTGGGAATGGTTAAACCCAGTACCTATTGTCTACCGCGCGCTATTATTTGGTGCAAGTAGTGGATTGTGGATATTGGTCGTGATTTTTTTGCTCGACACCTTTGTGGTTGAACGAGCTTGGTGTAGCCACTTGTGTCCCACTGGGGCGTTATTTTCACTAATAGGTAAAGTGAGTCCAGTAAAAATTGCCGCTGTGCGTGCCGAGGCATGCAACAACTGTATGGATTGTTTTACTGTTTGCCCTGAGCGTCAGGTATTAAAACCTGTCCTCAAAAAAGGCAGCACCCAAGCGCTTATACTCGACAGTGACTGTACCTTGTGTGGCCGTTGTATTGATGTTTGTGCACCGCGCGTATTCCAATATGAAAACCGATTTAATTCAAAATATTCGAACAGAATTCCTCTTAAGGTGGAGAGCCCGTTATGAAAAAATTAATCACTTTAGCTGCGATAATGCTAGCGATTAGCGCTTACTCAGGTCAACAAGCACATGCTAATCCTGAGCCAGTAAAATTGTCATCACTCGCAGGTGAGTCACAAATTACCGATGTACGTCCCGCAGATGATATGCCTGTTTATCCAAATCGTGGTAAGTCGATTGAACGTACTTTTGTGCATCAACCGCCGATTATTCCGCATAAAGCGACCTACTCAATCAGCACTGATAAAAATGGTTGTTTAAGCTGCCACAGTTGGGATAAAGCGAAGCGTATGAAGGCGACACCCGTTGATACATCGCACGTACTGGACGACAAAGGCACCGTAAAAGGCATGTACTATTTTTGCGATCAGTGCCATGTACCACAAGCTGAAAATAAACAACAACTGGTCGAAAACACCTTTAATTAGTCAACTTCCCTCCCCCCCCGATGATGACGTGTGCCGCTTGCATTGCAAGCGGCTTTTTTATTGTTATGATTTATTTAACAATACCCATAAAAAACCCAGCTTATGCTGGGTTAATGGTTTGCGGTGCTTGTTGTGCGGCTTGTGAATTGGGCTCTGCTGCCGTTTGTGATGCATTTGAAGATTGCACTTCATTCACTTCTGGCATTGCTGCTTGCCACAATGCGCCAACCCATAAACTCGAAATTGATTTCATGACTGTTACTCCGTTGTGTTAACAAGTTCAAAGTAATCGTTTACGGTTTATCAGTAAAATGAATAATCACCTTAACCTAGATTCCATTTAAGCATGAATATACCAATCAAGACCTTACGCTGTTTTCTCACGATAGTAGAAACCGAAAACTTCACCAGAGCAGCGCAACAATGTTTTATGACTCAACCCACATTGAGCAAAGTGGTGCAGCGCTTAGAAGATAGCCTCGGTGAACAATTGCTTATTCGTAATAATCAAAAGGTAGAGTTAACCCCCGCCGGGCGTCTATTTGCTCAAAGTGCACAAGAGATATTAGGCCATTGGCATCGCTTACAAGAGGATATGAGTAATTTACGCGGCCTTAAATCGGGACAATTGCGACTAGGGGTTTGCCCTATGATGAGCAGTCTAATTATTGGATTATTAACCCGTTATCGCCAACAATACCCTGGTATAGAATTACAGATGTACGAATATGGCGGTTTTGGCTGTGAGCAAGCCTTAATCAACAATAGCCTTGATATCGCCTTCACTGCACTTCCTACAACCCACAAAACTGAGTTGTCGAGCCAACTACTGACGAAGTACCCTTTACTTGCCTGCCTTCCGGTAGGGCATCCATTAGCCGATAAAGCAGAAATTAAGTGGCACGACTTTGCGTCATATCCATTTATTTTATACAACGAAGATTTCTCGTTAGCCAAATTAATTAATCGCCTCAGCCGCAAAGCTGGTGTGCAACTCAATATCGCTTTTAGGAGTGGTCAATGGGATTTTATCGCCGCAATGGTTGAGGCCAATATGGGTGTAGCGATATTACCCGAACCGATTTGTCAGCGCTTAACGGCCAGTCAATTAGTGTTCAAACCAATGCAACCTGCAATGACTTGGGATCTCGCCTTAATATGGCGTCAAAACCTTCCGCTTACACCACCTGCTCAAGCGTTACTATCGCTCAGTACACCAAATACAGCTAACCCTGAAAATCCTTTGCTATGAAGCGCTAAATCGCAGGCATAAAAAAACCGCTGCCTAAGCAACGGTTTTTATCAGCGAGAAGTTAAGAATTACTTCTTAGCTTCAGCAGCCTTACGCTCTTTAACTTGAGCAACTACTTTTTCAGATACGCTGTTAGGACATTGTGCGTAGTGAGCGAATTCCATAGAGAATTGGCCACGACCTGAAGTCATAGTACGTAGTGAACCGATGTAACCGAACATTTCTGATAACGGTACGTCAGCTTTAATACGAACACCAGTCATACCCGCGTTTTGATCTTTGATCATACCGCGACGACGGTTAAGGTCACCAATTACGTCACCAACGTTGTCATCTGGGCTGAACACGTCAACGTTCATGATAGGCTCAAGAAGTTGTGGTTTAGCTTTAGCGATAGATTGACGGAACGCGCCTTTAGCAGCGATTTCGAACGCGATTGCTGAAGAGTCAACTGCGTGGAATGCACCATCAGTTAATTCAAATTCAACGTCTAACACTGGGAAGCCAGCGATAGTACCGGTGTTCATCATGCTACCAAAACCTTTCTGAACCGCAGGCCAGAATTCTTTTGGAACGTTACCACCAACAACAGAAGACTTAAACACAAAACCTGTGTTTGCAGCACCTGGACGGATTTTATAGTCGATCTTACCGAACTGACCTGAACCACCAGACTGTTTCTTATGCGTGTAGCTATCTTCAACTTCTGCTGTGATAGTTTCACGGTAAGCAACTTGTGGCTCACCAACGATTAGTTCAACACCGTAAGTACGCTTAAGGATGTCTACTTTAATGTCTAAGTGAAGTTCACCCATACCTTTAAGGATGGTTTCACCAGAATCGATGTCTGTTTCAACACGGAAAGATGGATCTTCTGCAATCATTTTACCGATAGCGATACCCATTTTCTCACTGCCGCCTTTATCTTTTGGCGCTACAGAGATAGAAATTACTGGCTCAGGGAATACCATGGCTTCTAGAGTACATGGGTGCTTAGGATCACAAAGAGTGTGACCAGTTTGCACGTTCTTCATACCAACGATAGCGATAATATCACCAGCCTGAGCTGATTCAATTTCGATACGTTCGTTAGCATACATTTCAACCATACGGCCGATACGCTCTGTTTTACCAGTGAATGAGTTAAGGATGGTGTCACCCTTCTTCAAACGGCCTGAGTAAACACGTACGAATGTTAATGCACCAAAACGGTCATCCATAATCTTGAATGCTAATGCTTTAAACGGAGCATCTACATCAACGATTGCGAACTCGCCATTTTCGTTACCTTCTTCGTCAGTTAGCGGTTGTGGATCAACTTCAACTGGATCAGGTAAGTAATCAACAACGGCATCAAGCAATAACTGCATACCTTTGTTTTTGAATGCGCTACCACAATATGTTGGGAACACAGCCATTGTACGAGTACCAGCACGGATACAACGCTTAACATCTTCAATAGATGGTTGAACGCCTTCCATGTAAGCTTCTAATAGGTCATCGTCTTGCTCAAGAGCAGTTTCGATTAGCATTTCACGGTATTCTTCAACGATGTCAACCATGTCAGCTGGCACGTCTTTAATTTCGAAGTTTTCTGGTAAACCAGAATCATCCCAAATGTGCGCTTTACGAGTTAGTAGGTCAACAACACCACAGAACTCGTCTTCGATACCGATTGGTAGAACCATAACCAATGGGTTAGCCGCTAAAACGTCTTTAGTTTGCTTAACAACACGTAAGAAGTCAGCACCCATACGGTCTAACTTGTTTACGAAGATGATACGCGAAACTTCTGAATCGTTAGCATAACGCCAGTTGGTTTCAGATTGTGGCTCAACGCCGCCTGAACCACAGAATACGCCGATACCGCCGTCAAGCACTTTAAGCGAACGATATACTTCTACTGTGAAGTCAACGTGGCCTGGGGTGTCGATAACGTTAAAACGGTGATCTTTCCAGAAACAGCTTACTGCTGCAGACTGAATGGTAATACCGCGCTCAGCTTCCTGTTCCATGAAGTCTGTGGTTGATTCACCATCATGTACTTCACCGATCTTGTGGATCTTACCGGTTAGCTTAAGGATACGCTCGGTGGTCGTGGTTTTACCCGCGTCAACGTGAGCGAAGATACCAATGTTTCTGTATTTGGATAATTCGGTCATGATTCAACTTTAATGATTAGTTTAAGAAGTAGACGGAGCATGCGAAAAAGAACCGACACACCGCACATCAGGTTATTAAGGCGCATATTGTAAATTGGAACCTTGCTGGGCGCAAATGGCTGGTGCAATATTTATTTGTTTTTAGTTAAAAAAACCCTAAAAAATACAAGTTATTTTCTATAAAACAATAGATTAAAAAATAATAGATTATTTTTTAATCTATTGAAGATTTAACCTAAAAAAACCGAAATAAACCATTATCAATGAAAAATGACTTCAATAAGCTCATTTTACGTAAATGAGCACTCATATATGGTCTACAAAGAACAGTGATTCATATGCTCGATGCTAATGAATGACTTGCTGATATTGAGAATTTACCGGCTTAAATAATTGGCCATGTAATATCTAACTTTTATTGCGAGAATTAATCTGCATTCATCAATGTCAAAATGCGATGATATCGCTATTTGGCTTAATCGGCTTAGCACCGAATAACCCAGTAATAATTAACATAAAACCGAAATCCCCCCTTCACCAAGTCTCAACCAACACAACGGCGACTCAATATCGTGTCATGGTCGCGAAATGATATTAACGATGTGACAACGTTCGGCACTGTTATTTTATGCTGAAGTATCTCGTATTCATTGTTTGCCTTACTCAATAGATAACATTGCATTTTAAGTCACTATTTTATGTGCAACAATTTTTATGTACAACAATATCTTATGCACAACAATATTGATTGCGCCCAGATTGCTTAGCTTTGTACAGGGCCATATCGGCACGTTCGAAACAGGCTTGAATCGCCTCATGTTCATTTAATTGCGCCACACCAAAACTGCAAGTCACTTTGATTTTTTGATGAAATGAAAATTCACTTAACTCTTTGGTTATCCGTTGACAAAGTTCAGCCGCACCTTGCAAATCGATATGCTTGCATACAATCACAAACTCTTCGCCTCCCCAGCGTGCAACGACATCACCGTCGCGTACCGATACTTGCAACACTTGAGCAACCTGTACTAATACCTTATCGCCCATTGCATGGCCATGCATGTCATTAATCGCTTTAAAAAAATCGATATCGATTATAATAAGACTCACACCATCACTGCCATATTCACGCTCATCATTCAAAAAGGTTTGGTTGAAATAATGGCGGTTGTACAATTTAGTTAATGGATCGTGTTGCGCTAAAAAATCTAAATCGCTGTTTTTTCTTTCTAATTCATGCTGTAGCTTTTGTAACTCGTTGTTGTTTGCTGTGAGATGCAAGTTGTACTTAGTGACACTAATAGTGCGATAAAGTAAAAAGAGGATAAACAGCCCCAAGACACCCAACACTTGAAAAACCAAGCTGTAGTCGATGTCTTCCACCACGGTAATGTTATGCCATTTCTTATAAATTGAAATGTGGTCAGCATGAGTAATCTTGGCTAAGCCAGTGTTGATTTTATCAAGTAAAGCACGTTTAGAATGAATCACGCCTAAACGCAATTCATCTTTCGGGCCGCCCCAACCGGCTATTTTTAATGAGGAAAGCCCTTGTTGCTGGATATAGGCATTAACTGAAAACATCGAGCCAACAAACACATCCACTTCACCTTGAGCCACTTTATCTAAGCCTTCACGTTCATTGCTGGTTAACACTGTATTAATTTTGGGATAAAACTGTTGGATGTATTCAACAAGGCGGTAATCTTTTGGGATAGCGAGGGTACGTTGACCGATATGTTCAAAACCTTGCAGAAATGGCTGAGTTTTGAGTGACACTAGTACATTAGGGGATTTAAAAAAGATGTCGCTGAATAGCAGGTATTGGTCGCGTTTGGGAGTTTGATTCAACATAGGGGTGAGTTCACATTGCCCTTGCTGAAGTAACTCCAAGCTCTGTCGCCATGATGATGTCGGCACTAGTACAAAACTGAGTTCGGTATAGTCTGTCAATAATTGAAGGTAATCGGATGATATTCCGGTATGACGCCCATCGATAATGGCCTCGTAAGGTAACCAATCAGGGTCAACACAATAACGGACCACATAGTCATCTGTCGCGGTAGCCGAGTTAGCCGCTTCTGTATACGCCAAGGCGGGTGATGCCACACCAAGAGCAACAAACACGCTTGTTATTAACGCACCAAGTAATACCAGCCCCTTATGATTTAACACTACTCACATCCAATGACATTTCAACAATTAATTTATATTGTTAGAAGTGTAGTATAAACAAATAAAAGCATGACAAAAAAATACCCGCCAAGTGGCGGGTATGTTATTCAACGTTCAAACGTTTGATTTATGCCTCTACAGGCGATATCACAAACAATAAGTCACCTTGCGAGACTTGTTGACCGTTGCTATTGAGAATACGCTCAATACGATATTTTTGATCTTCAGGATACAGCACACCTGTTTGACGGTTAAAGCCGGCTAACGTGACCTGAGAGAACATCTTCATCGCTTCCATTAACGCTAAATTTTGCTCAACCGTGACAATGTCACCTTCTTTAACAAAGTCAGCTTCACCTGGCGCTGGAGAGGTATAGAAAATACCTGCACCTTGTGCCAAGACTTTAAGCTCATTACTTTCGCCAACACGTAAAGACTCAGTATCGACTGGCATGGCTTCAGCAGCGGCTTCCATTTCAGCAATCAATGCTGGAATGTCTAACTCAGCCATTAAACGTGGCAAGTAGTTAGTGTCATATACGCCTTCGTTGAAAGTAGGATCTTTAAGGATCAACTTCAACAACGGTATGTTAGTCGCAATACCTTTAATGACTACACTGTCTAAGTAAGCGTACATTTTAGTCACGACATCGGCGCGATCTTTACCACGAATAATGATTTGGGCAATTAAGCTGTCGTAATATGGCGACACCTCTTTACCGGCTTCAGCAATCGAGATAATTTCTACGTCGTCACGTTGTGGAATAACGCACTCAGTGATTTTACCTGGGTTAGGGATCAACTGCAGAATACCGTGGCTATCTAACGCCGCTTTTTCTGCTGTGACACGCACTTCCATAGCATAACCTTGATCAACAGGCTCTAGCTTCTCAATTGAACGACCGGCAGCGATATCAAACTGTGCACTCACAATGTCGATACCAGAGGTGGCTTCTGTTACTGGATGCTCAACCTGCAGACGTGTGTTCATTTCCATGAAGTACACTTCATTTGCATCAAGGTTATAAATAAACTCAACAGTACCCGCGCCCATGTAATCAGTCGCATCACCTAACGCACGAGTGTATTCCATCACGCGTTGTTTCAGCTCTTCAGGTAACATTGTAGAACCTGATTCTTCAATCACTTTCTGGTTGTTACGCTGTACTGAACAATCACGAATACCCAACACTTTGGTGTTACCAAACTTGTCACGCAATAACTGCACTTCAATGTGGCGCAATGAGGTAACGTATTTCTCTAAATACAAGTCGCCATTACCAAATGCTGCTGCTGCTTCGGTTGCGGTTTTTTGGAATAAGCCAATCATGTCTTCAGAGCGTTTAACAACCTGAATACCTTTACCGCCACCACCTTGTACCGCTTTAAGCAGCACAGGATAACCAATTTCAGACGCCACGTTTACCGCTTGCTCTGCATTGCTCAAAATACCGTGACTACCAGGAACAACCGGTACATTGTGTGCTTGCGATGTATGAATAGCATTAGACTTGTTACCCATTGTCGTCATTGAATGCACGCTAGGACCAACAAAGTTAACGCCGTTATTCACACATAAAGCAGCAAACTGCGGGCTTTCTGATAAGAAACCAATACCTGGGTGCAATGCGTCTACATCTTCATACTCAGCGACTTTTAATACTGAATAAGCATTAAGGTAACTTTCGTCTGATGTGTTACCACCAATACAAACCAGTTTATCGTTTTCTTTCAGCATATCTGCTGGTACGGAAGTCATGTCAGGATCTGACGCAACTAACACCACATTAATATTGTTATCATGTGCTTTACGGATTAGTTTCACCGCAGTACAACCACGCGCATGCACCAAGACTTTAGTGATAGGCTTCATTAAGGCACGCGGATCGTCTTGCACAATCTCTTCTTCTACTTCAGCCACTTCTGGCACTAGTGAAGATAAGGCTTTACTGATCACGTCTTCAATTTTAGCCGTTGGCAAAGGCATTAACGGATCAATACCTGATAACTGTGCATCTAATGTTTCGCAGAATGGGTTATGCACCAATCCAGTCATCGCACCGGGTACTTTAGACAAGTAGTTAGATAGCGTTGCTGTTGACGGTAAATAAGCCGGCACAACCATTTGACCTGCAAACGGCATGTTAGTACCAGACAGGTAATAGGTTTGCACTAATGGGTGAGTCACAAAACTCGCCTGTGCGCCACCGGTACAGTCGCCAAAACCAAACATTAATACTGGCAACTCATTATCACGAATAAAACGCGTAATACGGTCGTTAACCACAGCCATTGAGAATAGCGCCGCTGCACCTTCTTTAGTCTGCATACCGCCAGAACTGATAAAACAAATTACCGGTAATTTACGCTTAGCACATTCGATTAATAGCGCGCTGAACTTCTCAGCACTGGCCATATCAAATGCACCCGCTTGGAATGCCGTATTTGATACAGCAACACCTACACGTAATTTAGTGCCATTGTTATTAAAGTCAGCTAAACCGGTAATCAGACCGCAAGGGCGGATCTTTTTATCAATCGCATCTTCAATCGATAAACGGAAACCGGGGAAGTTAAGCAAGTTAGCTGACATTTTGTCGGCATCAACTTCATCAAACTTAGTAAAGAACTGTTTGATGACATTTTCCCAGGCCATCTTGCCTTGTTTTTTCTCTTCGCGAAGCACTTTTTGGATCAGTAAGTCTTGGTAACCCATGGTTAAGCGGTTCCAGAAATCCTTACGACGACCAATACGCACAGGGTTAATTGTGCCGGTGTATTTGTCGTGATCTTCTTCACTGTCGAAATACTCAGGTAATAAGCGTTCGAAAAAGTAAGTCAAAATAACGAATAATGAATCGTTTAACTGCGGGAAACCCACGCTCTTCCACTGCTCTACCCGCGTTAATAACTCAGCACGGTTAGATTGATCCATAAAGTATTTAAGCCACTTATAGAACTTGTTCTTATCATTGGCCTTGTCGTTAGTTGATAGCGCATTGTCGATAGACTTATGTAACAGCTTATCTACAGATTCGCGTGACAAACTTTTAGACATCATCGCTTCTTTAGAAATCGACGCTAAGCTACCCACTACGTTGTCATATAACGCGTTAAAAATAAGCACGTTATGACATTGCCAAATAAAGTCTTCACGCAGCTCATCGTTAACCACGATATCCAGTACCGTCAGTTGATTTAGCTCAGGCCATGGCGCTTGAGTAGCCGACTTTGGTAAAGACTCTAAATGCTTAATTAAACCATTAAAGTTATTGGCGGCATTGCTCTTCCAGCGGTGATATAAAGACCAACCGATGTTAAATAACAATGCTTTACGTGCTTTTTTGTAGTTCTCTTTTGGTTCACCCAAAATAAAGCGCGTAATCATGTTACGTTCAGTTGAGATCTCACCACGTTTGGTACTAAAAGTAGACCAAAGCTTATTAAGCTCTTCGTCGTAAACCAGTTTGTCTGGATTGGTTAACCAGGCTTGGAATACGCGCTCTTGTTCTTGCTTAATACGCGCTAACAAGTCACCTTCTGGCACGCTTACTTTCGATAAACGACCATACTGATCTTGAGAAATCGATTGAATACGACTGCGCAACGTCAGGTAACGCAAATAACGATATGCACTACCAAAAATGTTGTGGTACATGGTCGGGTCACTTGCAACCGACAAACCGGTATTATTTTCTAACGTCAGTAGATTTTTAGACGGCGTTAAGAAACGCTGTAAGCTACGGTCGTAATGCTCTTTTAAATCGGTAGAGTCGCGAACAAAATTGATTGCTGCACGTTCAACTGCTTCAATTGAGCTAATAATGGCACGGCGTAAATTATGCTGGCGCTCGTCTTTATCAGATGGAGAAAAGTCAACAATGCCGTCAATACAACCAGAGGTATATAACTCTTCTGGCGATACACCCACAGACTTGGCACACTCTTGCCACGACAAGTTGTATTTACGCGCAATGCTTTGTAAGCCTTGCGGCTGAATCGTGTTGAAAATACCATCGCGAACCGACAATAAGATGTTAGCGGCGGCTAATGGAATCGCACCACCAGAATAACCCGCACCAATCACAATACCGACAGTAGGGACATCAACATTAGTACTTTCGGCAATCGCTTTAGAAATCGAATGCGCCTGGTTTTGGCTGTTAGCGACTTCACCCGCATCCGCACCCGGTGTATCAATTAAGTACACGATAGGCATCGACAACTGGGCAAAGTGACGGATCGCTTTACACGCGGCTAGGTGATGTTCAGGCATCCACGCGCCATTGGCAGTTGTACGCTCTTGAGCGATAAAACCGATTCGGCGAGTACGAGTACCAAAATTAAGTTCCACTTCTGCACGGTAAAACGGACCTGCATGACTTTCAGCAATAATTTTGCCTTTTAAGTCAGCGATCATCCGCTTCGCGCCAGGGCGGTTTTTATCCAGTGTTGGTTGGATGACTTTCGTCACGTAACCATCAACATCTAAAGACGCTAAGCTTTTTAAATTAGCTTGAATCGCGTCTTCATTTAATAGTCCTTTCACTTCTTCAGATAAACTCTGCTTGTTATGAGCAGGAAATAATGAAAAATCTTTAGCCAAGTGTTCAGCTTGTAAGAAAAGTGGGTCAGCCGATAGTGCTTGAGTCTTGTTAGCGGGCTGCTTTTTGCTGGTCATCCTTAGATCCTCTGCTTATATAGCCTCTGAAATTTTTTATAGCTCGTAAATATAACTTTGTTAGTAGGTAAATTACCATATAAACTACCTTGGACGCTTTGTTCCATAAATGAGACAGTGAGAGTAAAATGCCCGATTTGAACGGTATGATGCTGTTTGCAGCGGTGGTAAGAGCCAAAGGCTTCTCCCAAGCAGCACGAGACATCGGACAACCTAAATCAACAATAAGTCGTAAAGTTGCCCAATTAGAGGAGCAACTTGGGGTGCGTTTATTACAACGCGACACCCGAAATTTAAGCCTGACTCAAGTTGGCGCACTATTTTTTCAGCATTGTGATTCCATTAGTCACGAGATTGAAGCTGCCAAAGCGATTATTGAGAATACTCATAATGATATTTCAGGGTCATTACGCATTGCTATTCCTGTGTCATTCTCACAAGATGTTATTGGCCATTTATGCTCAAGCTTTATGCGACTTTATCCCAACATTGAACTCGATATTCAGTTTACCGATAGCGATGTCGGTTTAGTGGGTGAAGGTTATGACATTGCAATTAAATATGGTCCATTGCAGTCATCCGATTTAGTTGCCAGATTATTGTTTGAACGCCAACCTATTCTTGTTGCCAGTCCTGGCTATATTAAAAAACATAACAGCCCGGCTACGCCGCAAGAACTTGCCCAACATAATGGCATATTACTTGGCACGACATTATCAGCTCCCATTTGGCCATTGGGCAAAGGCAACCGAAAAATGATGGCCACGTTTAAACGTAAAGTACGGGTAAACAGTGCCAGTATGGTAAAACGATTAGCACTTGATGATTATGGCATCGCGATGTTATCGAACACCAGCTGCAAGCAAGAATTAGCCTCTGGTAGCCTAGTGCCTATTTTGCAAGACTGGCCAATGGAGTCATTTAAAGTCTACGGGGTATATTCAAGTCGACGCCAGCTCGCCAGTAACATTAGTGCCTTTTTAGACTTTTTCACTAAACGTTACACCAGCCAGGAATCGTTACACTCTATGATGGGATAATGATGATGGGATAAGTAAGACATCAATAATCTATACCTTCATGCAGCTTGAATCATAACGATATCAAACTGCATCAGGGTATAAACTAGAAACGGTAAGGAAAGCGTAAACTAATTTGATAATCGGGTGAGTCTTCCGTTAGCCCTGCACCGATAGATGTCACCATCGACAAATTAGGCGATAACGCTAAGGTTGCTCCGATGCCTAAACTGGCCGTGTTAGTGTCAGTTCTCGGTATTTTCTCCCATTCACCACCTTCAGGTCTTTGCTTGGTTTTACTGTAAAAACGTTGATTAAAGCTCATGCTTAAACTCATTCTTTCAGATACTGCAAATGCTAACCCTAAGCTGTAATCAAGGTAATTGCCTAAATCAATTTCCCCAAGGCTTTTGCCTGCTGCACCAGATAAATCATCAAACTCCTCTTTGAAACTGGCACCATAATTTAAATTAAAAAATACAATAGCTGGATCAAAGGTTTTAGCTAGACTAAACCCTGTCGACACGCTCCATACACCAGAGCCCGATGCCATTTCGGTAGGATAAGTTAAATTACCAGAATCTGAGGTTTCCAACGCTATACCAAAAGGATCTTTTCCTGTCGGAGCGCGTACCCTAAAGTTCCATACCCAATCCGGCCAATCATAAGATTCTGTATTAAGACGATAATAAACAGCACCGCTAACATCACCAATTTGGCCACCACTAATTTTTGCAGTTTCATAGCGTTGACTAGAATTCCCTTCACCCACTGAATCATATTGACTCCAGCGATATAGGTACGGCAACCCTATCTCGAACTGCCATTCATCATTTAACGTATAACGCGTAGTAAGATCAAATTGAGTAGTATTAGTACGAATACGATCCAAATTTAAATTACCCAAAAATATTGCGTCAAGAGCTAAAAAACCTCTAAGAATGAGATCTTTTCGGCTGTAATAACTGTAGGTAAATGAAGGTTCAATAGTAAACTTACGGGTAAATACGTTATGCGCTTCTTGCAGTACGTCATCTGTACTTCTTGCCCTATCAGGTGCTTTTTTTCGATCAGAGACATGACTTGAAGTTTCGGCTTGCTGAGAGGATTCTGTTCGTGGTCTTTGTGCTACTTGCGACTCCGCTGGCGGAGTGGTTTGCGGAGTTGCAGATGCGACCTCTGTTGTGGTGGTTTGCCTTATTAATGCCTCTTGTTTGAGTACCTGCTGCGCCATCTGATTAATCGTTTGTTGCTGTAACTTAATTTGCTGGTTTAATTGAATCAACTTCTGTTTAAGTTCAGCAATATCTTGCTCAGATAAAGTCGATAAAGAGGCGGGTTGAGAATGAGTGTCTGCAGCATACGCAGGCATTGCCAGCAAACTTGGCAATATAACTGCGGCTGCTGAGGTCCATTTCTTATTCATAAACACATCCTTGGCTTGTACAGAATGAATTAAAAACCTAATGAGGTTAAATCACTGATTTGCCTACCAAGTATATTTGACTGTATTGGTCCAACAGGCATACCGTCATATCTTATTGTAGACTGGTTTATCACTCCTTGATTGAGTCCATCAATAAAAATACTCTGTACTAATTGACCATTGCCATCTTGATAGTTAATCCCTTGACTCACATTGCTAGTGCCCAGTGCAATTTGGTAACCCACAGTATTAGCATTCGCCGAAAAAGTAGTGTCACCACTTTGACTGACCAAGGTCGTACCAACAGCTATATTAATACCTTGCAATAATGGCGCTAATCGCCCCTGAGCCATATCGAGCTCATTTACAGCCAGGTTTTCACTTCCCGCTATTTGAATCCGTTGCTGTAAACCAGCAGATTGTCCTAACGAATCTAACTGGAATCCATTTTGACTATCAACGGCGTTGGGGTCACTAATCGTAATATTTATCGAAGGTTGATTATCGACTTGGCTGAGTTCTATTTGCATTCCCACTTGTTGCTGAACGCCATTATCTTGAATAAATTGAGTTTGCATTTGTAGGCCAAAGTAATAATCTTGACCATTATTGGTGTACTTACCCTTCATTGAGTCTAGTTCAAAGTCTGTTAACACTTGGCTGTGTGTAAATACTGACAGTGAAGGTTGGCTCGCTATTACGGGAGTCGCAATAGCCAGTAAAAGCATCATGCCTAATTTCATACCTTCCTCCTTAAAGCATGTCTGAATATGAAAAACCAAATTCGAGCAATTCGGCATCTGTCATCGGCGATAATGGATCAAGTGTGTTAAGCGTTAATTTAGCCCTTGGATGTAATAAAGGGTTATCGCGCTGATAATCTTGACCTATCACCACAAACACTACGCCATTCCATTTTTGATTAAACTCATCCATGCTCATAATCCTATTACCGAGCGCGGGATCGCCTAAATACACTTCACCTTCGTCATGACGACGAAAAACCACAAAGTGACTATAGCCACCATCATTAAGCAGGACGATAGCTGGAATTTTTAATAACGACATCTCCGCTTCACCTACTTTATAGCCTCGACCTCTTAACCCTTGAGATTTCAAGTAACGCTTCATATTTAGCAATGAAAACCCCTGCTCTTTAACCAAACCTAAGTCGGCGTGTTCTAACATGCCAATAAGCACTTTTTGCTCATTAATCTCATGGCGGTCATAGGCAAACTTTAACAAGCTGGCTAAACTCGCTGCACCACAAGAAAAGTCAGTTTTTTGCTCGATAACATGCTCAAACTTGCGTTCTCGAATACTTTGTATCGGTTTAGAATAGGTTCCCATTCCAGGCACAACCCCTGTAAGAGGAATATTGGCTGCAAAGCTGCTAGAAGGGATAATAAAATTGACCACGACCGATAAGATAATCATTATTGAAGTTGTGTTACTCATAATATGAATCAGGGGGTTGCCCCCCAGCCTTATTCATAACGTTTGATTAATAAGCTATTCACCAGAAATAAGATCAGGTGTTGCATTCATGGTCGCTAATGAAAGGTTATTTGACTGCAAATTACCCGTACCACTTGCCAAGTTAACACCAATGTTACCCGACGCCCCCTGGAAAGCAGTGCCTGCTAACATAGAGGAATTGTTGGTTTTTTGAGTCACGGTTTGCACAAAGTATGGTAATACACCACTCACAGTACCATTCAGACTTAAATCACCTTCTTCATTAAAGGTCATGACCTCAGCGCCAGAAGGATTCTGGGTATCAAAATCGATATGACCTCGAACCACACCATCGCCACTATTATGCTCGCCATCCCCCTCTAGGATAACCTCGGGATAATAAGCTTCAGCCAGATATGACGCACCGTCATATGTACCTTCAGCATTTAAAGCAAAGTTGACCTGGGCATATTCTATTGAGTCTTGCACCACACTGATATTATCTGAATAATTATGGCCGGTTTGCTGTAAATTCGACACACTCGCTTCACCTAATGCGCCACTGTAAGTCGATGCAGCCATGTTGTTGGCTTGTAGATTATTATTACCCGCAGCCACGTTAACGCCAATATTACCTGTCGCATTCATAAATGAAGCGCCGTCGATGGTCGATGTATTGGTTGAAGCGTCATTCCATACAGTATTAAACCCTCCCACCTGTGTGCTGAAAATTTCAGCATCACCAGAACCAAATGCAAAACCGGCATCAATTGCTGCGAGAGCGGCAGAATTTGATTGCGCATTAAACTCACCGGCAGCCTGGTTAACACCAATATTACCGCTTGAATTTTCAAACGCGTTACCCGTAATCTGAGCCTCATTATCATGGTAGGAATTCACAACCATGTTAGCACTGGACTCTTGAACATTTTCAACGACTGCCATACCAAGCCCGTCGGCAAAAATGTTTCCTTCTATGGTCACGGCACCTTCGTAGCTTAAGTTTTTGGTCACTTTTACTTTTTTATCTAATTCAACACTACTGTCTGTCTCTGTCATTCCATTTGCATATGCAGAACCACTCATTATTGCTGCAATACTTAGCACTAGAGTTAGTTTTTTCATCTTCCTTTCCTCCGATCGATGATAATTAATTCCCGCTTGGTAACTGCAACGAGAACTGGTTAATGGCAATATTTTTATCGCCAGAAATCTGATTAACTTGCATCACACCTTGGGCATCCAGAAAGCTGTCTGGAGCAATTTCGGCTTGATAATGTGATAATTGATAAGTTGAAGGGGCAAATTGGCTCGACACCTGGGTTAATGCTGAGTCACTTAATCCCTGGCCCATGATGGTTTCGAGTGTTGAATCCATCGCAACACTGCCGATATTGGCTTGCATGTTGAGCTCACCACTCACTTGATTAACACTGGCTAACCCCTGAAATAGCGCAAAGGCTTGGCTGTCTATTACCGTTGTAAATTGTTTATTCACATCAGATACCGATTCTGATTGCGGCAATATATGATAATTAATCGTTTTAATAGCAGTGCTGTATCCCACTGCATGGCTATTAGACTGAATATTAAAGTCGCCTGCGGCCTGATTAATACTCGCACGTCCTGCACCTTGCAATACATGTGAACCAATAACACTCGAATCATCAGCTTGAGATTGTGCAGCCAGCAATAACATGCTTAATTGCATTCCTCGCTTTAATGACAGTTGCAAATGCTTGCAATGTACTTTGCTAATGATATCCATAAGATGTTCCTTCCATACTTGATACAAGGATATAGCAACCCTTGTGCCAATATAAAAAAGGCATATATTTCAATTTGATAGGTTTTCAACGTTCAAAGGGAAGTCTTAACAATGAGATGATATAAATCTAGGTGATTGAATTAACTGTAGAATTTATTTTAAGCCTATTTCTCAACAATAAGACTCAAAAAGTAAAATAAGGAATAAGCAGCAAAATAGGCTTAAGTAAGTTGTAACCCGTGTTTATCCATTAATCGATAGAAAGTAGCTCGAGAAATATCCAAATAGCTTGCAGCTAACTCAACTTGGCCATCAGCAATCAAGATTGCCTGCTGCAATGCTTGCTTTTCAGCAGTGTCTTTTAAGGTTTTAAGTGACAAGGCAATATGCCGTTTTTTATCCATACTGGCTAATTCTAGGTTTTGCGCGCTTATTTGCTGCGTGTCGCTCAATACTACCGCTCGGCGCACACGATTAATTAATTCGCGGACATTCCCTGGCCATGGATAATTTAATAACGCATGGCTAGCTGATTGCGATAATGGCTTTGTTGCCAGGCCATATTCATTTGAATAAGCACGGACAAAACGGTTTGCAAGTCCAATAATATCATCGCGTCGATCTTTTAATCTTGGCGTCTCGATAGTAATCCCATTTAAACGATAATAAAGATCTAACCTAAATTGGCCTTGATCAATGGCATTTTCTAAATCGACGTGGGTTGCCGCTAAAATACGCACATCGCTAGACTGAGGAGTACCACCGCCAACCGTGTCGAAAAGTCCTTCTTGTAAAAAACGCAGTAAATTAACTTGCAACTCGGCAGGTAAATCACCAATCTCATCAAGAAACAATGTGCCACCATCCGCAAGCGCAATTTTACCTTTTCGGCTACTCGTTGCACCTGTAAACGCGCCTTTCTCGTGCCCAAATAATTCCGATTGAACCAAGCCTGCAGCCATAGCGCCACAATTTACGGTAATAAATGGCCCGTCTTTTCTCGTTGATTGTTGATGTAATGTCGTGGCGACCAATTCTTTACCGGTGCCAGACTCACCCCGGATCAGTACCGGGATATCAGTAGGCGCTACACGCTCGACCTGCCTAAATAATTGCTGCATCACAGCAGATTGAATAACGGGTTGCTCAGGATCGTTACACGGAAGATCGGGCTCAGCTGACTGGTGTTGCTGCTTTAATTTAGATAACCCAATACCGTGCCCCAAACACTTTGCTAATCTTTCTGGATCAATAGGGCTGGTACAAAAGTCCCATGCAAATTGGGCTATAAACGTAGTGATTTCGGAGTTATCAAGCTGAGGTTTATCAATGAGTACAATGATGTGAACTCTCGGGTCGAGTTCCCTCACCAAGTAGTTAACTTCATTGATGATACTGCCTTTACGAAGATCGATTAAGCAAAGCGCACAGTCGGTAGGTATTTGTTGTTTGTCGTATGAATTAATGTAGTGAAGCTTAAAATGCAGTCGAGAAAGTACGTCATTTAGCTCATTACACTGAAATCCTGCCAATAGTAATGGTTCCATGTTGATATCCTTTCGAAACAGTGAGCACACCAATAACTAATCGGAGATTAGTTTGTGCATCTTATATATAGATATAACCAACTATGTGACGTCCATATATGCAGAAAAGCGACGCTACACATCTATGCAAAGCGTCCCCCAAAAGAATACCTTTTCAATTGAGTATCATGACACATTTACGACTCTGTCATTAAGCTTGGCTTTCTCCCCAGAGCGACCAAACAATGAATATACGACTAAGCCTTTATTTCAGCTATATCTTGTTATTGCCTTAGTATGGTTCACTTACGCAATGTTTGTCGTAAATATCAGCCTTAAGAATAAAGTGTTTGTAAAATTTAACGGCCAAAAAACTTATGCAATTTAAGTCAGCAACTTAAAAGGTTCATATAATCAGCGTTTGTCTCTTGTGCACTATTAAATCAACATTATATCTGTGTTATAACTGTCAATTAGACCTCGTTTTTGACTTTATATCGTTAAACACAACCCAAATAAGGGCACGCTCGCCCTTAAGGAACCGTGATGATTAATCGCAACGCTTTGCTCATGTTAAGTTCAGTGGCATTTCTCACTTTATCTCATACCGCCATTGCTGGCCAACTGCCAAAAAACATTGAAGATATGCGGGTATCAAAAGCCGGTCAAACTTTGCCGCAAGTGGTAAACCGCTACCAAGCCATTAACGAGACCCTTGAGGTCAAATTACAGCAAGCAAACGACGAGCTATCTGTCACAGAAATGGCCGCTCAACAAGGCCATCGATTATGGCAGCAAGCTGTGCGCGACGTGCAATCAGGCCATAATGACGATCGCTCTTTATACTGGAGCCGCTTAGGTATGCGCAACACGCTTAAGCAAGATAGGGCTGGGTTTAATATTGCTGATTGGCAGCGCGAAATACTAGTCAACGCGGTTGAAAAGTCATCGCGTGGATTTAGTGATATAGAATTCGATCCTAACACTCACATTAATATTTTGGTTACAGGGTTCGATCCGTTTTTTCTAGACCGCAATATTGGTCAAAGTAATCCATCAGGATTAGCGGCACTGGCCTTAGACGGTTATCGTTTTAACGTTAATGGCAAAATGGCACAAATAGAAACAGTGATGATCCCCGTTAGATTCGGCGATTTTGACAACGGGATTATTGAGTCATTACTGACCCCGTTTTACCGTAACAATAGTTTAGATATGTTATTTACCATTAGTATGGGCCGCGACAATTTTGACATTGAACGTTTTCCTGGGCGTAACCGTAGTGCTGATGCCCCCGATAATCTAAACGTGTTAACTGGCGCCAGTCATCGTAACCCTAAAGCGCCACTTTTTAATGGCGGCACTTCAAACGATGGTAAATTAAATGGCCCAGAATTTGTGCAATTTTCATTGCCGGTTGAACTCATGCAAGCAGTTAAAGGCCGCTGGTCAGTAAACGATAATCACCAAATCAGAACGATGTCTCGAGGTCAATTTTCAGCAAAGTCATTAACAGAATTACAAAATGAAATTTCGGTAGAAGGTTCTGGCGGTGGATATTTGTCGAATGAAATCTCGTACCGCAGTATTTTATTGCGTGATCAATTTAACTTGAACTTACCTGTGGGTCACATTCATACTCCACGAGTTAAGGGCTATGATGCTCAAGTTGAAGCAGACATTGTTGAGCAAATCAAAGCAATGATCGCTGCAGCGGCAACGTCTTTATAACAATAACCGCTAATGGCTAATGGCTAATGGCTAATGAATGACAGCTTGGTAGCTGGAATCGAAAACAGCTCAAGCTTAGAAATGAGAACATGCTTAAAAATATATTTAATCTTGCTTTACGAGCTCGAACCACTCTGGATAAAGCAAGCGCATCGGCGAGCGCCAATATGGCCTCAAATCAGCGCAACGCAGACTTAACAGCTAGCCATGCTAAGTCTGCGTTACAGTTGCAAATATTAGCCAAGGTTGAAAGCGATTATCAACATGCTGAACATCACTTTAATCGAGTATTTCCACGCCCTATCGTGCAATTTACCTTACGCGGAAAAAGTGCGGGTACCGCCCACTTACAAACAAACCGATTACGCTTTAACCCAGTGTTATTGGCAGAAAATCCACAGGTTTTTTTAAGCGAAGTCGTGCCGCACGAAATAAGCCACTTATTGTGTTATCAACTTTTTGGCCGAGTAAAACCCCATGGCAAAGAATGGCAAAGCATAATGACGGCCACCTTTAGCGTGGCACCAAAAACCACCCATCAATTGAATGTCCAATCGGTGAATGGGCAGCAGTTTGACTATTTTTGTGGTTGTGGCAACACCACATTATCTATAAGACGCCATAATCGAGTGGTCCGTGGTCAAACACAGTATCGCTGTCGTCGCTGCAAGCAAACCCTTCAACCTATCTGACATAACTTAGCGTCATAACCCCATAAAATATTATCAATTGCGTCATGGCAGCCTATGCCTTACCATCTGCGCAAAATGACGGATTAACTCCGCAAATATTGTATTTTTAGTTTACTTTTTAGGGTTTATTTTGCGCTTATCTTATTATCACTCTTGGTTTTTCGGGGTGTCGCTTTTATGCGGCATTTTTTCAACAACTGTCAATGCCGCTGAACATCCTAGTAGCTTTAGACAAGCTAAAACAATTGCCAAAAAAATCTATCAACAACTGCCTCTCAGTACCTTTTATTGCGGTTGCGACATCGCCATTAGTGGCAAGCTTTGGCAAGCCGATCACCCTAGCTGTGGCTATCAAGTTCGCAAACAAATCATCCGCGCAAACCGAATTGAATGGGAACATGTGGTCCCAGCATGGGAATTTGGCCACCAGCTACAATGCTGGCAAGATGGTGGTCGTAAAAATTGCGGCAAAAACAATGAACAATTTAAAAAAATGGAAGCCGATTTACACAACCTTGTACCAGCCATTGGTGAAGTAAACGGTGACCGCAGTAATTATCGTTTCAGTGATTGGAATGGAAAACCGGATCAATATGGCCAATGTGCCATGATTGTCGACTTTAAAGGTCGTAAAGTACAACCACCAGCACGAGCACGCGGCCCAATTGCACGCACTTATCTTTACATGCAGCAAACCTATGGTTTGCAAATCAGTAGCAGTCAGAAAAAATTGTTTAACGCATGGGACAAAATGCAGCCAGTTTCGGCAACAGAATGCCAACGTGATAGCTTAATCGCTGCTCGCCAAGGTAATCATAATGATTTTGTATTCAAACAATGCCAAAATAACGGCTTGATCCGTTAATTGAATACCCAGCTATTATTTGAGTCACTAATTATATAAGGTCGCCACTGATGAGAGTTCCACGCATTTACCAGTCCATAGACAATCTACAGCAAGGGCAAACCGTTCAATTAGATGATGACGGTGTCGCTCATATTGGTCGTGTATTACGCATGGGAAATGGTGATAACATCAGTTTATTTAACGGCGACGGTAATGACTATTTAGCTGAAATTACTGATGTCAGTAAGAAATCGATTACTGTTACGGTCTTAAGTTGTGAGGCAAATAATAGTGAGTCGCCACTTGATTTACATTTAGGCCAAGTGATTTCTCGCGGCGATCGTATGGAATTTACCGTGCAAAAATCGGTAGAGCTTGGCGTGACCACGATTACACCTCTATTTTCAGATCGCTGTGGGGTCAAACTCAACGGTGAACGTTTAGATAAAAAGCTGCAACAGTGGCAAAAAATTGTCATCAGTGCCTGTGAACAATCTGGCCGAAGTGTGGTACCTATTGTGCGCCCGGCGATGACATTAGCTCAATGGTGTGAAGAACATACCAGTGCGGTAAAACTCAATTTACATCCTAGAGCATCTCACGGTATAAATGGCTTGCAATTAAATGCTGATAATCACAAAGTTAGACTGTTAATTGGCCCTGAAGGTGGGTTGTCAGATGAAGAAATCGCCATGACAGAAACTCATCATTTTACTGATATTTTGCTTGGCCCGAGAGTGCTTCGCACCGAAACGGCATCACTAACAGCAATTACCGCACTACAAGTTAAATTTGGCGATATTGGCTAGTACTCAGTCGATATTATCTCCCCATATAGTAAGGAAATATCCATGATTAAGCTCGGCATTGTAATGGACCCAATCAGCGACATTAACATCAAAAAAGACTCAAGTTTTGCGATGTTGTTAGCCGCACAGTCACGTGGTTATCAATTGTTTTATATGGAAATGCACGATTTGGCGATGGTCAATGGCAAAGCCATGGCAAACATGCGTCCATTATCGGTTAAGCAAGATGCAAATGACTGGTTTACATTAGGTGACGCGGTAGACACACCACTCGCTGACCTTGATGTGGTGTTAATGCGTAAAGACCCACCGTTTGATACCGAATTTATCTACGCCACTTATATGCTAGAGCGCGCAGAAGAAGAAGGCGTATTAATCGTTAACAAGCCACAAAGTTTACGCGACGCAAACGAAAAACTGTTCACGGCATGGTTTTCTGAATTCACCCCAGAAACCATCGTTACCCGCGATGCTAAACGTATCCGTGCGTTTCATCAGCTCAAGCAAGACATTATCCTTAAGCCATTAGACGGCATGGGTGGTACGTCTATTTTCCGCGTGAAAAAAGACGATCCTAACGTTGGGGTTATTATTGAAACCTTAACCAGCTATGGTCAGCAATACGCCATGGCGCAAGCCTTTATTCCAGAAATCACTCAAGGCGACAAACGCATTTTAGTGGTTGACGGCGAGCCAGTACCATTCGCGTTAGCCCGCATTCCGATGAAAGGCGAAACCCGTGGTAACTTAGCGGCTGGTGGCAGTGGTGTTGCACAACCGTTATCTGAAAGCGACTGGAAAATTGCCCGCGCAATTGGGCCTGAACTGAAAAAACGCGGCCTAATTTTTGTTGGTTTAGACGTCATTGGCGACAAACTCACAGAAATTAACGTGACCAGCCCAACGTGCATAAAAGAAATTGAAGCCGCCTTTGATGTCGATATTACTGGCATGTTAATGGATGCCATTGAAGCGCGTATTAACTCTTAACCCATTAGGACTCATCATGGATTTTTTAGCGACATGTAAACGCTCAATAAGCTGCTTATTGTTAATACCTTACCTTTGTGCGCCAAACGTAATGGCTAACGATGAAATGATAAGTCCTGTGGCGGTTTCGGGATCAGCAAATAGCAACGTACCAACAGCAGGACCCTCTAGACCTAAAAACATCATCATCATGATTGGT
Organism: Shewanella sp. MF05956; assembly: GCF_059758055.1. NCBI lineage: Bacteria > Pseudomonadati > Pseudomonadota > Gammaproteobacteria > Alteromonadales > Shewanellaceae > Shewanella > Shewanella sp. MF05956. The sequence goes on along the minus strand of NZ_JCAYNV010000008.1, from coordinate 144,255 downwards.
GATGGTATGGGCCCTGCTTACACCACAGCTTATCGTTATTATAACGATAACCCAGAAACAGAAGAGATCGAACAGACCGTGTTTGATCGCCTGCTCGTGGGCATGTCGAGCACCTACCCTGCCTCTGTCAGTGGTTACGTTACCGACTCAGCTGCCTCGGCAACTGCATTGGCAACCGGTTTTAAAAGCTACAATGGGGCGATTAGCGTCGATGTTGAAAAACGTCCACTTACGACGTTAATGGAAAAAGCCAAAACCCTTGGCTTAGCTACTGGCGTGGCGGTGACCTCACAAGTTAACCACGCAACGCCGGCTGCATTTTTGGCTCATAACGAAAGTCGCAGTAACTACATCGACATAGCACAAGCCTACCTGGACACAGACGCTGACGTGATTTTAGGCGGTGGCCAACAGTATTTTCCACCCTCATTATTAGCGCAATTCACTGCCAAAGGTTACCAACATCTGAACGAGTTTTCACAACTCGACGCTGTAACATCACCCAAAGTGTTAGGATTATTTGCAGATGTGCAATTACCTTGGGCGATTAACGACAAACAGGGCCATAAACTCAGTAAAATGACCCAAAAAGCCATCGACTTGTTATCACAAAACCAACAAGGGTTTGTGTTATTAGTTGAAGGCAGCTTAATTGATTGGGCTGGCCACAGTAACGACATTGCAACCGCAATGGGTGAAATGGACGAGTTTGCCGCGGCAATCGAAGTGGTTGAGCAGTTTGTGCGTGAAAATAAAGACACACTAGTGGTTATTACAGCCGACCATAATACCGGTGGCCTATCTGTCGGGGCAAATGACAAATACGAATGGAATCCAGCTGTGCTGCATAACGTTCAAGCTAGCCCAGATGATATTGCGACTCGTGCTATCGCCGATGAACAATGGCAAGCCGTTATTGCCACCTTGATTGGTTTTACACCTTCGGACACTGAATACACCGCCCTAGAAAATGCACGCATGCAAGGCAACGAACCTCTGACAATTGCATTGCGTAAGTTAATCGATGTGCGTTCAAACACAGGCTGGACAAGCGGCGGGCATACCGCCGTTGACGTACAAGTATTTTCGGCAGGCCCTGGCGCAAGACTTTTTGGTGGCCACCAAGACAATATCGACATTGCCAATAAAGTGTTTAGTTTGCTACCCGAGTCAGCAGCGAAACCATAATCGTTCGAAACGGCCTTTTGCGACACAAGCAAAGGGCTGTTAATCATTTAATCTTTACCATGAGTAATTCAAGTGCTAACAAATCCGTCTCAAGCATTAATCCGCAACAGTGAACTATTTCAGCAACATAAAGTATTAATACTCAATTATGAAGCTGATACTTTTGCGAGCCAATGCCTAGAGTCTGCAAGCCATGTCACCGCATTAGCATTCGATTTTAACCACCACCAAACACTGTTACCTTACGCCAACAGTACACTAGAATGTTATTTTGGCCATCAACTCCCTGATGCCCTAACAACAGAAAAGTACGATAGCGTTATTATCTATTTTCCTAAAGCCAAGCCATTAATGGGTTACTTGTTGCAACTCGCAGCTCAACACTTAGCCATAGACGGTTTATTGGTGATTGTGGGCGAAAACAAAGGGGGAATTAAATCTATCGCTAAATTAACCCCTGAATACTTCTCCACCCCAATAAAGCAAGATAATGCGCGTCATTGCTTGCTCTACACCTGTTATTTAACCCAAATGTCACCGCCACTCTCAATGACTGATTGGGTTAGCCAATACGCCCTTGATACGCCGCAAGGGCAACTGCAAATTTGCAATCTTGTGGGGGTATTTAGTGAAAAACGACTTGATCAAGGCACCGAGTTATTACTGTCGCATTTGCCCGACGCTCTACAAGGTAGAGTATTAGACTTTGGCTGTGGTGCCGGGGTGATAAGCGCGGCATTACTCAAAGTAAATCCACTGTTAAACATTGAATGTATTGATATCAATGCCATGGCACTCGAGTCTTGCCGGCTCACTCTTGCGGCAAACAATATGCAGGCGAATGTGTATCCGTCTGATGGATTTAATCAAATCAATGGCCAGTTTAATGGCATCATCTCTAACCCACCATTTCATGATGGGTTAACCAGCACGACTGACATCGCCACGCAATTTGTTAAACATAGCGCAAGCAGCTTAGCGCCTAAAGGTGTTTGGCAAATAGTGGCTAATCGACACTTGCCATATTCAGACACTATCGCTACCTATTTTGGCAGTGTGAATGTATTAGCAGAAAATAATAAGTACAAACTGTATTTTCATCAGCGTTAATGCAGGTTTACTGCTGGAAATGGACTTCAATATCAGCTAAATTGATTCAAAGGCAAAATGGCGCACACTTTTAGGTCATTTTCACTGTTAATCTATTGCCTTCGTTTTAAACCATAATAAAAATAAAAACAAAACAAAGGATGTTATGTTAGAGCCCTCAGTCATAGCGCTAAGCGCAGATAAATCAAAAGCAGAACTCCGCGTAGTTCCCAATACTCATGGCCCGTTGTCGGCAGAAGACATTCATACTTTACTCACCCAGCCCAGCTTTGCCATGTTGTTTCCTATTGAACCTGCAATTATTAAAGCCATAACCGAAGTCAACGCGTTATGTGGTCAAAAACCGGGTGATCATGAATTATTTTTTGCGATTGCCGAGCGTAAAGACGGGTCCGTCAACATCACCGTTAGTGACGATAAAATGCATGCCAGCATGAAAATCACCTCGGCATGGGGCGGTAAAGACATGACCCTGCCAGACATCCTCAATATGCTCAAAAGCCAAAAAATCAAAATGGGCTTAAGCAAGCCGAAAATCATGGCATTAATGCAGCGCTTATCGATTTTGCCTCCTGGCGAAAGTTGTGAAGGAGTCATTGCTTGTGGAAAAGCAGCCATAAATGGTGAAAATGCGGTTATCACCAGAAAGGTGGCGTTAGCGCGTGAGCGCTTGTTGCAACCACAAGAGCGTGAAGACGGCTCAGTCGATATGCGCAATTTAGGTGCATTAATCACCGTGAAACCCAATGACCTGTTAATGGTAAAAGTTCCTGCAACAATTGGCACGCCGGGTTTTAACGTTCACGGAGATATACTGCAGCAAATTCCTGGTAAAGATAAACCCATGGAACCTGGTACCGGCACCAGCTTGCACCCGAAAGATCCTAATAAGCTCATTGCAACCTTGTCAGGCCAACCCGTTGAAAACCGCAAAGGCATGCAAGTAGACGACATGCTGCAAATTAAAGATGTAGACGTACGCTATGGGCACGTCAATTTTAAAGGCAGTATTCTCATTACCGGCGATGTACATGAAGGCATGGAAGTCAAAGCCAGTGGCGATGTGACTGTTATGGGGTTTGTTGATTCAGCCAGTATTGAAGCTCACGGCGATGTGATTATCAGCAAAGGTGTCATAGGTCGTTTAATTAAAGACCAAGAGCTCAGCACTAGCATAAAAGCAAGCGGACAAATTTGCGCTCAATTTGTGCAATACTCGCGACTTGAAGCCCAAGGCAATATTTTAATTACCAAACAATTACTTCATAGCAATACTACCTCTGGCGATAGCATTACGGTGAGCGATGCCCAGTCAAGACGAGGTGACCTCATTGGAGGTATCGCAACTGCAGCAAAAGGCATTAGAGCCATTGCTTTTGGCGCAACGGCTGGCACCAAAACAGAAATCTATTGCGCTATGAACCAAGGTGAATTAAAACAACAACTTAAAGATTTAGATGATAGCATTAAAGGCATGGTAGTCGCGGGATTAGAACTCGAAGCTCGATTGCGTAAATTGCCTCCTAAAACTGAATGGCAAAGCGATGCTGGCATGATTGAACAAGTTAAAATGATGCTCGATCAAAAAAATCAGATGGCAGCTGAGCGAATTAAAGAAGAAGTGGAGTTCACTCAACATCAGAACGAAGTTGAGGGCTATTTTGATCATTACTTTATCAAAGCTGAAAAGCACATTTTTACTAACGTCGAAATCCACATCGGTAATGCATTTAATCGCACTCAACGCGAGCATGGCCCATGTATTGTCAAAAACGTGAATCAAGAAGTGTCCTACGATTACAGTAACCGCTAACCTGAACAACACTCAATAATGAGACCGCCACATTATGCAACAAATACATTGGCCAGCATTTTTAAAGTTTGATCAAGATGATGAGCTAATGTATCTAGCAAATCATCAAGATTGGTTAAGTTTTATTTGCGCCAATCAATATACTGTTTGCGTACAAGACACATTAATTGACAGTAGCGGTGACGTTTATCTTATCGCAAAGCCACAACCTGAACACACCTCAGTCGACACGAGTGTGGCACAACTGCCACACCTCGTAAAACAACCTCTCCCCATTAGCGTGTTACAAATGCTGCCTTTGGTGCGCCAATTCGGTCAGTTTCAAGGACACTGTTGCAGTGCAAAAATCGTTTTCACCACAATTGAACAAGGTATTGCCACTGTTGCTGAATTAGAACAGCTTTATTAGCCAATAAAATCACCTTGCCCATTGAGCATCAAACAGCGCTCTGGCAAAATGCCCGCATACTCACCGTCTATAAGCTCTGAGAATCCTTAATGGAATTACTTAATATTGAATGTCTTGGTAAACGCTTACGCCTAGAAGGCTCTATTGCAGGCTGGCAGCAGTTATATTGGGATAATCAACTGGTATCACAAAAGTCAGCGAGCGCGAGCGATCAAGCTTTTCACATTCACTCGTTTGAACTTGCTCAACAACATACTGTACCGCTTAATGAAGACGATATTATTGATGCGCCAACAAGCGTCACATCGCAAACAAAAGCAATTCAGGTTCGATTAGAGATTGATGTTAACTGGCAACCCTTTCAGCTCGACTATTGCTTACTGGTTGATGAAGAACAAATCACTCAAGGCAAGCGCAGCGTCAGTGACATTGAAAAACAAACGCCCGAAGTTCCGGTCGCTAAAACGCAAAAGCTCAGTGTAGTCGGCTTAGCATCTTTGGGATTCAAACTCCTCAAAAGTGCTAAAGTGATTAAAGTGTTGTTTGCTGGTGCCAGTGTGGCAGCTTACTCTTGGTTATTCTCACTAGAATTTGCATTGGCACTTATCGGCTGTTTAGTGTTTCATGAATATGGCCATATTAGGGCCATGAAACACTTTGGCATGAAAACAAAAGGCATTTACCTTATTCCGTTTGTCGGCGGATTGGCCTTAAGCGATGAGCGTATTAATACTCGTTGGCAAGATGTGTATATCTCGATTATGGGGCCGACTTTTGGACTGATTTTATCCGTCATTAGTTTAGGCCTGTACTGGATCACCGGTAATGTGTTTTTTGCCGGACTGGCCAGTTTTAACGCATTGCTGAACTTATTTAACTTATTGCCGATTTTGCCACTCGATGGCGGTCATATTTTAAAGAGTATTAGCTTTTCAATGAACAGCCTGGTTGGCCTAATAGCCTGTATTTTAGGCGCCGCTGTAGGGGTTTTTATCAGCTATAGCCTAGGCCTTGCTCTATTAGGTTTTTTACTGCTGATTGGTAGTGTTGAAATTGTATTTGAATGGCGTGGCAGGCATCAAAGCCATCTGCTGCCGCTCGACCGTTACGGACAAATATTCTCAACAGTGTGGTATCTGTTAACGGTAGCAAGCTTGGTTGGTATCATTTGGTATTTTGCAAGTTCTGGTGACGACATGCTGTCTATTCCACTGCAAATCCTTGGCAGTTAATCTCAAGGCCTCTCGTGCATCTTCATTCCGTCACAGACAAAAACGCCTGCAAAATGCAGGCGTTTTTATTATTTTCGTTTATAACCTAAACACATTGGTCATCACTTTATACAACTCAGTGCCTTGATGCACAGATGCAGAAGCAAAATGCAAAATGGGCACACAATCCATTGGCAAACTAATCACTTGATGCGCGTCATCGGTGCCATACAAATCCATACGCAATATATTCACTAATGGCTGTCCTGCATCGAGCGGTTGGCCTACCACAGCGCAATATTCAATTAATCCCGCTTTAGGCGCATGAAACTTTTTATAGTCTTTTAAGTAGCAGCCAAAGCGCGCCATTTGAGCTGGCTCGATTTTTTCACGGATCACCCCTCGATGACTTAAATACGCCAAAATACCTTTAGCGTCTTCCAATGCATCAGCTAAATCAATACGCTCCTGGCTAGCCAATTCTAGCGTAAACGCTGACACGGGTACCGTAAAGTCACGCCCTTGTTGAGCGGCAAAATCGGTTAACTGCCACCAAGGACAGAATGCCGCTTCATCCATCGCGCCACCAAAACTATTGGGAATAACCAAGGTGTAGGGAATAGAGAAAAAACGTGCAGCATCAATGTCATATTCAGGACAATATAAATGCTTACAAGACTTAGGCCCAGTATGTAAGTCCAGCACAATGTCAGCCTGATGTGCCATAGATTGTAAGCTTACGGCTAGCCTATGGCCTGTCGTTATGCCAAAAGGCTGGTTAAGCCTTGCTTGACACGACTCAACTAACATCACTCGATAGGCATCGAATAACGCGGCATTACTCAAGTGTTGATGCTTTGCATACCAGGTAGTTAAATCGACTTTATGGTCAAAATATTCCCGATTCCAATTAACCCCAGTAATGGGGTCGAACCGGCCTAAAGTAAACTCACCACTTTTTTGATTTATGCCCAGCGGATTAGCCAGAGGTGCCAGCTTGATATCCCCTAGTACGTCATAGTCTTCAAGTAAGGTCATCAGCTGATAAATCACTGCATTACCTTGCACTTCAGCGCCGTGAACATTGGCCTGAATGTAAACACTCGGCGCAGACGCTTTAGCACCCATAAAATCATAAAGCGGTATGGTGAGCGCTTGCCCTGTGGCAAGCTCCCCAACTTGTATATTCGACTGTATTACCTTACTCATCAATTACGACTCAAACAGATTTTGATGTAAAGCATTAACCACTTGCGCCGCTTCAGATTCAGATACCAATACACATAAATTATGTGGGCTCGCACCTTGGCAAATCATCCGCACATTGTGGTTTTCAAGCACTTTAAAGACGCGACTGCAAATACCTGCGGTAGAGGCAATGCGATTACCAATAATGGCAATAAGCGCTAAATTATCCTCAACACGGACACGACAATGCTGCGATAGCTCTTGCAGTAATGGCTCGCTCAATAAGCCTTGGCCACTCGAGTCTGAACCGGTTTTATCCAGCGTTAACGACACGTTCACTTCTGAGGTTGTAATTAAATCTACCGAGATTTTATGACGTGCAAGTGTTGCAAAGGTTTCCGCTAAAAACCCCTGTGCGTGGAGCATTTGCAGGCTATGAAGGTTTAATAGCGTTTGGTCGCGACGTAATGCCACCGCGCGAAAAACGGGCGTGTCTTCAACTTGATGACGGATCCATGTCCCGCCCATTTCAGGCGCTTTGCTGGAACCTACAAACACCTGAATCTTTTGTCTTACCGCGGGTAAAATGGTCGCTGGGTGCAATACTTTAGCGCCAAAAGTTGCCATTTCAGCCGCTTCATTAAAGCTGATCTCTGGAATGGGGCGTGCATTAGGTGCCAACCTTGGGTCGGTAGTATAAATACCGGCAACGTCAGTCCAAATCTCTACCGCTGTGGCACTTAATGCTTCAGCAAGTAACGCTGCAGAATAGTCACTACCACCACGGCCTAAAGTGGTTGTGCGCCCATCTTGATCTGCACCAATAAACCCTTGAGTGACTATCACATAATTCGCCAGCAACGGCTTTAACAAGTCACCAGATAACGAGGCTATGGCTTCAATATGAGGTTCTGCACGGCCAAAATGGCTGTCGGTGCGAAGCACCTGGCGCACATCAAAATAATCCGATGCGGTGCCCTTTTCACGAATTACCGCAGAAAACAAAATCGATGAACATTGCTCACCAGTAGAGAGCAATTCGTCCATAATCGCCTTACTGCGATCGAGTTCTAACGACTCACTTAATACCGACATGCGGCTCAGAATTTTATCGATGCTCGCGGCCACATCTTGCGGGCGCCCTAACTCATCTAAAATGGCATATTGAATTTGTGCAATTTGCTTTAACAACGCTAAGCGGCGCTCGTCATTCACATTTGCTTGAGTTAACTCGACCAGTAAATTGGTTACGCCACTTGACGCACTGACCACCACTAAACGGGTGGCAGGATTGGCTAACACAATGTCAGCACAACGACTCATCGATGCATAATCAGCAACAGAGGTACCGCCAAATTTGGCGACGACTAATTCTGGACGAATATCTTGAGAAACAGTGCTCATACGAATGCCTCCGCGGTTGGCGAAAGACGACAAAATAAGAAGTAATTGACTAACATGATATACACTCCGAACACACTACGTTCGAAGAGCCTGGTGCTAAGATAACGCACCCTTAAAGAAGGGAAACAGCAATCATCACCAGAAGCTCTCCACCAAAAAACAGGTGACAATCGTTAGGATTCAGCCTATACGACCGATATCAATGTGTGCCACACAATTTGATACCTCGGCGCTAATCTCCATCATAAGTTGTCATCGGATTGGCATCCTCAAACTTACTACCTAGTTAACGCTCCTCTTCTGTGCCTCCCGAAGGAGGGACTTGAAAAATAGCAACAAACCCACTAACAAGTCAATCAACAATCGTTGTAAAAATACGCTATTTTTATTTTATTCATCTTTGTGGCAAAGATGACGCTCAAGGATACTTATTTTCGCAATCTCAAAAACATCATTTTAGATTGTTCATAATGATGAAAAATAGCCATTTTCATGGACCAAACAACCTTTAAAGGCAAAATAAAGAGACAATTAAACTTTATTGTCTTAAATAAAGATCTAAAAAATCAAGTGATGCACAGTTTTATACTCTTAACAGCTAAACACTACAGGTGCGAACTAATATCAGGCAACTCATTTACTAAGCGTAAACGCTGATTAAAAGCTCCCATATCGACTTCTGGCATCAGCGGATCAATGCAGGCAATAAGTGATAATAATCCTTGATTAACATAATAAATGGCATGTTGATTAAATTCTCTACCCAATTCAAGCGCCTGTTCTTTATCAATAAAAATAGCCCAACTTTTTTCCATATGCGACAAATCAGGTGCTGCACCAATGAGTGCTCGGTATGGACTGTTGTATTGTTGAATTTTGGATTGGAGCTGACGATCTAGTAAACGATTTTGGCTCGGGGAGAGTAATAAGCCACTGGGGTTGTGGGCGGTAATAATAGCAAACGGGAAATCATGAGAAAGGCGTTGAGTGAACAAAAAATGTGTACTTTGATAGTGATGCCACAGTGTATCTATAACATTTTCCATAATATTAATTCGTCAATTAAACCAAAATCAGTTTAGCAAAGCCTTATGAATTCTTAAAGGTTTGTGATGTCAGTCACAAGTATAATATTTATTTATCCTTAAATATTATGGCATTAACAACATTAATCTTTCATATACTTGACTGTTATATTAATTTTTTAACATTTAATTTGTTAACAAATGCCTAAAACGAGTACAATAACGTCACCTACTAGTAAAGCACTGTAGTGAAACCAATAACATCGCTTGCTAAATGTATCGAGGGCTGGCGTTTAAAACGCATTTATTGGTAATTAATCACAATTTTGTGTGCTTAGTTTACACCCAAACGTTTTATGTTCTACATTTGATAAAGCAAAGGGATAAACAGTAATACGTATAAATAAGTTTGCAACATATGGAACTATCTCTATAAATCGTATTCATAGTAGTAAGCCTTTTGGCAAGTTTTTTACTTATTATGCAGCTGCATATTGCATTGCGTAATGAGCGTTAATATACGCAAGACAACTCAGTAACCATACATAGCGTTACATCTTACGAGTTTATAAGAGTGTTTTATTCAGGGCAGACATAGATAAACACCAAAAAAATACTGGAGTATCAGCGTTAATTAATGCGCGATTACAACTTACTAGCCTATCGCTAGAGTCGAATTTTATAAAATTAGGTAAATATCATGCAAAACCCACACATTCTGATTGTTGAAGACGAAGCAGTAACCCGTAATACATTACGCAGTATTTTTGAAGCTGAAGGCTATGTCGTTACCGAAGCTAACGACGGCGCAGAAATGCACAAAGCCATGCAAGACAATAAAATTAACCTAGTGGTTATGGACATTAACTTGCCAGGTAAAAACGGATTATTACTTGCTCGCGAATTACGTGAAATTAATAACATCGGTCTTATTTTCTTAACCGGTCGTGATAACGAAGTTGATAAAATCCTTGGTCTTGAAATTGGTGCCGATGACTACATCACTAAGCCTTTCAACCCACGTGAATTAACGATTCGTGCTCGTAACCTATTAACTCGCGTTAATAGTGCTGCTGCAGAAACTGAAGAAAAAGGTTCTGTTGAATATTACCGTTTCAACGGCTGGAGCTTAGAAATTAACAGCCGTTCTTTAGTGAATCCACAAGGTGAGTCTTATAAGCTACCACGCAGCGAATTCCGTGCGATGCTTCACTTTGTTGAAAACCCAGGTAAGATTTTAACGCGTGCTGATTTATTATTAAAAATGACTGGCCGCGAATTAAAGCCGCATGACCGCACTGTTGACGTGACAATCCGTCGTATCCGTAAGCACTTTGAAAGCTTAGCCGATACGCCAGAAATCATCGCGACTATTCACGGTGAAGGCTATCGTTTTTGTGGTGACTTAGAAGGCTAATCCTTTAAGGTTACCCAATAAAAAACCAGGTGATTAACCTGGTTTTTTTATGCCCGCTTTTAGCGATAAACTCACGAAATATGTTATTTCAATTGCTGGTCTAAAAATGCAGCTAACGATTTATATAAGTGATTACGCACTTTCTCACCACGCATGGAATGCTTAGACCCTGGGTAATCCATCATCTGGAATAATTTACCTTCATCTTGCAATGCTTTGTATACTCGCGTGCTGTTTTCAAACAATACGTTATCATCCGCCATGCCGTGATACATCAACAGGCCTGACTGATAATTTTTGACGTATGGCAAAATACTGCTGGCATCATAACCTTGTTTATTGGTTTCAGGATCCCCCATATAACGCTCGGTATAATGGGTATCGTATAAACGCCAATCAGTTACAGGAGCCCCTGAAATGGCTGCTTTAAAATAATCTGGCGCCTTAAATTGGCTCATTAATGCCATATAGCCGCCGTAACTGTGACCATAAATTGCCACATTTTCGCCATCAATAAATGGCAGGCTACGTAAGTAATCCACACCCACTTTTTGATCGTTTACCTCGGCATCCCCCATATTTTGATAAATCACATACTCAAACTCAGTGCCACGATGGGCCGAGCCACGGTTATCTAATTGGAATACGGCATAACCTTGCTGTAATAAGTACTGGGTAAAATAATCCGCCTCACTCCAGCTGTTCACCACCAACTGTGCGTGCGGTCCACCATAAACACGTACTACAACTGGATACTTTTTATTAGCATCAAACGGTACAGGTTTAAATAAACGGTACATTAATGGCTGACCATCTTCTGCCTTTAATTGGCCAAACTCAGGCATTTGCCATAAGCCAGCCAAATCATATAAAGGATGATTTTGATTAATCTCGTTTTGCTCAACCCAGGCTAATAATTTACCCGAATCATTGTGTAAGCTGATCTGTGGTGGTTGCTGGAGGCTATTAAAGTAATCTAAATAAACCGGACTCTTATCGGCAAATACCGCAGCATGTATTCCAGCCGTTTGGCTAATTCGCTCGATTGAATCAGCGCCCTTTTGCAAATTAACCCGGTATAAGTGACGCTCGACAACACTGTCTTTACGACCACTAAAATACACCCAACCACTGGCTTCATCGACAAACTCAAGTGCATCAACGGCCCAGTCACCTTGGGTTAATTGCTTAAGCAGCTTACCTTGTAAGTCGAACAAATACAGATGATTAAACCCATCTCGCTCTGATCCCCAAATAAATGCAGACTGCTGCTTTAAAAAGTGCAGGTCATTATTCAGATTTACCCAGGCTTTACTGCGCTCTTCAATCACGGTGTTAGCCTGGTCAGGTTGACTTAATGCAGCAATGCGTAAGTCTAGTGTTTGTTGATCACGACTTTGCCACTGAAAAGACACATGCTTGCTATCGGGTAGCCATTCAACACGCGGTAAATACATGTCTTTTTGCTTGCCTATATCAATCCAGTTGATGCTCTTATCCTGTAAAGTCACCACACCAAGGGCAATTTCAACGTTCGCTTTGCCTGCATAAGGATAGCGTTGCTCAGTTAATTTAATGCCGTCGGCATATATTTCATTACGGGTGACTAACTCAACACCGGATTCATCAATGCGCGTAAACGCGATTGCGGACTCATCGGGTGCCCACCAATAACCTGTCATGCGGTCCATTTCTTCCTGGGCGACAAACTCAGCCATGGCATTTTTGATCGCACCTTTGCCATCGGTGGTTAATGCGACGACTTTTTGAGTGTCTAGCGCTAACACATAAAGGTTTTGATCGCGTACAAACGACACATAACGACCTTTAGGCGACAAGCGCGCATCTGTTGCAAAGCCATCACCGGTGTTTAGCTCTATGACTTTATTGCTAGCGACATCATATAAATACAATTGCCCAGCAGCTGGAATTAAAATACTTTGGCTGTTTTCAGACCAAAAGTATTCCATGATCCCTTCACCATAAATACGCTGACGTTCACGGCGGGCTTTTTCTTCATCAGACAGTTCGCCACCCGCTAATTGATCGGCATTGATCAATATGCTGCGCTGGCCTGTCGCAATGTTCATTTGCCATAAGTCGTAAAAATGTTGGTTATCGGCACGACTCGATAAATAGGTCACTCGCTTACCATCAGGTGACAAAGCAAGTCCGCGCGGACTCGATCCAGCCAAAGCTGGTGAGGCATGGATACGTTCTATGGTCAGTGGCGTGTTATTGCCTTTTATTGCGGTTAACGGTGCGGTAGTTAATGGGATCATTGTACTGCCTTGCGCTGCTTGAGAAATTTGACTCGTAAAGAGTAATGGTGCGGCAGTCATTGCCACTAAAGCATGCTGCTTCCATGTTGTTGTCATTATTATTAATCCTTGGGGGCAATCAATCAGCCAACATTCTGCCTGAAATTACTGTAAAACTAAAACCTCAGATAACAATCGCTGAAATTAGCGTCATTGTGGGGTATGATTTGCTCATAAGAATTAAATTTAAAACATAGACCTTAACCTCGCAAAATCTCATAGGAAAAATAATGCAGACTTTGGCCCAAACCCTCAGCGCTCAAGCGGTAAATGCATCTTTAACGCAATTACTATTTACCTTAGCGGAAACCTCAATCGCCATTAGCGGTGCAGTTCGTCACGGCGCGTTAGCGGGTGTACTAGGCGCAACAGAACAAGAAAATGTTCAAGGTGAAACCCAGAAAAAACTGGATGTCATCACTAACGACATGCTTAAAGATGCCTTAAAGGCTGACACAACAGTGCGCGGCATTGCCTCTGAAGAAGAAGATTATGTTGTAGAAGCTAACGCTCAAGGTGAATACCTAGTGAGTTTTGATCCATTAGATGGCTCATCAAATATCGACATTAATTCACTTGTTGGCACTATTTTCTCTGTGTTACCTGCACCCGCTGGTGAGTTTAGCGAACAAAGCTTTTTACAAGCTGGGCGCAAACAAGTTGCAGCAGGTTACGTGCTTTACGGCCCATCAACGATGATGGCGTTAACCACAGGCCAAGGCACGCAGTTTTATACCTTAGATCCAGACAGCCAAACATTTTTATTGACTGACGACAATGTACAAATCACGCCAGATACGGCTGAGTTTGCCATTAATATGTCAAACCAGCGTTTTTGGGAAGCACCAATGCAAACCTACATTGCCGACTTGTTGCTTGGAAAAATCGGTCCTCGAGAGCAATCTTTTAACATGCGTTGGATTGCCGCTATGGTGGGTGACGTGCATCGAGTTTTGTGTCGTGGCGGTATTTTTACCTATCCAACAGACAACAAAAACCCAGCTAAACCATTCAAGTTACGCCTAATGTACGAAGCCAACCCAATGGCATTACTTGTTGAGCAAGCTGGCGGTAAAGCCTCAACAGGTTACGAGACTATTTTGGATATTCAACCAACTGAAATTCATCAACGTGTTGCGGTGATTTTAGGTAGCGCGAATGAAGTCGATACCTGCTTGAGCTATCATGGTATTGATTACAGTGAAGAGCCATCAATTGACTAACTAATCAGTCTTCAAAAAACCGCCAAAAGGCGGTTTTTTGTTTTTACGCTGTATTTAAATAAAGTATTCGACACGCCTTTCAACACAAAACCTCCTAAGCCATAACAACACAAAAGATAAAAACAGGTTTTCTTTACAATAACTTAATTAACCACTAAGTTAATCATTCGATATTGATAAAGGACTATCGCAATGCCACAGGCACCGACCTCAAATACATATAAATACTTTAGTGCCGTCATAATTTTGCTGCTGATTGGTATTGGTGCTTATGTTTACTTGTCCAACATAAAGCCTAAGCCACTGGCATCTGGTACGGTATTGGTTCTTCCGGTCAAGATTGTTACCCCACCCACAGATGGCGATACTCAATGGAATGCCTATGCCGCTATGGATGTGCTTATTCACCAGCTAACACTCGGTGTGAGCTACCCTTTATTGCAAACTGAAGATGTCATTAATATCACTTCGCGGCTCGCTCAAACCGATAACGTTAGCCCTTCTGACATTAACAAAATCATGGCGATATCGGGTGCGGTATTAGTCATCGAATCCAGTGTGAGTATGCTCAACAATCAGTACCAGCTCAGTTACACATTACATAGCCAAAGCCAAAGCCAAAGTGACAGCACCAGTATTAGCACTGACAGCATCAATCAAGCATTGGCGTCAGCAGCGAAAGCTATCACTCATCAACTAAACCCTAAACACAAACAGTCAGTTAACGACTACCACTCTCAATTGCATTCTACACAATTAGTGCAGGCCATAACATTGAGCCAACAAGGTGATTTACTCGGTGCCGAGCAGCTTTTATCTGAGGTCATTCAAGACGCACCTAATAACTTGCTTGCAAGCCGCCTCTTAGGCAATATCCAATTACAACAGCAACAATTTGAACAGCTCAACAGCACATTAACAGCTGCAATGGGTATTGCTGAGCATCAGAACGAATACCGAGAATTAGCCCAACTAAGATTATTATTAGCCCAAAGTTACATCGAAACGAACAAAATTGAGCAAGCTTTAGGGGTGCTCAACCTCGCCAAAACCAATGCTGCTAAAGTTAAAGATTGGCTCACATTAGGTTATATTTATCACTTAGCGGGTACTATCAATCAACGAATTGGGCGTAATAACGACGCCAGAGAGCAGTTTAAAAAAGCCATTGAGTATCATCAAATGATGGGTTATCCAATAGGTCAAAGCCAGGCTCTTAACGATTTAGCTGAGCTTGAGGTCGTCGAATTTAACTACCCGCAGGCTTACCGATTAATTAATCGATCATATGAATTAGTCGCCCATCGTGGCTTAGATGATTTAGAAAATACCACATTCAAAATTATGTCTAATATTGAAAACAAAATGCAGCATAGATAATACTTCTATAGTCATAACAAAAACGGCCTGCAATGCAGGCCGTTTATGTATGACTCACTCGCTAAACTTATTCTTTCGCTACGACGACGCTGTCTTGACTCACTTGGTACTTCTTTTCTGTCTGATCGACAATGGTGAGAACAGCGGTGTCGCCCACGACGTTACATGATGTCAGTACCATATCAATAATACGGTCAAGGGCGGCCACAATCACAAACGCTTCAACCGGTAAGCCCATTTGATAAATCAACACACCAATCATCACCATGCCACCGCCAGGTACGCCACCAGCGCCAACAGAAAGCAAAAATACGCTAAATAATAGCGAAGGGATTTGGTCGTTACTGATTGGCATACCAAACGCATTGGCGACAAAGAAAATGGCGATAGTAATATAAATTGATACCCCACCCATGTTCATTGTTGCCCCTAACGGCACACCAAATCCCGCCACAGCCTGACTTACGCCAAGTTTGTCGGTTAAGGTGCGCATCGTTACCGGAATGGTGGCATTAGAGCTTGCTGTTGAAAGCGAAAACAGGATTTGCTCTTGGGTTTTATCACGGAACGTTTTCGCCGACACAGGCGTAAATACGCTTACAGCAATAGGGTATACGATGAAAATCCAAATCAGTAATAGCGCTAAAATCAATACTAGGTATTCAACCACACTGACAAAAATTTCAGGTTCTAAGGTAGCGCCTAGTTTAAACATCAAGGCGAATACACCGTATGGCGCAAGACTCATCACCAATCCAATTAAGCGCATCATGATTTTATTGGCGGTTTGAAAGCCTTTTACTGCGCCGGCGACTGATGTGCCCATTGATTTCATTACACCGCCCATTAGCAGCGCCATAAAAATTACTTGCAACATGTTGCCAGAGGTAAACGCTGAAAAAGGATTGTTAGGCACAATGCTCACAATAAGTGACATTAAATCAGGCAGTTCTGTTGCGGTAATATCGACCGAGCCGCTGCTAGACATATCAACGCCCTTGCCTGGCTCAAATATCATTGCCACTGTAAATGCCGCAAGAATCGCGACAACGGTGTTAATAATGTAAAAACCAAAGGTTTTGCCACCTAAACGGCCAAAACTTTTTAAATCTTGTAACTCACACACGCCGCAAACAATACTCACAAACACTAAAGGTACAACTAACATCATGATCATATTAACGAACATGGTGCCGATACCACTTGCCAATGTAACAAGTGTCCCACCAAAAAAGGCGTTGTCGGCGAGTGCAAATTGCACAATACTGCCGAGAAGCACGCCAAAAAATAGACCAATAAAGATCCGTGCTGAAAGTGATTTTGTCATGTACTAATTTCCCATTCGAAATGGCAACTTCTGTTGCTGATTATTGTTATACCAATCCTGGTGCTTATTCTTTTCGAGCGCTGAAATACTGAGACATCGCGCAATATATTTCAATCACCTTATCAACAAAAGTGACCACTTAATGAGCGCTTAACTGCTTATAAATATAAAAGACAACAATAACAATCGATTACATAATAAATAATGAGTTGCTAATGGTGTAACCAGTGAGGATACAAGAAAGAAAACCGTATCAAATAATCATTGTGAACATATTTCGTACAATACAAGAGCACTCTGTACAAAAATCATTGAGCATTTTTGTCCGATAGGAGGTTAAGACATTAGATATTATGAATGGATTTTTAGTAAGCTCAGCGGCAATGACTTTGCCAACATATGCTGTTGTTTCATGCTGACACGGTTACGGCTCAACCACTGGATTAATGATACCCATTGAGGTGTGAATACCACTGAAGCTACAGTACCTTGCGACAAAATATTGTTTAAATAAGCCGATTGTTTATGCTGCTTATCAAAATCACTGACTGAGTTAATTTGGCTGATAGCGAGCAGTTTATCGGGTGCCTCAAGCACCCATTGCGGCACGATCATGCTGTGGCAATGTTCGAGGGTATTGGCAATCATCAACCCTGCGGGATCAAGGTCAGTAAAAGCTATTACATCCAACTTCAGTGCGGCGATCAAATGTAAAAAATGCTTACGACCAGCAGGAGAATAATCGTGGCTGCCACGATACAACACCATGCAATTGTCGACTATTGGCTGTAGCTCGGATGTGAATGAATAAGCAAATAGATTATCAAAACTGTCGAGATTTTCGACCACAATGAGCTGGGTAATCTTAAGTTGCTGACACAGTGCAACTGCGGCGTCGACCTTTAATCGCAATGAGCTACCTAATACCGTCAACACCTCGACGACAGAGCCTACTGCGGATGTAGAGAACAGAGATTGAACGATGTTAGGCGCGAGTTTGATTAACACATAATCGGCATCTGGACTGATATTAGCGTATTTTTCATTAGCACTGAGCTGCGACATTTGCTGTCGCGGCACGTCAAAATCGAGTGCGAGAATATCTAAGCCTGAGTTATTCTGCGCCATTTCACGCAGTAAACCATAATCTTTATGGGTTAAATACAGGTATTTTTCAGCACCATCGGGCTCGCCTATTTGCCATAACTGATAAAGCTTTTTCCAACCAGCATTAAATGTTACGCGCGGTAAAAGTTGTTTTGCCGCGCGGGCTATTAACTGTAATTGACTCTGGCTTAGGCTAGCCATAACTCAACATCATGAATGATAAAATTACCGTTATACACTGGATCGGGTTTACCTATCGGTTCTAACTCAAAGTAATTTTTATGTTCATCGGCCAAGCCTTCATAACCACCAATCACTTGATAAAGCCAACTTTCAGCATCCCAGGTTAATTGCTTTTCGGTTAAATAACTCAATGCAGATTGACGTAAACCTGAATCGATAACCTCACAGAAATATTCATCCACGGCAATTTTGAGTGGATTTTCTGGGATATCAAAATCTTCACTGTCGCCCATTTCAAAGGTGACATTTTGCTCACGTGCAATGTGCGGTAATGCATCACGGCTAATGGCTTTAACTTGCGCGACTAAACTCATTAACTCCAGCTCATGATGTGGATTACTCACATCGACACTGGCTGGTGCTAATAGAGCCTGGGCACAGTTAAATAAATTCGGAATCGCTTTATGGCCAACATGGTTATCGACTTGATAGTCTGGGTGCATGTCGGTGTGCAGCAACCAGCCTTTGAGCAACCGAGTACGCCCTTGGATTTGTCTAAAGCGACCGAGTAATTCATACAATCTGCCCTGAACAATACTCAGCTCTTGAGTACACTGGCTTAGGGTTTCTTGCAAGCTGGTCATTAATAAACGGCGCAACTCACGGATGTCACCGGCAATTTCACCCAGCTCACTAAACTGGAACATTTCAAGGCCATTAAGCAAGTCAGACACCTGGCTTTGCGCCAGTTCGTTTTCACGAATTTTGGCACTTATGGTGCCGACATAACCAAACTCGTTGTTAATGCGTCCCCACAACACCCTAATCGAATAGCGTAAGCTGTCGGTAAAGCTGTAAACGTGTTCGTTTAAGTCGGCTAAATAGGCTTCTGCAGCGCTGTAATCAACATTGTGGCGCGCTTCTTTATAATGGTCGGCCAGGGTTTTAATGGTCGCTAAAGATGAGCCAACGTTAGAGTCAATTTGGCGGTTACGCTCATCGCTTAAGGCTTCTTCAAGCAATGCCCGCACTGAGCGCTTTAAGCGCAGCTCTTGGTCTGGCTCTGGGCGCCACAAAATGCCGCTTTTTTTGAGTTTTTCAATCACGCCAGCATCATGGGCTGTGTCGTTAACCGAGCCGGCTAAATACGCATCCATGATCACATCGGCATGCCGCCCGAGTTGTTTGAGCAGCTTTACCCCAGCTTGGTGTAAGTTGCTGCTCATATTAACTCCCTTTGGGTCGCGGTTTCAGCTTGCGCCTCAAGGCTTAACCCCTCAGTTTCGTCAATAAAGCGGATCACTTCGTATAAGTAATCAAGCTTACCAGTGGCAATATAAATCTGTTTCTCGCTATTGGGTTTTGCTAGGTAACCCAATTCGACTAAGCGCTTAAACACTAACTTAATTTGGCCGTCGACATTACTGCTGCTAGAGCCAAATAAGCGATACTGGCTGAGCTTTGTTAGTTGCTCTCTAAAGGCTGGAGTGTCTTCTATTCGTGCTTGTAAGTCGGTTAATCGTATCGGTGCACCTTCACTTAATGGTGCATCCTGGCCGCTCGCTTCTTGTACTAACACGAGCCATTCCACCAGCGGAATTAACGCCGCGCAAATATCTTTAAACTGCGATGAAATCACTTTACGCTCAGCATCGCCAAGTTGTAGATACCCACAAAAGAACACTTCACCTTCACCAGCGCTGGCTAGGGTGCGGTTAATTTGATTTAAGTACGTTTCTATCCGCTCGCGGGTGCTGTTGTTTTTTAGCGCGCGCCAGCCATCTTCGTTAGTCACTCGGCAAATAAACTCGCCACGCAATAACTGTTCGATTAACGCACTGGTTCCCACTAAGGTTGTTTCATTTGAGTCAGACATTAACTGTGCTCCTTAGCAGTTTCAGTATTTCGTTGTGATAATCGCTCTGCTAGCGGGTTAGTTTTAGGTTTAACCACCTGCAGTTTTTTGGTTTGTTTGTTAATAATGTAGCGGTTAGCAAATAAGTTAAGCACTTCAGATTCTGGATTTGGGAACGCCCCTAACACGCTAATGTTATTGTTTTCACAGGCGTCAAAAATCTTCTTCACGTTGGTGTGATGCAAGGTGCCGAGCTCATCAATAGGCCAATGAATGGTTACATTGGCTTTACCGCGTAATAAACGGGTAAATGCCAGCAAGAATTTACATAAAATCAGGTATGCCATACCATGGCTAGATGATTCATTTAACTGGCGGTCGGTACGGATAATCAGATCGCTATTGCCTTCTTTTAAGCGCAATTCAATCTCCAGTAACTTAGCAATGCCACCGGTTAGTGCGGCGCGGCCAATAATGTCTAGGGCGCGGCGCATTGAGTTAGTGTAATGTTCGTCTGGTAGCTGGCTAAAACCGTCGGCTTTCCAGGCTTTAAAGGCTTTTACAAACACTTCAAGTTCAGGCCAGAACTCGAGTTCACTGATGCGTGAGCGAATCCGTACAGCCGATTCCGATACACCATCGAGGAATAACTCTTCACCCACTTCACGGGTAATGCGGGCACTTTGGCTGGCAATTCGGCGGTCGATGTCGGTTAATACGTCGTAAAATGCGGTTAAATCGATACCAAAAATACGCCCTTGCTCGCGAATCGCCATTAACGATTGCGGCACCATCACATTGAGCAACTGCTCTAGCTGTGGCACTAATTTACGGTAATCGAGTAGGCGAATACCTTTGTCATTAACAAAGCTAGACTCGTCACGCGCGCGCTCCCAGAACTCGGCCAAACTTGAGCCCGATTTGCTGGCAATCACAGAGTCAAAGTGCTCAACATATTGCTTTACTGAGCCCATTAAATAATCACGCTTTAGCAATAAATCTTCGCCTTGGCGTAAACGCTCACCAATGCTACCCATGGCTTCGTCGTTATTGGCCGGCAACTTCAATTCTGCCAACTTACGCATTACTGCGCGCAGTTTAGTGAGGTTTTCAGATGCTTCAACCTGAGCGGCATCACAGGCTTTACGTTCGGTTTCTAAGCTGTTGCGTCGTTGCTTAATTTCCGCGGTTTTAGCCGTTAATTGTTGCTCAAGCTCGAGCGCGGCACGTTTCACATCGGCGAGCTGTGCTTGCAGCTTTGGCTTACGCACTAACCAGGTATGTTGGTACCAATCATCATAACGTAACACGTCACTACGACGTTGTTCTGCCTGGCTTATTTGCGCTTCAAGCTCACGAATTTGCTTTTTAAGCGCTAAAATAGTGCCTTCGTCGACACCGCGAGATTTCAGCTCATTTTTGTACCAGGTTTCACAGGCTTTTTGCTCTGTTTTGGCATTAGCGCGACGCTGCTCAATATTGGCTTTAATTTGCCCAAGTTGATTGTCGATAGCGCCTACGACTTCTTGCCAGTAAGCATTTTTGTCCATGCGAGCTTCAAGTGCCTGATCTTTTTGCTCGGCTAACCATTCAAGATGTTGGTTATGCAACTGCTTTAACTCATTATCAAGTTGCACCAAACGCTTACCTGATTCGGTTTTGCGATCGGCGACGGCTTGATTGATCTTTTGTTGCTCGCTGCGCTTTTCATCAAAGAGTCGGCGTAAATCTTCACGGCTATTTTTATAGGCGGTACGGGCAAATGTCAACTCACGGGTAATGGCATCCAGTGCGCTGTTCATCACCACTAGCTGATCTTCAGCTTCAGCATGTATTTCTTGGGCGCTTTGCAGGGCTTCTTCGGCTTTAGCAAAACGGATACGCAAATCTTGCTCTGTTGCGGCGTATTCAGGCACGTCAATGGCGTTAAGATCTAGGTGGACGCCAAATAAACTGTCGCTATTGTCTTTGGTTAAACTTGGGTGTAAATCACTGCGATGCAATAACTCTGGCGCGATCACTTTACCAAATGATTGCTCCCAACCTTGGGCTTCTTTGCGTAAAAACTCCAACAGCGTATGCGACTGTGGGAACAGCATGTGATGCAATTCTTCTTTGGCATTTTCGCGCTCGCTCACCCGAATATTGGCAATGCGCAGCGCTTCGTTGGCTTGGTCACGTTTGGCTCGCTGCTTACGCTCCTCGGTAGTTAAACGCTCAACCTTGGCATTACAGGTTTCTTGCTCTTCATCGGCGAGGCTGATGCGTTCATCAAATATAGCCAAACGCATTTTTTCATCTTCGGTGTACGTCACGCCATCCACTTGATGCTTAAGCTCAGCGGCTTGCAATTTAAGTTGATACTCGTGCTCACTAAATTTGGCTTTACCGGCGTCAGTTTGCTCACGCCATTGTTGCTCAAGTTTGCCTAAATCGTCATTGGCCAGCTCACGCTGTTTATCACGCGCTTCACGTTGAGTGTCTTGTTCGGTGTGTAACGACTCCAGTTCACGGTGAAGCTGCTCGGCAATTTTACTGCGACGCGCATTAAAAGCCGCTTCAATGTCTTGGTGTTTTTCAGTTTGTAATTTGTGGCGCTCGTTAAGATTTTCAACGTCGCTACGCCAATTAGGCAGATTGTCTAAATCTGCTTTAGCCTGCTCAATGTCGGCATCTAAAAAAGCGGCATGCTGATCTTCAATCGCATCTAACTCATATTCAAATTTGCCGACATCGCCTTTTGCAGCCGACAACTCTTGGTTGAGCTCATCACGGACATCTTTCCACTCATCGTCGAGTAAACGCAGTTTAAGATTGAGTTCTTTACCTAAGGTTTGATTACGGTCTTGACGCTCGGCTTCTAGAGTTTCATCACCACGGTAGCCGCGAGATAAGCTGGCTAAACGCAATTCAGCGCTCAGTAATTGGTTAAACTCTTGTTCAAGTTTGTCGTATTCTGGGCGGATTTGCTCAAAACCTTGTACGAGCTGACTCTCACGGATCCAGGTTTCAACGCGCTGAGGATTTAGGCGTGAAGTGGGTGGATTGACTCCATCTTCTTCTAAAATGGCGGCGATCATTGATTTGACCGTTTCCATTTTACCTTCTTTTGAATGCACGGCTTTAGCCAGTTTTTCAATATGGCGTAGGCTGTGTTCGCCATCGCATAGCGAGAACTGACGCGCATAAGTACGTAACTCGTTTCGGTTACTGCCCGTATTGAGTAAACTGCGATCGTTTTGAATAATGGCGCGGAATTCACGAGTATTGAGTAAGTTAGTGTGCGCGATGCCTTCACGTTTAACTTCACGACCAAGCTCGGCCATCGAATGGCAAATGATGGTGTCGCCATTGCGGGATTTAATGTAATCCTCAAGTTCAAAACCACGTGCAATAAAGCGGTAATTCACCCCTTTACCGTCGCCAGCTGACGCTAATACTGCTTGATACAGTAAGCCGTCATCTTTTTGGTATTCATAAATAATGTAGCTAGAATCGTGCGGTAAATACCAACGTTCAAAACTGTCACGGGTTGACGGCACTACGCGACTTGGGTATTCACCATAAAACACTGGCACTAGGCGCTGTAGAGTCGTTTTACCAGACGCGTTGGTACCACAAATGTTGGTATGGCCTTTTAATAGCAATTCGACCACACCTGGCAGGTGAGTATTAATTAATACGATTCTAATCAAGCTTGGCATGATAATCCTTTTCCAAACAGCTCACATTACAGTGAAAAATAAGCAAAATAACGCTGAATAACTAACATCAATTCATTCAAGACGATTAAAGTAAATCAAACATCGTCTTGAGGCAATTTTTGCCGTGATAATACGCTATTTCAGAAAAAAGTGACGCTTACATTAGCGCAATTACACACAATTGCTGTGATAGTGCTCAATTAGAGGCTTGCATAACACAAATAAAAACGCAGAGCGTTTGCTCTGCGTTGATGTTGCTGCTTACTTTGCGATGATTAATGAATAGCTGACCTTTACAACTTACATTTATAATTTAAATTGCGATGTCGCGTTATTAAGCTCGTTAGCAAATCCGTCTAGCCCTTGAGAAATGCCCTGCACTTCTGCCAAGATCCCTAAGGTTTGTTCAAATGAGGCATTCATTTCAACCACATTGTTTGCCACTTGCGCGGCCACAAGGGACTGCTGCTCTGTTGCAGAGGCAATATGCGTATTCATGCTGTTGATGCTGACAATTTTAGACTGAATGGAACTCAGCGCTTCACCGGTATCTTTAGCAAAACGTTCATTCTCAGACGACTTAGTGATGGCCACATTCATGGTACTCACAGACGACTCTGCCGCGACTTTGAGTTTATCTAACACTCCGCGGATTTCTTTGGTGGCATCTGCGGTTTTAGATGCCAACGCGCGCACTTCATCGGCTACAACAGCAAAACCACGACCGTGTTCACCTGCACGTGCCGCTTCAATAGCAGCGTTTAACGCCAATAAGTTAGTTTGCTCTGCAATAGAAGTAATCACATTTAAGATAGACCCGACACTTTCAGTGTCTTTTGCTAACTCATTGATTGAATTAGATGCCAACTCAATGCCTGAGTTTAACTCTTGAGAAATTCTCACGGTACGCTGCACAACAGCCAAACCTTCTGTTGCTTCTTGTTCTGCAACTTGAGCGGCTTCTGCGGCTTGCTGGGCACTGTGAGAAATATCATTGACCGAATGGCGCATCTCTTCCATCGACATGTGAACCGTTTTAGCATCCTGACTTTGTTTTTTAGTCGCCTTAGTCGCAACTGTCATGCGCTCCTTTAGTGATGAGGCACTGTCTAACAGTGGGCTGGTGACATTAACAACGCGCTCAATCGATTCGGCCAGTAAACGTAAAAAACGATTAAAATTACTCGACACTTGACCCAGTTCATCGGTACCCGCAACGCTTAATTGGTGACGTAAATTACCTTTGCCGTCGGCCAGTTCACCTAATGATTTAGCCACATCACCAGCAGAGCCACTAATGGCTTTAGCGATTGAATTTGTTGCTAAGGCCATTAACACCAGTAAGGCAAGACCAATGCTTAAAGTAAGGTACAAACTTTGTTCAGAGCGATCGCTGGCTTCTTTTATGGTCAAACTAAACTCATCAACTTTGTCGGCTTTGTAAGTATTGATACCCTTAGTTAACGATTCAAACACTTTGGCTTTTTTCTGACTGATTTGCCCGACGTCGGCCATATCGATGGTGCCTTCAAGCATGCCTTGGGCTAAAGACAACGTCATGTTGTTGTATTCATTTAACTGTTGAGATAATTGTCCCAACATCACCGACGCTTGTGTGTCGGTAGCAGACAAATTAGTCAGGTTATCTTTAAGAGATGTAAAGGTTTTATTGGCGTTTTCGAGTAGGTCTTCATCAGCAAAAGACACCGCCTGCGTGTATAACTCATCTAAACGCTGCACATAAATCACGTTTTGATTTGCCAGCTCCACTCGCTGCGCGACTTTGGTTTCCATGAACGACAAGGTGTCACGATTTTTGTTAATCGCAACCGTACTGATCGCCAGGTTGACAGCAAAAATAATCACTGACAAAACAAATATCAGCCCTACTTTTTTAAAAATTGACATGTTACTAAACCAACTCATATTTCGCCCCCAAAGCGTTCTTCAATATACGGAAATTAGACTTGACGCTGCCAATTAAACAACGCCAATAGCACTATTGCGAAGAGTGTCACCGGGTTTAATCCCTGACGAGATATCGTGCACATCGGACAATGCGCAACGGTATTTATAAGCTTAACTATAGCAATACTTTTTATGGTTATTAATTTACCAATAATGAAATTGATTATTACTTCAAAATCAGACTTGTCACTCAGTATCGGCCTAGCTTGAATATACTTGAAGTTTATCTAATGCAGTTATCTTTTTTGCTTGTTTTTTATCCAAAACAATGGCTATGGTGTCCGTGATATCGATAAGTATCATCAATGGTACAAACAAAAAGAGCCAGCTAAGCTGACTCTTTTTTATACTGTAAAGGAAACGTATTGATTACGCTGCTTTTACTTCTGTTTCTTCTGAGTGTCTGATTAAGTAATCAAACGCGCCAAGAGATGCTGTTGCGCCGCTGCCCATCGCAATAATGATTTGCTTAAAGGGGGTATTGGTTACATCACCTGCAGCAAATACACCCGGGATTGAAGTTTGGCCACGCTCATCAACAATAATTTCGCCGCGAGGTGTCATATCGACCACACCTTTTAACCACTCTGTGTTTGGCACCAAGCCAATTTGCACAAAGATACCTGCTAATGTAACGGTATTGCTCTCACCTGTTGCTCGATCTGTGTAGATCAAACTGGTTACGCGGGTACCATCGCCTTTGACTTCTGTGGTTTGAGCTTGAGTAATAATGGTGATATTGCCCATAGATTTAGCTTTACGCTGCAGCACTTCATCGGCACGTAACTTACTGTCAAACTCAAGTACGGTAACATGCTCAACAATATTGGCTAAATCGATAGCGGCTTCAATGCCTGAGTTACCGCCGCCGATAACCGCGACACGTTTGCCTTTAAATAATGGGCCGTCACAATGCGGGCAATACGCTACGCCTTTACCGCGATACTCTTGCTCACCAGGGACGTTCATTTCTCTCCAACGTGCACCTGTGGCTAATATTATCGTTTTACTGCTTAAGGTAGCGCCGCTTTCTAACGTGACATCAAACAGGCCGCTTTTGGCTAGGCTCAATGCGCGCTGGTTTTGCATAATATCGACGTCATAATCTTTAACGTGGGCTTCTAAATTGGCAACCAATTTAGGGCCTTCTGTTTTAGACACAGAAATAAAGTTTTCAATACCAACCGTTTCAGCCACTTGGCCGCCAAACTTATCGGCAACAATACCGGTGATTAAGCCTTTACGAGCAGAGTATATAGCTGCTGCAGCGCCTGCTGGGCCGCCACCAATCACTAACATATCAAAAACTGATTTTTGGTTTAACTGCTCAGCTTGTCTGCCTGCAGCATTTTTATCTAACTTATTCAGTACTTCAACAACGCTAATGGCGCCCACAGAGAAGGCTTCGCCGTTTAAAAATACTGATGGCACTGACATGATATTGCGGTCTGTCACTTCTTCTTGGAAAAGCGCACCGTCAATCATCACGTTGGTAATATTTGGGTTAATCGCCGCCATCATGTTCAATGCCTGAATCACTTCAGGACAAGTTTGGCAACTTAACGAAATATAGGTTTCAAAATGAAATTCACCGGGTAGCTGACGGATTTGTTCAATGATATCCGCATCCAATTTAATCGGATGTCCGCCGCTGTGTAATAGCGCTAACACCAGTGAGGTAAATTCATGACCCATTGGTAAACCAGCAAAGCTAATGTTGCTTGCGTTTTGTGGGTTAATCACACTCATGCTTGGTGTGCGCTTACCTTGCTGATACGTCACTGAGACTAAATCAGATGAATCGACAATATCTTTGGCTAGGCTGGTTAATTCTTTGCCTTTGTTTGAGTCATCTGCAGATACGACAAGTTCAACTGGGCGCTTGAGGTTTTGCAGATAGGTTTTCAGTTGATTTTTTACATTCGCATCTAACATAACAACTCCTAAAAATGGGGAAAGTTCGAAAAAGTGGAGAGTGTTAGTCGGCGCCGGGGGAGCACCGACCAACTGGAGATGATATTACTAACCTAAGGGTGAACTTAGCAGTTAGATTTTACCGACTAGGTCAATTGAAGGTGCTAATGTTTCTTCACCTGGCTGCCATTTAGCTGGACATACTTCACCATCGTGAGTTGCTACATATTGTGCAGCTTGAATTTTACGAACGAGTTCAGATGCGCTACGGCCAATACCTAGGTCATGAATTTCAGCTACTTTAACTTGGCCTTCTGGGTTGATAACAAAAGTACCACGAAGTGCTAAACCGTCTTCTTCAATCATCACACCAAAGTTGCGAGTAATTGTGCCCGTTGGGTCACCAATCATTGGGTAGGTAATTTTACCGATAGTGTCTGAACTTGAATGCCACGCTTTGTGAGTAAAGTGAGTGTCAGTTGATACTGAGTAAACTTCTACGCCCATAGCTTGTAACTTTTCGTAATGGTCAGCCATGTCGCCTAACTCTGTAGGACATACGAACGTGAAGTCGGCTGGGTAGAAAAAGACTACAGACCACTTACCTAATAAGTCTTGCTCGGTCACTTCAACGAATGCACCATTATGAAACGCAGTTGCTTTGAATGGCTTGATTGTGCTGTTGATGATAGATTGTGTCATGTCATGCTCCATTGGAATTAAGATTTACGTTAACCCGATACCTTATGGTGTCGGAGATGATGAACATGTGCTCGTCATCTGATGTGAATCATAATAGCGATGGAGATGAATTAAGTATAACGGATAAAAGCTATCGCCTTAATCGGTTTTTTATATTGAACCTTTTTCTTCATCGGTAAAAACGAATGCATAATTATCATTTACGATGATGCACCTAAGCATTAGATTAATTCGTTAAGACTATTCCCAGGCACCAAACCGGGTTAATACCCGACTGATATTAGTATCAAGCTTTTGCGATAAGTTTTGTAATGCTTGCTTATTGTTAGCCATGCCAAAGTGATTACTGCCATTAGTCGCATAAACAACCCAGTTACCACCGCCGGTTAAGCAGGCATAAACGTGAGTGAAATGGTGATAAAGCGTGTCGCGTAACTGAGTGTCGCGGCTGTGCTCTTTCCAACAATTAAGCACTAAAAAACCATCGGCTTTTAACAACTGCTTAGTTTGGCCAATAAACACATCTGTTAACTGCTGCTTATCTACGCCTTTATTACTGTATATATCGGCAAAAATCACATCGACTTTTTTATGTTCGGCTTGCGCTAAAAAGAGATTTGCGTCTTGATGGATCAACGTAAGCTTTTTACTCAACGGTAACTGAAAAAAGCGTTTTGCCACATCAATGACTCGCTCGCGTAATTCGACAGCGGTAATTTTAATCGCCGCGTCGACATGGCGAAGCGAGTGCACGAGAGCTCCGCCGCCTAAACCTAAAATAATCACACTTTTGGGCTGAGTAAATAACAATACCGACAACATGGCTTGCACATAAGTGTGTTGTGGTACATGAGGCTCCGCTTTGTCCATTTTGCTTTGCTCGTCATTATCGCCAAATGATAGCACTCTATAATCACCATCATCGAGCACACAAAAATCACCAAAACTATCACTGTCGACATGCAATACTTTATACTCGGACATACTTCACTCTGCGGGGGAGGTTTGGCTTTATGTTCAGCCAACAACAAAACCGTATTGTACCCCAACTATGGGGCGCTAGTCCGAGCCCATTGTGGTTTTAATGCCAAACGACGTGATTTAGATTGTTGTATTAATCAAACAGGAAACCACCATGTTTAACCAGTTGTTGATGTGTATTTTATATCTGGCAATATTCTTTTTTGCTCAACGCCAGGTCAGTAAATGGATCAGGCTTCAAGCCGATAAAAAACAAGTCAATGAAGTGCGAAGTCGCTTAGTGACTCGGTTAATTTCTTATTTTATGTTTTTCGTTACAGTGTCATTCATGACGGTATCGCTAGGTTTGGGCTATCAAGACGTATCACTGTTTGTGTCGTCGGCTTTTGCGGTATTAGGTGTGGCGTTATTTGCACAATGGTCGATTCTTAGCAACATCACTGCCGGCGTGTTGATATTTTTTGCCTTTCCGTATCGTATTGGCGATCGCATTCGAATTGTTGAAAAAGATGAAGATATGTCGGGTGTGATAGTTGAAATATCACTGTTTCACATTCTGATTAAGCGCGAGTCGGGTGATGTGATGACTTACCCAAACAGTCTATTGCTGCAAAAAGGCGTGGTTAAGCTCACAAATGAACAATCTGCGAAAAAAACGTCACCAACAAGACGGGTAATCCCAAAGCGTAAATAACCCATCGCAGTAGGTTGACCGGCATAAATGATAAAAGGCGCTAATGCGCCTTTTAATGATACCCGTTAAGCCTATTAATTCAGTACGCGATGAAAAAATGCCACGGCTTGCAAGTACATTTGTAACGCTAATGCGGCATCGTAACGCTCGCCTTCATCACGCATAAAGGCATGTTGGGCATTCACCTCTAGCCAGGTAAAGTTTGCATTTACCTGTTCAAGCTTTTGGTAAATAAGCTTTCGCCCTTCTTTACTCACATGCGGGTCTTGCTTACCAAACACCATCACTAACTCGCCTTTTATATCACCAGTGCGACTCAGTGAGTCATTACCTTCTTGGCAAGGTAATGTGTTTGAATGAATGTCGGTTGGGTATAAACAAAATGCACCACTAATATCAGGATTAAGTGCGGTGCGGTAAGCTAAGTGACCACCAATACACACACCCATCGCGCCAACTTTATCGCTGCAAAATGACTGTGCCCGAGCAAAATCAACTAAGGCACAGGTGTCGCTGTCATGATGCTCTAATGGTTTGGCCCATTTGTCTGCATTGCCTTTATCTTTACCCGCTTCATCATAAGCCAATACTGTGCCAATTGGATTTAACTCATGAAACACTTCTGGTACTAAAACAACAAAGCCATGACCTGCAAGCATCGCTGCTGAGCGTGCAATAGGCGCAGTTTGTTGGAATATTTCTGAGTAAAAAATTATCGTTGCGAATTGACCTTTGATATCGGGACGATACAAGGTGGTACGCATTACGCCTGTCGGCGTTGCAATGTCGTGTACTTCAGTTTTTGTAATCATATTCTTCCATTGTGACTTATCAAAAAGCGGCTTGCCGTTACTGACTTCGTTTTTTTAAAACAACTCGTTGCCACACACCTTACCTGACATCAGTTTAGTCACGTTAGTCAGTGTAGTAGAAGCGATAGCATTCAGTGCTTCGTCGGTTAAAAAAGCTTGGTGGCCGGTAAAAATAACATTGTGACAGGCAGATAAACGACGGAAGACATCATCCTGAATAATCTCACTTGATTTATCTTCGAAGAAAAGCCCTTTTTCATTTTCATAAACATCAAGCCCGAGCGAGCCTATATGACCGTGTTTAAGCGCTTCCATCGCATCGAATGCATTGAGTAAGCCACCACGACTGGTGTTAATGACCATAACACCAGGTTTCATTTTATTAAACGTGGTTTGATTCAGTAAGTGATGATTATCTTTTGTCAGTGGGCAATGCAAACTAATGATGTCGCATTGAGGGTATAGTGTGTCTAAATCGACATACTCAATCCCAAGGTCAATGACGGCTTGATTTGGATAAGGATCGTATGCAATGACCTTACAGCCAAAACCGAGTAGGATTTTAATGGTCGCCACGCCAATTTTACCGGTGCCAATGACCCCAACCGTTTTGCCAAACATGTTAAAGCCCACTAAACCCGATAAGGCAAAATTAGCGTCTCGCGTACGTTGATAAGCTTTATGAATTTTGCGATTTAAGGTCAACATTAATGCCACTGAATGCTCTGCAACTGACTCCGGGGAATAAGCTGGCACATTAACAACTTGCATACCTAAACGCTCAGCGGCAATTAAATCGACATTGTTAAACCCCGCGCAGCGCATGGCAATAATTTTTGTTCCGCCTTTGGCTAATTCCACTAACACTTCTTCACATAGCGAGTCATTAACGAATGCACAGACTACTTCGTAACCTTCGGCCAACTTGACGTTTTGCATGCAAAGTCGGTAATCAAAGTATTCGATATCAACATTAAACTGCTTATTAGTACGATTAAAATGAACAATGTCGTAAGGCTTCGCGCTAAAAAATCCAATTCTCATAAGTATCCAAATTTACCGATCGTCGATGGCATAATTAAGCCTGAAGCTTAATCAAGATAGACGTTAATTGTATGTGAATTCAGGAGTGTTGTCGCCAATATCACATTGGATAAACACCAAATTGTGATCAAACTGACATTGAGACGTTATCGAGTATTGTCTCAACATTATGCGGCTATTTGGCCTGTGCCAAACCAATAGAAACGATTAATTAATCAAAGATACCATTACAAGTAAACTGCAAAACTGGCGCGTGCATCACTGTTTATATTAGCGCAGCTTGTTATTATTGAAGTATTTTAAACCATGAAAATAACCTATGAAAAACAATAACAATACGCCCGTCTCTGAAGGACGATTTTGGATTGAACGGATCAGTAAAACAACGCTCAGAGCTATCCACATTGTGGGTGTCGTCGGCAGTGGCGGTGGCATCATGTTTGATCTGGATTTATCACTGTGGTTTAACTATTGGCTCGCCGCTATTTGTTCAGGGGTGTTGCTAATGAGTTGGGAAATTATTCGCGACTGGCGTTGGCTTATCCAGCTAAAGGGCATATTAACCTTATTAAAAATCATCTTGTTAGGTTTCTTTATTCAAATAAGTCAGTGCAAATCTGAATTAGTCATCTTTATTATTCTATTATCTGTTATTGTATCTCACGGTCCTGCTGGGTTACGTCATTACTCAATTGTGCACCGCAAAGTGATTCAAAGTCGTAAAGAAATTAAAGGCTAACTAAAGGACACAGGATGTTTCCATATCCAGAGCAATATCGCGTCGCCCTTCCACCTATGACCACTGGATTTATGGTTATTTGGGCTATATTAAGCCACGCGATTTTTACCGATGCGAGCCCTTTTGCCTTATATCCCCTGTTTTTACTCTTCCCTGTTGCCATCGGCGCACATTTATACCTCATTTTATTGTCAAAAGGCATGCAACGCCTTGACCAATGCTTTTACGCATTAGTGCATATCCCACTGGCGTTTGTCGTATGGACATTCACCATAATGCACGTTAACGGCCACGCCTTTTCTTAGGCACTTTTTATGGTTAAGCAATACTTGCGTATCTTGAGGTCAAACGGTATCGTTGCCGCGAATTGACTGGCGAGCGCCATAATAACTGACTTTATTTATGACTCACCACCCACTGCGCATTGACGAGACCCATCATGGCTGACTTTATTTATAACCCGCCCACCACGCCTTGGCTAAACATACTTCATGAAGATAAAGACATTATCGTCATCGATAAACCGTCTGGGTTGTTGTCGGTACCGGGTAGAGAAGCGATTTATCATGACAGTGTTTATTCTCGCGTGTTAGCGGCGCACCCTAACGCACAAATTGTCCATCGTCTCGACATGGCCACATCCGGAATCATTGTTGTTGCGCTTCGTCGCAGTGCAGAACGCGAACTTAAAAGACAATTCCGGGATCGTGAAACTGCTAAAACCTATTATGCACGGGTGGCAGGCCATGTAAGCAAAAGCGTCACTCAAGTTGATTTGCCGTTGATTTGTGATTGGCCAAATCGTCCTAAACAAAAAGTGGACCATAAGGTTGGTAAACCCTCTACTACTCTCGTTGAAGTCGTCAGTTATGCCGCTAAATCTACATTAGTGAAATTGACCCCTATTACCGGCCGTTCACACCAATTACGGGTTCATATGATGGCATTAGGTCACCCTATACTGGGAGATGGCTTTTATGCTGACGCACTCGCTAAAAGCCTGTCACCAAGATTACTGCTTCATGCAGCGGCATTAACCATTACCCATCCGTATACCGAGCAGCAAATACATTTCGAATCGCCAGCCGAATTTATCGATCCCACAGCAGCTCAGTAGTCTAACAACATCAAAATTAAACATTGTTAATATCACTACTAATTTTACTGGCTATTATGCAATGAAAGACGTAGATTTATGGCCAATTAATGGTGTAGCAGGCTCAATACTGTGGATAGCTCATTTCAACGCGACGATTTAGATAACCAGATCCTTACGGCACTGATGGACGATGCACGTACGCCATTTGCTGAACTGGCAAAGCGCTTTAGTGTGAGCGCTGGCACTATCCATGTCCGTGTTGAAAAAATGAAACAAGCTGGCATTATTACCGGTGCACAAATTA
The DNA here is from genome assembly GCF_059758055.1 of Shewanella sp. MF05956. NCBI lineage: Bacteria > Pseudomonadati > Pseudomonadota > Gammaproteobacteria > Alteromonadales > Shewanellaceae > Shewanella > Shewanella sp. MF05956. The sequence goes on along the minus strand of NZ_JCAYNV010000008.1, from coordinate 110,133 downwards.
CCGTTAACCCAAAAGCACTTGGCTATGATGTGTGCTGTTTTATTGGTATTAATTTAAAAAGTGCTGGTGACTACCCTGCCGCCATAGCAAAACTCAATGCATTAGAAGAAGTAGTAGAAGCCTATTACACCACCGGAAATTACTCAGTTTTTGTCAAGGTCATGTGCCAATCTATCGACGGGTTACAGCATGTACTGATTAATCGCATCCAATCGATTGATGAGATCCAATCAACCGAAACACTGATTAGCCTCCAAAACCCTATCATTAGAGCGGTTAAACCTTAACCAGCCCTCACTCCACCTCAATCTTTTACAACATGCCTGCCGTTAACATTTAATTACCTTTTTATTAAGTTATAGTGTGACTTTTGTTAATTAAGTGTGCTACAAATGCTGCTGATGCATCAAAGAGTGCAGCACATAAACATTAAGCATTATCCATTACATTACTTAATAATCATCGTGTTACCGCGATACCCACTCATTGAGTGATGTTTAATAACAAGGAAGAAGTTGTGAAGACTAAACTAGCCCTAGCCATCTCGGCCGCACTTATATCTGGCGCTTGCTTTGCAGAGCCTGCTAATAAATACAACACTACTAACCAATCTCTCGATGAATATGCCGGTTTAAAAGCCACTAAATCAGAAAAGCAATCAACCGTATCGGCTTGGATGATCAAACTGAACACTCAGTCAGTATCAGAGCAATCTCGTTTATCAAAAGTTTCATCAACACAAGCATTTGCATCTGTTCAAGAGTCTCAATCACGTGTACTAAGCGTCATTAACAGTTTAGATGCTGACATTGAAGTGGTTGGCCAAACATCAAAACTGGTTAATTCCATTTTAGTTAAAGCAGATAAAAAGCAATTATTATCCTTATTAAAAAATTCAGACGTCGCTGATATTCTGCCTATCTATGATTACGAGTTACATGTAGCTGATAGTGCTGATTATATTGGCGCTACCGCAGTAATCGAAGCGGGTATTGCTTCAGGTAAAGGTCAAAAAGTTGCAGTTTTAGATACTGGCGTAGATTATACTCATGCAGCATTGGGCGGCACAGGTGTTATTGCCGACTATGAAGCAGCTGTAGCCGCAAAAGCTGAAATGCCAAACTGGCCACAAGGTAAAGTCGCTGGCGGTTATGACTTTGTCAATAATGATCCAAACCCAATTGATGTCAGTACCAACCACGGTACTCATGTAAGCCACTCTGTTGTTGGAGTTGCACCAGATGTAGAATTATACGTTTACTCAGTGTGTGATTCAGGTTGCTCGGGTCTTGCTCAGCTTTACGCGTTAGAAGCTGCCATGGATCCAAATGGTGATGGTGACATTTCTGACCGTGTTAATACCGTCAATATGTCATTAGGTGGCGACTTTGGTGATTCTAAAGAAGGTGCGGTTCAAGAACTGATTGATGAAATGGTTGAGCTTGGCGTTAACCTTGTTATTTCAGCAGGTAACGACGGTGCGACCCCATTTGTAGTTGGCGGACCTAGTACCTCTGCGAATGCGTTATCTGTTGGAGCAATGACTCACCCAACAACACCTGTTGGCAAAATTACAGCTTCAGCTGCAGGTTTAGAACTAACTGCGGTTGCCGCAGGTTTTAACACCACTAACACCTATTCGTTTGATAGCTCTACATCAACATTGGTTGTGCCTACGACTAATACAAATGGTTGTGTGGCTTTTGCCGATGATATAGATTTTACAGGTCAAATCCCTATTATTGACCGTGGAGCTTGTAACTTCACAACAAAAGTACTTAACGCTCAAACTAAAGGCGCTGCATTTGTCATCATTGCAAATAATGCTGGTGCAGCTTCAGTAATGGGTGGTTCTGATCCTCTTGTGACGATTCCATCTGTGATGATTTCTCAAGAAGAAGGTGTTGCACTAAAAGCTGAAATCGCAAAAGGTGCTGTTACATTCTCTATTGCATCTGTTGAAGTGACAACTGCTGGTGCTATAGCTGACTTCACATCACGTGGTCCTTCAATTGCTGGCACATTAAAGCCTGAAATTACTGCGCCAGGTACCTCAATCATGACCGCTCACCCAGGTTTAGGTGACGGGTTATCTCCAATCAGCGGTACATCATTCTCTAGCCCGATTACGGCTGGTGCTATGAGTATTGTTAAAGAGGCATTGCCAAATCGTAGTGCGCTTGAAATCAAAGCTACTATGATGAACGCGGCAAACTTGAATGTGACTGTTGAGCCTTTAGGGTTAAACCCAGATGCTGAATTAGCCCCAATCAGTTATATCGGTGCTGGTCTGGTTGACATTGAAAAATCAATCAACTTACCCGTCGTTGCATACGACAAAGACACAATGCAGGCAGCTTTAGCGTTTGGTCTTGTTTCATTAAGTGAAACAACATCAATGACAAAAACCATTTCTGTGAAAAACTTCTCGGCTGAAGCTAAAACATACACGTTAATGGCAGAGCAACGCTTCCAGAATGACATAGATTCAGAGGCTGTATCTTTTGATATGCCTGCAAGCATCAAAATTCCTGCTGGCCAAACCAAAACATTTGACGTAACAGTAACAATCGATCCAACTAAGTTACCAGAATGGACATTAACATCATCATATGAACTTGATGGCGAAGCAGAAGATGCTTCAACTGCATTGACCTTGTCTGAGTACGATGGTGCAATTAAGTTTATGGATGGCGATGAGCAAGCGTTACACGTCGTTTATCACATTTTGCCTAAAGCAGCTGCCGCTGCGTCAGTTTCAACTGAAGTGACAGCTGACGGTATTGTAAGAACACTGACTAACGTGGGTGCTACTTCTATAACAGATCCATTCAGTGCTCCGTTAACGGCAACTAGCCCTAAGAATATGGCAATTCGCCATGACTTAATTAATGCGTCTAGTGAGCTTTCTGGTAGTGCATCGTGTGATGAAGAGATCGCAATATGGAACACCTTCCAAATGCGCGACCCTATGGTGCATGGCCTTGTAGCAAGTTATAACGTTGACTACGACTTAGACAACGATGGTACATGGGATTACACTGCAACAACAGTAAACCTTCAATGGTTTAATGATGCATACCCTCGCTCACTATATGGATTCGTTGTACCTTTCGGCTCGGGTAACGGTACGTTAGAACCTGCATATCATGTTACAGGCAATAACTTCCTAACCACTATGGTGTGTTTTGAAGATGTTGGATTAACTGCTGCAGATTTAGGTAACAAGGTTAAAGTTCGTTTCCGTGTCGAAGAAGCTGATTATGCACCAACGCCTACAGGTTTAGGTGATGAAGCAGAAGGGACACTAACCTTAGATGCACCTGATGCTTATGCGGGTATTGTCGACGCTGAAGGCGAAGCTGTTACCGAACTAAAACCTGGCGAAAGCGCAATGCTAGTTACCGAAGTGGGCAGCAATTCACTAGGCTACATGCTACTTTCTGATAATGGTTCTATGTCAGTAGTAGCAAACACTACAGATGAAGGTAACGTCGCTCCAACTGTTGAAGACTTGATGCTGACTGTCGATAAAAGCGCTGCACCAGGAACTGTTCTAGGTCAAATCGTGGCAACCGATCCAGACATGTTAACAAGCCCAGTCTCTGAGTTTATCGTGGTTAGCTCTAATTCAAGCATGTTAGCAATTAATGCCAAAGGTGAAGTTAGCCTAAGTGACATGGCTGTCATTGATCAAACCAGTGAAACCATGGAAGCTCAAGTTGTTGTACTAGATACTATGGGTAATCGTTCAGAACCAGCAACTGTTTCAGTAACGATAAACAACACCATGCCAATAGTCGCGCCGACCAACGTATCTGGCGAGGAAGGTAGTACCATTACTGTTAAAGCAAACGGTACTGACGCTGATGGAGATACCCTAACATACAATTGGGTTCAAACTAGCGGCACCGCTGTTACTTTTGAAAATGGTGGTTCTGAAATTAGCTTTACAGCACCTGCAGGATACAACATTATCAAGTTCTCAGTGACTGCTTCTGATACCCGTTTAGAGAGTGAAAAAGGCTCAATGATCGTAACGGTAACAGAAAAAGAAAAAGAGAAATCTTCTGGTGGTTCTATGGGCTGGTTAACAGCACTATTACTACCATTAGCTGCATTACGTCGTCGTAAGCACTAATCATCAGTAATACATAATTTGGATTTTCCAAATTAACTTAAAAACCAGCTGCATTTGTAGCTGGTTTTTTTATGCATCAAATTCGAAGAATCAATATTTTATCAACCAAAAAACCATCTGCATAATTAGGGTTTGAAGATTAATCAACTTGAGGACGATTTCGAACTAAAAATCTACCTAAACATCTGTAATTTAGCAAATAACAATCATTGTGTACTTATAATGATGACCACAAAACGTTTTAAAAGTCTGGGCATTGAGTATCAATGAGTTACTCTTTTTACCATCACGAAAAAATGTATTAGAAGAACACAACAATCACAACCCAACAGGCCCCAGTACAGATATTAAATTAACACTGTAAAATGGATAATTAAGTAATAAAAGTTATAATATTTTTGAGGCAACTAACGAGATTTGTCACTTATGAATAGCATGCCCCCAATATCATCTCATTTATATACTGATGCACTTGAAAGTGTTCAGTATAAGAATGGTAAACCACTTTTGATATTTGACTCTCAGATGCCCTTTACCTTAACAAAGTTTGAGTTGATGAATGAGTCCGGTTATGCAACTTATCCTCACCACCATGATTTCTACGAAATACTTTATATCACCGAGGGGGAAGGGGAACACATTATAGACTTTGAGTCTTATCCTATTCATCACTCATCTTTCTATTTCCTCTCCAAAGGACAGGTTCATTTTTGGCAACTCTCCAAACCATTAAAAGGATATGCACTACTGATCCCTGAAGAGTTTTTAGCATTCCCGAACTCAAATATTATCCGTGCCCATGACTTTGCTTTCTTCCACAATGTAGCAAGTGACCCCTGCCTTTCTGTTATTGGAGAAAACCAGACTAAACTGATAACTATGCTGGAAGGAATAGAAGAAGAGCTCCATGTGGAGGTGAATTCCAGCCTGTCAATCGTCCGCGCTTACCTTCACATATTACTTATGAAGCTTCATCGATTGTACTGTACTGAACATATGGGTAAACACTTAGAGGATAGATCACCATTATTGCGTCAATTTGAACAACTGGTATCAGAACACTATATCACTGAACATTCGGTCAAGGACTATGCACAAAGAATAGGAGTGAGTCCGAATCACCTTATTGATACTGTTAAAGCCGGTACCGGATACGCTCCGGGACAGATAATCCGTAATAAAATTATTTTAGAAGCTAAACGACTATTGAGCCACAGTGATCTATCGGCTGCAGAAGTTGGTTATCGTTTGAACTTTGAAGATTCTTCATACTTTGGCCGTTTTTTTAAACGTGAAACGGACATGAGCCCAACGGTTTTTCGAAAACGAATACGGGAGAAATTCAACATTTCTTCAGCATCACTCACTAGAACCGAAAAAAGTGCCAGAATAACCGAATAGAGTCACTTCACCGATCCCGCTAAACATCCGAATATATACCTCAGACGTTATCAATACTCGTTTCTAAAATTCGTTATATATGAGGTATCAACAATGAAAACCCAATTAAGCACACTCGCAACCTTAATCGCAATATTGACTTCTGGTTACGCAGTTTCTGCGCCAAACGACGAGAGACAAACCGAAAAAATATATCAAGTCGAAACCAGACTAGATAATTATACGCGTCCGACAACCTTTACCCCAGTTAAAGCGGTGGCTGAAAATGGTGCTATTTCAGAAAACATTATTACTTCGACTCAAAACATCTTGAATCCTAAAGCGCCTTTTCTTAAAAAAGGCATGGTAAAGATTGAAGGCGAAGATGAGTTTAGTGCATGGAAGTTTGTTAGTGACGAAGGTGGCTCTGGCCATGATCAAACTGCACCAAACCCACTCACATATTATGCGGTTGGTTCGGCCTCAAGCTTGCTAACTCAGCTTGAGAGAGCGATTCAGGTACTAGACCTCGACGTTGAAGATGTAAAAGTAGAATCAAAAATATTCTTCAGATGGCAGGATACAATGACAAGCACTTGGTCTGGTCATACAGACAAAGTGATTTCAAACATTCTAATCACAAGCGATGAGTCTCCGGACAAGATCAAAGAGCTAAAACAAATGGCACTGAACGCCTGGGCAGTGGGCGAAGGCTTAGCCAATAAAACCGTCATTGATTCTGACATAATAGTCAATGCTGATGATTGGGCGGGCCTCAAACCTAGTCATGGTAAGGTTGAAACTCCGGTTTCTCTGGATAATGGCTTTCCGATTACAAATGTCACTGCAGATCTCACATTTCAGACAATGGAAGTAGAACAAGATCTTGCATTGGATATGCACCACCTTCCAAATCCGTTGGTGTTCCCTGAGATTGCAATTGCAGAATCAGCCCATGATACCGACAGGCCATATATGCATAGGGTTAGAGCAAAATCTTTAACTGAAAACTATGCAACATGGGATCTTTACTCCGATGACAGCCGTGGCTACGAAGGTAAAGATAAAGCACCTACATCACGGGACTACTTTACGATCGGTACTTCTTTCTGCCTAATGAGCCAACTTACAGCGAACAAAATGTACTTCCAGAAACAAGGAGTGAACATCAAGGACTTCCGAGTTGAGCACCAGTTTAACTTCCAGCAAGAAAACTTTATGACACCAGCAATGACCGGCACACTTGATAGCGTGATAACCAGGATCGTTGTACAAAGCGAATCTGCTACTGAAGAAGCCATAAAATACGCCAAGCAATCACTACGAACCTGCTTTGCTGGTGAAGGGATCCAGAATGCTACTGAAATGGAAAATAATATTTATTTAAACGGTAAGCTTTTGAAGTGAGCTTTCTGGCTGTGATTAATTCTTTATTGTGGTTATCAGTACAGGATTATTTTATTTTCTCGCGACTGAAAATAACAAACTTTTATATTTACCATTGATTTATAAGCATAAAAAAGCCCCGTTCAATTAAGAACAGGGCTTTCAAATAATGGTACCTGAGGTCGGACTCGAACCGACACGCCGTGAAGCAGGGGATTTTGAATAAAGAGTGTCATAAATATCTCTCTTAATGGAATTTTTTGTTATTACTTTTTAACAACTTACGGTACATTAAAAGTCAGTTAAATAACTTTGCAAATTCTTTGCAAAAAACATCAGACATTTCTTATGAGCAAACAGATCGAAAGGCACGACATTTCCGACGAATTATACATCTATAAACAAGACAACAGTAAGCGTTGGTATGCCCGTATTAAGATCGGTAATAAGTGGTACTCCAAAGCTACCAAACAAAAGGAGAAAGAGAAAGCCATAGCAATGGCATATCGACTCCAAATTGAATTCGAAGTTATGGCTAGTAGTAACAAACTTGCTGTATCTAAACGCTTTAGCGACGTTGCTGAGCAAGCCATAAATACCATACAAGTTTCAATTGATGTAAACAACGTAAAAGGGCGAAGTGAAAATGAGGTTGAAAATAAGGAACGAAGCCGAGATAAATACATAACCTATATCCAGATTTTAAGAAAATACCATATCCCGTTTTTTAACCGCACTTACATTACTTCAATTGATAGCGATAAATTGAACGAATTTAATCAATGGCGTGAGCAGCAGCTTGGCCGTCAACCCGCTAAATCTACGTTAATGAATCATAATGCTGCCATGCAATTGGTTTTTAGAGAAGCGATTCAGCGGAAGTGGATGCTACCTGTTCAAGTACCTTCACTTTCAGCTAAGGGGGTAGGACCACAACGACGCTCGCATTTATCCCCTGATGAATATGAAAAAGTTTTTGATGCAGTTATACAGTTAGAACAAAACAGTATTAAGGATAAAACCCGCCAAATACGTGAGCTGCTACTCGACTACATGGAGTTTGCTGTTTATACAGGCATTAGACCCGGTACTGAAATGGAAGGCCTTACTTGGGGCGACATACATATTGATACCAATGCTCACAACATCATTTTCTATATCACCGTAAGAAAAGGTAAAACCATCAAGCATACGGGTACCAGAGAAGTTGTTTGTCGTGATGAAATCTTTTCGAGTATTCAGACGTTGAGAGAGCGCTTTCCCAATAGGAAGCCTACTGACAAGCTGTTTCGCTTACTTGATGGTACTCAAACCAAAGCACTCACCAAGACCTTTGATACAGCATTAACAAAAGCCAAATTAAAAGAATCACCACATGGCGTTAGAACGCTTTATTCATTACGCCATACTTATATCACTTGGCAACTATTGGCTGGAGTAAGCATGGAAGTATTGGCTAAACAATGTGGAACAAGCATTGCCATGATTGAACAGCATTACAGTCATGTTACCCCGAAGATGTACAGTAAAGAGCTATCGGGTGTTGACCTAGGCAAAACAAAGACCAAAGTAAAAGACAAAAAAACATCTGGTAGTAAGCAAAATGAAGCGAGGCTTTCTGAATTGTTTAAAGAATGGCAAGCCAGCTACAAGCAGCGTGGCTGTATTTAGACTCATCGGGAGACTTCTGATGTTTGTATCACAATGATAAGATGTGTAATAAATTCAGGAGTTAAAAATGGCACTATATAAAAGCGAGTTTGGTGAAAACTTTAACTTGGGCTTTAACATTGAAGACTTTCCGTGGCTAACTGATAAGAGCTGGCACAACGACATGAGCCCTAGCTTCTACTTTAAAGTGGGTATTCAACATTTAGTACTATGGGTGGACTTCGAGGCTCCTGATGACAGAGATGAATCAAAAGAGCGTTACCTTGTCATGACAGCTATAAACGAAGGCACCGATAATGAACCAGAAATTTTCACTGGTGAAGATAGTGAAGTAGTGTTTACAACAGAAAGCCCCTCTGAGCTAACTGCGTATCTAAAAAAACTAGCCTCTGCACACTAACATATAAGGTAAAACCATGAGTAACTCACCAAGTATTACTGTACCTTTTGAAGAAGAATACCAAGGCTTTGAAATTTATGTTGAAGAAAATCCAGACCATTATAACGAAGGCTATAGCTGGTCTATAAGCAAGGATGATGAATGTATCGATGAAGATATAGAGTTTGATATCCAGATGGCTATTGATGCAGCGCGTAAGGCTGTAGATAAATATGAGAGCAAATCAAGCTGATTGACTGGAATTCTGATTTCCCAGCTCAATATGTAACCTACGAATAAACTCTTCTGAAGTCAGGCCCAACGCATCAATCAATCCTTCTAGAGAATCAAGGGTTATGTTACGAACTGACCGCTCAACGCCTGAGATATAGGTTCGATCTATACCAGATTTTCTAGCCAGCTGCTCTTGACTAACTCCAACTTCATTTCTTAATTTTTTCAGTGTTAAAGCAACTGCATATTTAAGTTTCACGATTTTTCCCAACTGAAATAATGATATTAAGTATGACTCATAGTTACTTTAGTATCTATGGACTATGAGTCACACTTTATAAGCCTCATCACTACACAATAAAACCGATTTCTAATATTTTGCTCATAGGCCTACATATTTTTCTTCAGCAAATCAGCCACACCACGAAATACTGGTACAACTACAGAATTACCAAATTGCTTATACGCCGAAGTGTCTGCACACACAATTCTGAAGTCAGCATCAGCTTCACTTCTGTCTTGTTTTGGCTTTTCAAAACCCATTAAACGCGCGCACTCACGAGGCATTAAACGGCGGGGAGTGCGGTACAGGGAATCGAACTCTTCAGCATAGCGACCGTGCTTGTCGTCATATATCTTCTCTCCTTGTTTAATCACCTCATTTAAAATTTTCTCAGTGGGTTCTGGATTACCTTTCTTCCATTTATTCGCATACTCTAAAGCAAATTGCTCTCTATCTTGGTTTTTGCGAATAGCGAACTCTTTTTTACACTCAAGATATTCATCCGTTAAGTCACTTTGGTTTATAAGAATTTCTGAACCATCTTTGTAATAGCGAGCAGACAGAGTTCGAGTTACAACTTTTTCATTTCTAGGGTTAACTAACCCAAAACCGAAACCATTTCCCTTGCTCTGATGCTTGAGAGCATAGTGATATAGATAGCTCCATAAGTTGGGTGTAAGCGTATATTTATCTTGCTGAGCTTTATCTAGTGGAAGAAGAATGTCACCAAGTGAATAGCAGCTCTTGGGTTTAGCGATATCTTTCAAACTTAATCTAGCGAGTTCAGGTTTAACAGCTAGTACATCCTTTCTCACACCAACTAAAACTATACGTTCTCGATGTTGAGGCGTAAATAAAGCGCCATCAATGATTGTCGGTTCAGGCTTACGCTTACGTACAATCTTAATTGCTTCTTCAATATCGTCGTGCTGATTACTTATATCAGCAATCCAGTAACCAGCCCTATCTAACGCTCGAATGATCGTTGCAAACGTGTTTCCTTTGTCGTGACTTTTAAGATTTTTTACGTTCTCAAGCACGAAGTACTTGGGTTGTCTTACAGTAAGTATCTGCTCAACATCAAAAAATAGCGTTCCTTGAGTATCACAATCAAAACCATGGGCGCGGCCAAGTGAGTTTTTCTTAGAAACCCCTGCTAGAGAGAATGGCTGACAAGGGAATCCGGCTAGTAATACATCATGCTCTGGAATGTGTGACAGGATACTTTGCTTTCTTTCACTCTCACTTGCTGTGTCATCATCACTTCTTGTTACTTTTGTAATATCCATAAATGATTTATTTTTATGCGGGTTATCTTCCTCACTATTTAAGAAGTAAGTTAATTCGCTGTCATCCACATAGTGGTTTGCAAGGTATGTTCTGCGGGCATTGGCATCATACTCACTAGTAAACAAGCACTTACCACCAACCGCTTCAAAGCCTTTTCTTATTCCACCAATACCTGCGAATAAGTCGATAAATGTAAAATCAGGATTATCCCAATGAGCAGGTTTGCGAGGGAGTAATTTGTCTCTAAGGAGCGCAATAGCTCTTTCATGAAAAATGATTGGATTCTTTTCTGCTGAAGCTTTCCACTTATTAAGCTTCTCTCTACTCACCGATGCAAAATCGCCGCCTAGCGACTGAAAATGAATAGCGAGATTTTTCTGATCATAAATCTCGATTAGTAGTTTAAGTAGCTTATCGCTTTCTTTTCTATTCGTGTCGATTCTCTGCTTGTCTAACTCATCGCCGATAAGTATTTCGCTATACAACATAATTAATTCTTCTGGGGATTATGAGTAAATTGTATCACACAAAATTCCCAGAAAGTTAATCTGCATTATAAATAAGTAACCAGTTCTAAGATTTTTTTAAATCGAGTACTCGTAGCGAATGATATAACTGATGAATATCTTTCCATTTTACCCTAAATTGGCTTCGCTTCTTCGGCTTCCATTTTCCTTTATCTAACTTCATGTTGATGCCTGGATCATAGTAGATAGCACAGCTATGAAGCGATTTGAGTAAGTGTTCTAAGGATGTGCCCTGCCCCAATTTCACTTGAGGGCCATATAGGTAGTGTGGAAGTTCATTATCCTTATTGGCGGTATAGGCTACGTAGCAGGTGTTTGAGTGCTTTCTCTTCCAGTGATCAATAACTTTATCGAAGCTCCACCCCGCAGCTAAGTTTCCTGCTCTATCTCTCAGCATTAAGCCGCCAGAAGGGTCTGTTATCTTCCCTGACTTAGCATCATAGCCTTCCATTTTCATGGTTAGATATGTTTTACTATTTTCTTTATTTACATCGTGACGGCTTGCAAAGTCTAAGCGATCTTCTTGCTTTTTAGTTGCGTAGCAATCTAAAAACGTTTTTAATCCATCTTCGATATAGATACCGGTATTCGGTTCTGGTGTCATTAATGTCACCACAGAACCAGAATGCGACTTTAATTCCCAATCCATAAAATCAGGGTCAGAGAATCCATTCGGTGTAATATCAAACTGAGCTTCTAGTGTATAACCAGCACCGTTTTGAGCCTTGTATGGTATTTTAGTACCGTCAGATTGTAATCGGCATGACTCAATTGGACCACCTTCATAGATCGCTCGCAGTTTATCTAATAGCTTCTCTTCGCTTGTTTTCCCAACGGTTATCGATTCATATAAAACTGAAGCGACTAGCTTTGCTTTGTTCTCAGTAACAAGCTGCTTTAACTCCAATGCAAGTTCATCTTCCCACGAAGTGCAATACGCCCAAATGGTTGTTTTATTTACGCCTAATACGAGATATCGATGGCTATCAATTCTTATGGCTCGTTCAGATTTCGTGGGAGGTTGCATCAAATGGCGTGGTGTTATGGCTAACTTTCTATTAGTAGCAGCTAAAAAGCCAGACATACGAATTTCTGGGTATTTTGGGTATAAAATGATTTGGCACTTTGGCGCTCGGTCAGTATTCCCATCTTCATCTATCCAATAAAAATCCAATGGCGCCTTAAAGATAGGGCCTTTTGTACTAATACCCTGAGCATAAATCTCACCAGAAGGAATTGAGCGAATCACATCAAATTCCGAGCCTAAATAGATCTGTTGCTTAGTGTTATCATTGTTAGCTAACGGCTTAAAAAATATTCGTGAAGCTCCAAGCTTACGCATCTGTTCTGAAATAGCTTTAAAACTAGTCATCATCCCTCTAAGAGCTCACAGATTGAGCGGTTTAGTTATATCAAAAATAACAAGAACACACTAAGTTGTTCATTGGTAATGATAGTAACTTCAAACGCTATAAAATCCGAAAGGAAACTGCACTTTAATGTTTATTAAAGTGCACTTTTAGCGTGTTTTAGCGCTTACTTTACGTGTTCTGCGCGTAATCGTGATAAACAGACACAAAATACAGTTTATGCACACATAACTGCATAAACAGTCACATTTCATCAATTTACAGCTACAAAGCATAAATCTGAGAAGAGTCTGCATAAGCATAGTGATTCAATCAAATTTTGAAGAATGCTACAGCGATAATGAGCAAAGGTTCTCTCTATGTGCAAGTGCACAATTCAATAGCAAGCATGCTCGAGATCAAGAACTAGCTAAGCGGCTAGTATCTTAATTGGGATATCAGGATTATTGAACAACAGATTCTCTAGCTGGTTAGGGTCAGACTGAAACCAATAACGGATATCGCTAGCACCTATAAGCAGCGGCATTCTGTGATGGTAAAGTCGGCATTCATCAGTAGGTGCTGTAGTTAGGGTTACTAACTGCATAGCATCGTCACAGAGATAAAGAATACCTGCCATATACAGTGGTTCATTATCTTCATAACTAAATAGGTACTTTTGCTTCTTAGAGCCTCCTTCATCACGCCATTCAAACCAACCAGAGCAAGGCACTAAACATCTATTATGAGCAAAGGCTGAGGCAAAGGTTTTCTTGCTAGCCACAGTCTCGGCTTGGGCATTAATCAGCATCCTCTTAGACCATGCAGGCTGTATGCCCCAAGAAGCGTCTTGTTGATAAAGCCTTTCATTATGCATCACTAAGGTCGCGACCTGCTCAGTTGGTCGTAAATCAAGATTCAGCTGTGCACGAAAATCAATGCCTAATCTTTTTGATACCCTTTGACTAAGCATTTCATTGATGTTGAGTCTTCCACACATAAGTATTACTCACAGTAAGGCGTTTTGTTTGCCGGCCAGTAACCTTTACCAAATAATAGCAGGTTGCCATAAGTTTAAACTGGCCTAAATTCAAATCTGAAGCGACTCGTTTTTGGACAAAAGCAAGTTACGAAGTTCCGACAACGCTAAATTTTCAGATAGATTTTTCTATGTGAAAAATATCTGTTTACTACACATCTATGGCCAATTTTACTAAGCCACTACAACCTGTTACTCCATTAACTTGTTGAAAGTCTTATTAGGCGGGATATGACAACATGACAATTATCATATATTAAGTGTATAACATTGCTGTTCCAACCAACGACCAAACGCTGTTATATCAGCCCTGTTAGAATTTAACTCACTATAGACAAAGTAAAAGTTATCACCAGTTTTCAATTCATGCATAGGAATTCTGACAAAATTCTGTTTATGAGATTGATCTACCGTCATATAGTTATTAATAAGCGTAATACCTAAATTGTAACGTGCCGCTTCTGCCGCGAGTAGCACATGGCTAAATTGATTAACTTTTAGATCACTAGGTAGCTCAAACCCACCGGCTTTACACCATCGTAACCAATCATCGGCGATGTTTTGATTTGTGTCAGAATATCGCACAGACAATATCGGATGTTGCCACAATGCCTCAGGGAGTGGCTTATCTCTTATTTTTTCCCAAAGCTTTTGACCGCAAACAGGAAATAACTTTTCAGTAAATAACAATTTACTTACAAAGTGACGTTTTGGTGGATTTACGGTAATAAAACAATCTGCGAATTGGTCATTAAAATCCGGCTGATCTGTGACCATATCTAACGTTATTTCTATCTCTGGATACTGTTTACGGAAATCTTCTAATCGAGGGATTAACCAATTGACGGCTACTGAACTATAAAGTGCTAAACGAATATACCCAGGTTTACCGTGTCGAATAATCTGACTGGCATTAGACAGAATAGCTAGTGATTGACTGACTTCTGTGAAGTAACGCTCTCCAACTTCTGTTAATGAAAATGTCCGGCCTTGCCTGTAAAACATAGCTTCACCAAGATACTCCTCAAGCATTCGTACTTGATGACTCACCGCACTTTGAGTCACATTAAGACTTTCTGCTGCTTTTGAAAAACTTTTAAGCCTGGCAACTGACTCAAAACATTGTACAGCGCGCAATGGTGGCAACTTCATTATTACCTCAGCTAATACTAAGCAATTTTATATCATTATACGTCATAGAATTATATGAATATACTCCCTACTTAAGCACCTGATTTGCGTAATGGTATTTAATTTTTTACATTTTTAGAATAAGTCGAGGGAAAAAATGCCGAAGATGAGTGTTGGATTTGCAATGGTTTTATTGATTTTAGGAAATATTGTCGCCGTCATTTCGGATGCTTTAATAAAAAGCCTGCCGACTGGGGCTGCAGTGTATCAATTTGTTCTATTTAGACAATTAACAGCAGTATTGATGCTTTTGCCATTTTGCTTATTCAATACAAAAATCAAATTATTTAGTCATTTAAAATGGCACTTTGTACGTGGCCATGTTTGGTTATTTGGTGCCATATTCATGGTATTGTCTCTTCAAGCTCTACCTCTGGCAACTGTTAATGCTATTTTTTATACTGCCCCATTACTTATGTTACCGTTGGGTTTTTTATTTTATAAAGACACGTTAACCACCCCAACTATAACCGTATCGATTGTGGGTTTTGTCGGTATTCTCGTCGTTGTACAACCGACACAAATTAGTTTGGCGGCTGTATCTGCACTTATAGTCGCGGTAACAATGGCTACAAATAATCTCTTGGTTCGTAAACTTCCTCAGCACCACACTGTCGCTCAGACTTTATTCTTGACCAATCTAATGGGAATACCTTTTGCCTTTAGTTTAGCAATTTGGGAACACCAACCTTTGGATTGGTACCCGCTATTCACAGCGGCAAGCTCAAATTTATTCATTTTGATTTATGCAGGTATATGCGTCTTGGTATACCGAACAGTTGAAGCACATAAAATTTCTAGCGCTGAATATACTGGCTTATTAGGTGCCGTAATAGTGGGCATCATGTGGTTTGATGAAGTTCCTGATTTGAGTTTTGTGATAGGTTCAGCGTTAATCATCTTACCTTTAGTTTGGTTAGCGACACTTGAATCTGTTAAGTATAAGAAGGAGGTTTGAATAAAGTAATCAAATTATTTCAAATTAAACGTCAAAACAGGCCTTAAAAACACATCAGATTGATGTGTAATGTTAAAAATAAGTGAAGATAATTATGACTGATACTAAATTAGTGTTTAAAGATTACTGTGATTTATGTTTTGAAGAGTGCATTGCATTATTTGATAAAAATTGTCCCGAATTTTTCGCAAATAATGAAAGACAGGATTATGTTGAGTTCCTCGAAAAGCAGGGAAAAACTTATAAAGTTGGACAAATTGAAAGTGAAATCGTGGCCGTTTTTGGCTTGAATATCGACGAAAAAAATAACAGAGCAAATATTACATGGATCATGACTTGCCCATCAGTGCATGGCAAAGGTCTTGGTACTCAAATGATATCTTATGCTAAAAATATCGCCGTTGATTGTAAGGTTACCCACATAGACATCGCAACCAGTCATCTTTCAGCTGCATTTTTTGAAAAATTTGGTGCAAAAAAGACGACTGAAATTAAAGATGGCTGGGGACCTAATATGCACAGAGTTGATATGGTGCTACCACTGCTCTAATGTCTAGTTATAAGATGACAGATGTATGATAGCAATATTGGTCAAACGATAAAGACTCGGTAAACAACAATGCCGAGTGTATTAAGCCCATTGATGTCTTTGCTGTATTTATCGGTGAAGCAGAGAGATAACGACTCAGGCTATTCTATGAAGGTGATATTATATTTTTGAGGGTAAATGCAATCGGTTAAACCGTGAAATATATCCATTTCAAACACACTTTGGGGCATAACCTTGTTAGCACTTAATGTGCGGCACACTAAGCCATTTAGTTGTGTATTGCGGTGTCAGTAAATCCCTTCGCATTGCCCATTTATGCTCTATACCTTGTGCAGCGAGAAACACAGTATCACTGCCATAACGTTGATTGATGTGATCTAGTGCAAGCATTAATGCTGGCTTAGCTGTCGGGGGATTAAACAAATCAAGTTGGCTGTTCTGTTCGCTAGCTAAATCGATTAGGCCAATTCCTATCTTGTAATAGCGAACACCATCACGAAATAGCTTGGGCGCAGCTTCACTCATAGCTTTGGTTAGCTCGACGGTGCAGTTAGTAGGGCAAGGAAAATGCACTATAGCTTTGTAACTAACAGGACGTTCATCAAAGGGTGAGTTGCTAGCAAAAAGTAGCATGGTCTTGCAGCTTGAGCCTTGCTTACGCGCTTTACTTGCTGCAATACCGACATGCTTGCTCAAAGCTTGTAATAATGAGTCAAAGTCGGTGATCCGCTCCCCTACACTCCGCGTTGAGAAAATTTGCTTTTTATCAGCCCTCGCCTCATCCCACACTTTACACACTTGTCCGTTAAGTTCACGAACTGTACGTTCGACTTCAATACTGAATTGTTTTCGGGCTAGCCCAGGAGGTATACATGCTAGTTGATAAGCAGTATGGATATTCATTAATGCTAGCTTCTTACTAATCCTTCGCCCAATACCCCATACGTCTCCAACAACAAGTTGCTTTAGGATAGCGACACGTTCTTGGTCCGTATTAATCACACAAACGCCATGATAGCCCTTAACCTTCTTAGCGGCATGGTTAGCAATTTTAGCTAATGTCAGTGTTTCACCGATCCCAACACAAACAGCTAAACGCGTCTCTTTCCATACTGCACGGCGAATTAACTGACCTTGAGTGTTAAGACACTTGATAGCGGGATAGCAGTTTTTAAACGAGAGAAAGCTCTCATCTATACTGTAAATATGTTGCTCTGGTGCAAAACGGCCAATGATATTCATCATTTTGGTAGATAAGTCAGCATACAACTCATAGTTCGAAGAACAGACAATAACACCTCGTTGGGCGCAAAGTTCTTTAACTTTAAAATAAGGCAAAAACTTCTGAATACCCACTTCTTTGGCCTGTCTATTGGCAGCAACTATACAACCGTCATTGTTACTCAACACAATGATTGGCGCGGTAAGCCAATCAGGACGAAATACCTGTTCTGCACTGCAATAAAAGCTATTAGCGTCGACTAAGGCAAACATCTAATGCTCACACAATAATGGACTTTGACGGTGGCAACGAATAGAGCGAGTCACTACACCTTCAATACTAAACTCATCATGTTCATGAATGGTTACTGGCTGGAATTGGTGATTTGAAGAAAGTAGTAGACGGCGTTGAGAATCAAGGATTTTGCAAACAAACTCACCGTTAAAGTTGGCGACTATAACATCCCCGTTTCGCGCTGTTTCATGGCGATCAACAATGAGCACATCACCATCAAAGATACCAACGTCCTGCATTGAATCGCCTTGAGCGAGTCCTATGAAGGTTGCGCTAGGATGCTCGATAAGGAGATCATCTAAGCTCAGACTTAACTGACTGTATTCTGCGGCTGGACTTTCAAAGCCTGTTATTCCTGCATGGGCAGGTATGGGGATCACACGCATAAACAAAACCACTGTATTTACATACAGCAATTCTAGCGATGGACTACAAAGAAGCAAGCATAACTTGGATAAAAAATCCGAGCTGATAAAAAATAGTAATCAGGAAGTACATATATCAGTTATTTCCTACTATATCGCTATTCAATGAGCCAACAGCAATTTGTTTACCTAAATCAAATCCAATCACTATCTCACAGATGCTAGGGTCTAACTCAAGTTGCTGGCATACAAAATTAGCCTCAAGGACTTTTTTAAATGGTTTTGCTTGGTCTGGTGAGCGGTGCCATGCTTTTAGCAAACGCTCAGAGGAAATGTCGAATTTAGCTAGAAACTCATTAGTATCACAGCGGTAAATCAAATAGGCAAAAAATGGGATATGGTCTTCCACGCCCAAGTTATGTCGAATAGTCTCAATATTTGGTTCATCGATAAACGTCTCTATCAATAATAAAACACACTAATATGAAAACATTAGTGTGTTACGAATAATATCGCAAGCATTGAAAATGTCTAAAGATCACATTTACGCTTCTAAAATAAGCTTCTTTAAACGGATTAAAGCAGCAACTTGTAATGACTTTAGCTGCTTATCGTTAACTTCTAGGGTTCGATTATCAAGCAAAAGTCGACTTATTTTCCAACGTTTTCTATTAATCTTATGATACCAGTAGCTAAAACCATATTTCTCAACCCTATCGCGTTGTGTTGCGTTTAAGAACATCAATATCATTGGATTGTAAAAAACAGTGCTTTTAAGAAAATAAGGAGCCTTTTCAAGTTGACCAAGGCAAATAGGTTTTTTTGAATCCGCAAACTTAAATACACGTTCCAAACGACTAATAGGTACGTAACGCTTCTTAGCTGTGTCATAAACAAGCAAATCAACATTAAAAGGGCCTAAATCTAGATATTTCCTTAACTTGTCGTACACATAGGATCTATTAGATTTTGGACTGCCAAAATTCCCCATTCCTAAACGTGACTTTTTAGCTTCCTCATTCAAATAATAACTTCTTAGCTTGACATTCGTACGTTCGACTAACAAATAAGGTAACGGCACGCCAATTAGATCCATAGCGATATCAAGGCGCGTTACATTAGCCACCTCCATAGTTTGCTGTGCATCATCACCTAATAACGACTTAAACCACTCGAAAAAGGCGGTAATTTCGGCAGGACTATGCCTTGCGGGATTTAATGATATTTTGACTAAACGCTGTTTCGGGCGCTCCTCTCTAACCTCTGGATGTATTCCCCAATAGACAATAATCTTTGAAGACATTGGATTTTCGAACATTGCGAAGCGTTGATACACGTCTTTGTAATTCTTTAGAACTTTAGTGGTGCCCGTTTTATACAGCTTAAAATGCTCCGTAGGCACAGATTTCATAGCCATAGATAGCGAAGAAACCACTGATTCTGGCACGTCTATAGTTAAGTACAGCATATCGACAAAGGGTATCACGCCGGATTCGAGCGGATTCATGAATATTGCGCTTAAGTAACGGCCAAGTTCTAATAGCTTAAAATGATTTAACCGCTCATTACTCGGCTTATCTTTAAACCAAGCTTTGAGCCGTGTTTTAAATACTTTAGAAGAAGAATTAGATAGATTGGCAAGATCACATAACTGGTTATTTGCTTGGGTATAAGCATTTACACCTGCTACGTAGGTTTTGCCAGAATGCACACGAATTATATTAGGAATAGTAGAGTTATTAGGCTTAGACATAGTAAGATCTCTGTTACTGTTCTATTACTACATACTTGTTAGCTATATAATAAGATATATACTACATATACATAATAATACTGTTGTATTATAGAGCGCACATCAATATCGCATATAAACATGATGTGCACTTGTATTATCTAAATGGTAAAGCTTATAAATTCAGTTGTCTCAACTTGAGACAACTTTTGATTCTTGCAAAGACAATATCTGCTCGACACACTCATTAAGCGCCATTAATTCAATGGGATGTAGCTTAACAATAATATTAATAGCTTCTCCTAGCCTAGCGGTGTACACACCACCGTAAGTTTTATATATAATATCAGCCATTACTGATTGAATAATACAATCAAGTTCTGAGTCGTCTTTTGCATCATCGGATTCATCATCGGATTCATCATCGGATTCATCATCGGATTCATCATCGGATTCATCATCGGATTCATCATCGGATTCATCATCGGATTCATCATCGGATTCATCATCGAATTCATCATCGAATTCATCATCGAATTCATCATCGAATTCATTATCGGATTCATCATCGAATTCATCATCGAATTCATTATCGAATTCATCATCGAATTCATTATCGGATTCATCTTTTTCGTCTCCGAAAGGTAAATAATCCTTATCAGGTTCAATAGAACAATCCTCCCCAAATTTATTTTCAAAACTCTGAATAGATTGTGGTTTTAAATGTGTAGGTACTTTTATATCACTTTTAT
This sequence comes from Shewanella sp. MF05956, assembly GCF_059758055.1. Taxonomy (NCBI): domain Bacteria; kingdom Pseudomonadati; phylum Pseudomonadota; class Gammaproteobacteria; order Alteromonadales; family Shewanellaceae; genus Shewanella; species Shewanella sp. MF05956. The sequence continues at coordinate 89,390 of NZ_JCAYNV010000008.1, read as the reverse complement.
GAGTTTCATTATCTGCAAGACAATTAAACCTTCCATAATAAAAAATTTGTTGTTCTACAATTTTAGCCGTCATAGGCTTATCTAGTTTACAATTTAACTCAAACCAGAAACATTTGAGTTGGTACAAACCTTGAGTAACTAAAACACGATTAAGCTTCTGGCAAATATTGGAATTGATTTTTGGAGAACACCAGTCATAACTACCATATATAGAGTAATTAATATTGATTTCGACAATCACTCGATAAACCGTTGCACGTGAGATAGTTAAATGGTTCCCCACAAATTCATTTATTGATTTACAGTTATAGGGAGGATATTTATACATTTCATGGATGTATATTAGAAATAGCCAATACTTAAATTCTGCAAATGTATTGGAAAGGTTTACAATTGTGTCATTTACCTCTTCCTGAGTTGGCTTATACTTCGGGTTACCAAGCCCGATAGACTCTTGTTCACCAGTAATAATTTCAGGAATATGGCTTTCATCAACTTTAGGAGCACTTGTTCCATCACTTAAATCTTGTACCCTTTCACTTGCAACCTGATTGACGTCCAGCAAAATGCTCTTATTAACTTGTTCCATTTGATGATCCTCAGTTCAATTGTTTATACCAAATCTTCGATGAAGATTTAAATTCACTCTCCACAAGAATCAATAATAAGGATTATAAATAGGTTGTATCCCCTCTGAACTAATGTATTTTTTTCTGATCAGAAGTAATGAAATAAAAGTTGGAATACATTTGAAAAAACAAAAAAACACTATATTTCATCAAGTTAAGCATTAGTGATTCTATTGCTGACATCAGATAAAAAAAACTAATACACTATAGCTTGATAGATTCGGCTAAAAATTGGATGGAATTGAGATGGAGTGCAGACTATATTGGATGGACACTTTGCTTTAACCATTATTTTTTCTATTTAAAAATGTTATAAAAAGCAAAAGCGGAATAGAAATACTCTTAAGAATCAAATGGATAAATAGATGGAAGATATTTATAAAGCTCAAGGTAATGTTGGAACGGAAAACAATCCCATCTTATTGGAAAAACGCTTATCAGACCGCAAGCTACTTAAAGAACACATGCCATCTGTTGAATCAGCAGATTTAGCTAGGTACGCCAAAGTAAGCACAAAACATGCTCAACATGTTATGAACTTGATATCAACACCGACATTGAGTATTGACGAGCTAAAAGTAGCCTTGTTCCTGTTCGAAGAATTGGTACATCAAGATGATTGGATTGAACAACAAGTTTTCTCTATAAAAACAAATCAATTTAAGACCGACAATTTCGGAAGTAATGGTGGAATATATTTTAGCCAATCAAGCTCTGGCCTGCATCCACAACTATTTAAAAAACCCAAAAACAGTCTTTTGCAACTAATCAACAAAAAAAATATAAGCCTTGAAAAAAACTGTGATTTATTGAAAATCCTAACTAAGTTACATGACTTCGCTTTATTAACGTTAACTCAAGTAAATATTGATTTTTGCCTTAATAAAAGTCTGCCCACCCCAAATATCTTCACAACTGAATATGTTCATATAGTTTTGAATATTGGAGTTGTTAACTCTAAATTAAACTTAAAATGGGGAAAGCAAAAAAGAACTACACGTAAAGATAAAGAAGCACAAAACTCCACTCCGAGATTGAGTGACAAAAGTGAAGTCTCTTTACTAGTTAAACAATTAAAAATGATAAATAAAAAATAGCTTACTCCCCTTAACCGTGTCAAAAACAGCTGCTGAAATTGAGTCCATAAAGTGATACTATGAACGTGTTTCTTGTATCACTTTTCCCTTCTAGCTCAACCCTCTAAATACAATTCAACTAATACACTTACTGGAGTTTTCAATGACTACAGCGACCCCGTTCGCGCTGTATTTGAGCCGTCTGTCTTCTAATAGTCAGCGCTCTATCAGCTCACAAATGCGCAGTATTGCACGATTAATGCAATGGCAAGAAGACTGTCTCAACGACAAGCTATGCCAGATTGACTATCAACAAGCATTACAGATACGCGCTGTGATGACACATGCAAAATGGTCTGCTCGTTCGATTAACCGCGCCATGATTGCAATAAAGAATATCGTAAAAGTAGCAGCCTTGATGAATCAAGCAGAGTTATCGCAAGTTGCTAACTTGGAGACAATTAATCAGGTCAAACATGGACAGCATCAAGGTACACCATTAAGCACTGAACAAGTAACGGCTGTACTTACCTACTTTAAAGAAAAGAAAGGCGCATTCGCTGCCCGTAATCTGGTGATATTCAGCCTGTTCTTAGGTACTGGACTTCGCCGCAGTGAACTATCAGCGTTAATGCTGCACGACTATGATGCAAACCTCCACTCTTTGACAGTAGTTGCGGGTAAAGGTAATAAAAGCCGCACCTTGTTTTTACCCAATTGGGTAGAGCAAAACCTTGTTACATGGCTCAAGGTACGCAGTCGTCAGCAAGGTTATTTACTGTGTAAGTCATCCCTTACTGGCAAGCTTAAATTAACTAAGCCAACCACACCAACGTCTCTATATCGATTAGTCAAAGAGACCTTGTATGAATTGGGCGTGGATAATGTTTCACCCCATGATTTACGTCGCACCTTTATCACTCGTTTACTTGAGCAAAATGTAGACATCAATACCGTGAGGCAAATGGCAGGCCATGCGGATATCAGCACCACTACGATTTACGATAAACGTGACCATGAGTTTATGAAGCAGGCCGCTGAGATTCTTGATTACACGCCACCTGCGAAAGCCCATAGACGGGGGCGCAAGTAACCGATGATAAACATAAAGACACCTCTACAACGAGCAAAGCATTGTGATTACCTCGCCACCCAGTTTGCTGAAACATTGTTATTGTCAGCGGTAGACTATGGCTTCGAATCTATCCCTTCTTACATCATCAATGGGTTAGTTGGGATTAAGCTTCAACAGGGTATTCAATACGATATTGACAGTACGATAGCGTTATTCCCGTTAACGGATAACCATCCAACAATTGCCGATACCGTGCAACATAATGCTGTATTTCTATGCGAGTTATTTAAGCTTGAGCCAGCGATGGTCACAATCATGAAACTGATTATTGTGATGAATGCCAACTCAGGTTTAAGGGAGTTACTTACCCAGCTATCGGTTCATGACTCTTCTATCCTTATCCATCAGCTAGAACAAGATACGGGGTTAGACGATGATGGTATTTATGAACAACTGCAATACTTGGTTCATAACAACTTTGTTGACCACGCTAATTTTCATGTTCCAGACCTATTAAGAATACCTAAGCCATTTCGTGCATTCTTAGTAAGCCAAAAGCTAGATAGTCGCGAAACGTTTCTTAAACCCATCCTCAAGTACAGCCCTAAAGCCCAGTTCACACTCAAGCAGTTTGAGCATGTGAATGCCGACTTAGTCTATCGCTACCTCAAGGCTGCAAACGCTAAACGCCTTAAAGGTGTTAACATTTTACTCTATGGGGATGCGGGTACGGGTAAAACAGAACTATCACGTACCTTGGCACAAAAACTTGGCCGCAACCTTATAGAGGTACAAAGTGTCCAGTTTGAAAATGGTAAAGCGACTGCTGATTTCATTAATACAGAACCGACCAGACAACGCCTTACCTACCTCACGCTATTGCAAAACCTGATTGGTGATTCAACTGAAAACCTACTATTGGTCGATGAATGTGAAAGCATATTTAAACATGCCGATGAGCAATATTCTAAAGAAAGCCTGATGCGCTTAATGGAGAATAATCCTGTACCTGCAATATGGATAACTAACCATGTGTCATCGCTTGAGCCTAGTTACATTAGGCGGTTCAAGCTGGTGATGGAAATCCCAGTACCAGATGAAGCGTTTAGCTATGCCATGAGTAAGGCCATGCTGAAAGCGCTTAAGGTATCCAATGAATTTAGAATGATGTTAGCGACTAAATCGAATGCCGTCCCTGCATACATTGCTAATGCAGCGCATGTCGCCAGCACTTTGACGTTAACGGGGGAGGAAGCAGAAGAAGTGGTACTTGAAGTCATCGATGCCACCCTTGATGCGTGTGGAGAAGACTCTGTTCCAGCGAAATATGAAGGGCAACTCACCTTTAACCCAAGCTGCTTAAACCTTAAAGCCATAGACGGGCAAGATGCACAGACCATTATCAGTGACATCGACACCGCTATCGCTAACAGCTTACCTGTTAGGGTATTACTCAATGGCCCCCCAGGTACAGGTAAAACAGGTTGGGTGCATCACTTGGCTGAAACACACGGAATGGAAGTCATGCACATCAAATGCTCGGACGTGCTCAGTAAGTATGTGGGTGAAAGCGAGCAGAACATCGCAGCGCTCTTTAGGGAAGCGCATAAAGCTAAGAAGCTGATGCTCTTTGATGAAGTTGATAGTCTACTGAGTAAGCGTCAGAACGCGCACTCGCAGCACGACGTTCAGCTCGTCAACGAACTCTTGTCGCAGCTTGAGTGCAATACACAACCTGTGTTTGCAGCGACAAATGCACTTGATGCGATTGATAGCGCAGTAATGCGAAGGTTTGATTTCAAACTAACATGTGACTATCTAACCGAATCTCAACGCCACATCTTATATAAGCAGGTGCTAGGCCTTAGTCAGCTCACCAAAGTAGAAATGAGCCAGCTTAAACCCTTACAACAACTCACACCCGGTGACTTCGCAATCTTAGCAAGGCGCATATTATTTCAACCCAACCATAACCACAGAACAACGGCCATCGCATTACTGGAAACAGAAAGTAGCCGTAAACAAGTCACTCGCAGTATTGGCTTTATCAACTAACACCCAACAACACATTCCACTAAACCGTTAAAAGGAACATCCCATGACAACATTATTGAGTTCGCTCAAGGTTATTGCTCGCCCTGAAATTGCCGTTAAGCCGCCTATCGTAGCCAAAAGAACTCGCTTGGTTGATAAACTTAAGCAGCAACTTGAAATGGCAGAATGCTTCATCCAAGGAACAATATTTGAAGCTTACCGCGAAAAAAGCATGAAAGACCCTGAAACGGGAGAGCGGAAGAAAGTGCGTCGTCGTATCAATGTTCGCCCTTGGTACTACGACAATGAAGGCCATTATTATCTAGAAGTGCGTGTTGGTATTAGGCCGATAGAATTCGTTAAAGACAAACCCGCTATTGATGTCGGTGATAAAGCCAAGCTACCAGAAACCATCCAACTCATTATTGATGCTGTAGATAACGGTGAATTAGACGACCTCTTACTCAAAAGTGCCAAATTTCCAACCAAAAAGAATAAGGCGAGTCAGGAACCCAAAGCCGAACCCCCCACTAAATCTACTAAGTAACAATCTAATCAGTAGGGGGGATAACCGTCCCCCATTAAATAAGCGCACGAAGAAACCACGAAGGATGCTAAATGAACACCATCACTAAAGTAATGGCATTGCCAATATCCAATAGATTGATAATGGCATTAACGCCTTTTATCGCTGAACAAACTAGTAATGCGATTACGATTAACTTTCGAGATCCTGATTACAGCCCTCAACGTGGTGGCTACCACCCTGTAGAAATACGACTAGAGAAACAAGGTGAACAATGGCATTTATGTTATATCACTGACTTTTGTTATGTCGGCCAAGGAGGCCACTGGGAATTGGTTAAAGAGGTGGACTTTGATTTAAGCAGCGGCCTCTTTCAAAGTATCAATGGTGCCTTTTCTATTGAGGTCGCGACAGAGTTCTACCCGATTTGGGAGCAAAACTTCCTTTGTTATTGGTTGGAGTTTGATGTATTTGAAGTGGTTGTTACCACGGATTAACCACCAAGTATTGGAAAGTGAGTTAAAGAAGCGTGTTGGTGTTAAATTTAAGTCATAAAAAAGCCCCGTTCGGTTAAGAACAGGGCTTTCAAATAATGGTACCTGAGGTCGGACTCGAACCGACACGTCTCGCGACAGGGGATTTTGAATCCCCCATGTATACCAATTTCATCACTCAGGCAAAGACTTAGAAGCTATTTTAGCTTTGCAAAGTAATCTAATTTAGACCAAATTACTTTGCAAAACTGAACAACTTAATTATGTGTTTTTAACCCTGTTCGAAACCATTTTACTTGAACAGGCACATATTTGTAACTTTAAAAAACTTTGCAAATCTTTACATGGCTTTTGAACGTTAATTATTGACACATTAACTTTCTATTTCAACAGCTTAATCGATATTTAAAAGTAGACGCAGCGAATTTTGAATCCCCCATGTATACCAATTTCATCACTCAGGCAAAGTCTTGTGAGCTTTATAAGCTGTGCAAAATCATCTAAATAAATATCTTTGCAGAACTTACGACATCACTAATCAAAATTCAATTGTTATTGTCACAATTGAGTGTTGGCGATTATACCTTTGCTTCTGACAATGGCAAGCCCTTTGATGATTCTTTTATGTAAAAATCAACTGATTGCTCAAAAGTCATTCGCATCACCTATTCTATATTCTATGGTTGTTTTTGTGAGCTATTTAGCAAAATTAACGAAATGCTAATACTGAGGAGACGAAGGTTGATCGAGATCATTATTGTTATCACTTTTTAACTTTATGATAAACATGATTTCACATTCAGAGGATAAGAGTCATGGCATTTTGGTTAGATTTAATGTTTGGAAACGCAATAGGATTACTTTCTATGATTGTCATTTTTTGCACATTCGGAATCATGTCTTATCTAATGTGGATGTTTGTTGTGAAGTCTGCTCCAGTTAAGTAAGTCGCTTAATCGGCTAAGTTATTTTACTGCTAATATTTTACTGCTAATTGTTCAACACTTCCTTGCGAATGATATAATTAGGGGGCTTTATAGCCCCCATTTTTTTATTGCTGTGTGCTTTATGCTGCATGCTTTCTTGCTTGCACAAGACCATTCACAAATTGCGGCCTCGTTTTAATAAGATAACTCATCTCTTCTGCACTGGGTTCTCCAGCAGGTAAACGCAATACATCACGATTGAGATAAACGCGTGCCTGCATCGAAATTTTATAATCTGCTGTCGGCCCCTGAATTGCGTAATGACGCTCATTACCGAGTGTTTCCAGAATATTCGTATTGACTAAATTTCTCACTGCTAGCTCATTTTGCGGCAGCGTCAGAATAGTCTGCCCTTGCAAGAAAAACTCTCGCAATAAGGCTCTTTCAGCTGGGTCTAATAATTTAACCTTAGCTTCAATCGTTTCAACTGTGCGTTTCTGGCGTAAATTAACAATGGCCTCATCTACCACAAAAGCAAATAATTGACTGAGAAAATAGGCAACACCTATGATTAAACCTAAGCCAATAAACTGACCATAATCACTCACAATATTTGCTAAAGCGAGACTCGCCAAAATATCTTTGGGGGCAAAAAGCAAAGCTGCACAGGTTACGACTCCCCATGCCATTACACTGACGAACACACGCTTGCCGTTTAGTAAATTCATCGAACCGATTTTCATTTTCATCATAGCCTACTCGCAGTGTCAGATTTTTGAACTTAACCCAAATAAAGCAAAATTAGTGCCAAGAGATTCAAACGGGCACACCAACACTTAAATCACTGATAAGTATAAATAATAAACCTCATTGAACTTCAATATAAGTCGATATTAGAATGCTAATAGAGCCAAATAACCCACGATTTTCAAATATCGATGCAGTTATACCAATCCGCATTAATAAGTGAACACTCAGAATGCGTCCAGCGGTTTTTGATTAAGGTGTCGCTAGTAGCCATGGTTGTTCCCTTTCAAATAGCGAGATCACAGAGCAAAAGGGGCTGAAGGCTCGACAAGGCAGATACCAATAAGTCATGGTGTATCACATAGAGCGTATTAGTATAAAAGACGGTGAAGAGGACAATTAACGTGATGTGAACTCAATATGGGGGCGGTTAGCTACAACCGCCAATATTAGGCTAATAGACGAAGGGTCAATCTTGTCAGAGAAGTTATGCATAGCCTTGGCAATGATATTCAAAGGCTATGTATTCTGGGCAATGCTAGGCGTTGTAAGCCGATGGCTTACTTTGCTGCTAATTTAGTTAATACTCGGCTCACGGCCACAAAAGCAAAGGTGCCAGTAACCATAGTGATTGCGCCAAATCCCGATGCACAGTCCATACGCATGCTACCTTCTGCTGTTGCTTTGGTATTGCATACGCTGCCATCGGCTTGTGGGTAGACTAAATGCTGAGTGGAAAAAACCGCATCAACGGCAAATCGACGTTGCACGTTTTTGCTAAAATTATATTCTTTACGCAATATATTACGCACCTTAGCCAATAAAGGGTCTTGTACTGTTTTGGCTAAATCGGTCACTTGAATTAACGTCGGATCAGTCTGGCCACCCGCGCCACCAATCGTCACTAACGGGATTTTATTACGCTTACACCAGGCGATTAAGCCTGCTTTTTGTTTAACCGCATCGATGCAATCAACCACATAATCAATCGTACCGCCTCGCGATGCCGGAACAAAGTATTCGCCTAAGTTATCTAACGTCACAAAGTCTTCGACTTCATTAACAATACACTCTGGATTGATCTCGTTAATCCGTTTTGCCATTACCTCAACTTTCGACTGACCAATAGTAGAAGTTAACGCATGAATTTGGCGATTAGTGTTTGTCACACAAATATCATCTAAATCGATGAGGGTGATTTGCCCTATACCACTGCGCGCTAGCGCTTCGGCGACCCACGTCCCTACTCCGCCAATCCCGACAACCACCACATGGGCTTGTGAGAAAGTCGTCAATGCCGCTTGACCGTATAAACGCCCCACGCCAGCAAAACGATGAGTATAAGATTCAGACAACATGGATTACGCCTCGATTAACGACCAATTTCGCTGGCGATTCTAGCTGATTTCACGCTAAAGCTAAATGTTTGTTGCAGATAAACGAGTAACTGACGGAGTCGCACTACTTTGATGCCGCTACTTTTTATAGCAGTCACTTGATTTGATTAATTATCAGCCTTACTAGACTAAGGTCTAGTGATCCAAGTCGTTAATATATTCAACAATTAAATTAACATACGCTAAACTACTGGATTATCGCTTTTGTTGTTGTGCGCTAGCCTATTTGTTAATAAATAGGAACATCCCAAAAGAGGTATATCTGCACTGAAATGTGACAAAATTTGATAAATCATCGCCATTGTCACAGTTTTCTGCACAAATTTTTAGGTAGGGCCAGTTTATTTGATCTAGCCCACACTATGACGATGCTAAATCTGTAAAAATCTGCACCAGATTGTTACAGGATAGTATCTGCAACAGACTTCACTAACTAAAACCATGAAAAATGGAATATAGAACATAACGTTCTAGGGAGCATGAAAGATGAAAAAGACCTTAATCTCTGCATCGGTAGCATCTGTACTTACACTCGTTTCTTTTGCTACGCTTGCTGAAGGCCCAAGTTTCTATGGTCGTTTAGATTTAGCTGTAACTAATTCTGATAACGGCTCTACTACGCAAAATGGTAAAGAAGGTACTGTATTAGAAAATAACTTTTCTAACTTAGGCGTTAAAGGTAGCGAGAAAATCAGCGACGGTGTTGAGCTTCTATACCAAATGGAATTCCAAGTAGAAAACACCACTCAAACTTTAGATAAAGCTGAAGAAGATAAATACAAAAATGAAGTCACATTTAAATCACGTAACACTTTCCTTGGTTTAAAAACCAATGCTGGTACCGTACTTGTTGGTCGTAATGACACAGTATTCAAACAGTCTGAAGGTGGCGTCGATTTATTCGGTAACTTCAACGCTGATATCGACCGCTTAATTGGCGGCCAGGATCGTAAAGCAGACGGTATTTGGTACTACTCACCTGTTTTAGGTGGTTTAGTAACATTAAATGCAACGTATTTAATGGAAGACAACTACACAGATGCTGACGGCAAAGATTCGTACGAAGACCAATACGCGTTAAGCGCAACGATTGGTGATAAAGGCCTTAAAGCGCAAAATTACTATGTAGCGGCTGCTTATAATACGATTGGTGGCATTGATGCATACCGCGGTGTGGCACAAGTAAAATTAGGTGACTTCAAACTAGGTGGTTTATACCAAAACACTGAAAGCCAAACTTCTGATCAAGAAGGTGATTCTTTCTTCGTTAACGTATCTTATGACTTAAACGGCGTAAACTTAAAAGCTGAATACGGTCAAGACGACGCTGGTTTTGGTAAATATTATAAATCAATCAAAGATGTTAATGGTAATGCCGCTACTGGTCTTGATGTTGACGTAACCAATATTACTATTGGTGCTGACTACCGCGTTTCTAAGTCAACGCTGGTTTATGGCCATTATGCAATGTATGAAGGCGACCATAAAGTGGGTACTGCAACTGTAGATTTAGAAGATGATAACGTCTTCACTGTTGGTGCACGTTACGACTTCTAATCATCTTGATGCCAGCATAAGCTAGGCAACTTTAATGATAAAAAATGCCAGTCTAATGAGACTGGCATTTTTATGTAAGCACCGTTTTAGTGTACTTATAAAACAAATCACAACGACGGCTTAAGCGCCTTACGCTATCACTTGATTAAATACTTCCACATGATGCGACTCAACAAGCTCTGGCATCACATTGTGAAAGTAGTGCTCAATGGCATCTTTAGCACAATGCTTGTCAAACGCAGCCCGATCGACAAATTTTTCAACAAATGCCACTTTACGATCATCTTCAATACTGACATTTAATTCATAGCGAATACAACCCAGTTCACGACGAGTGTCAGGCACTAAACTCGCTAATGCTGCCAATAATGCATCACGCTTACCTTCTTTAGCTACAAACTGCGCAACACAAACAATTTGTTGAGTATTGATTGAATAATCAGACATTTATATTCCTTAACATTTATGAATAAGTAAGCAGCATATCAAGATGTGGTATTCCGTCTTCAAGATACACTTCAGAATTAACAACAAAACCAAGCTGTTGATAAAAATGACGTAAATAATCTTGAGCACCAATTTGAATATGATCATCTGGCCAGCGTTGTTTTGCAATGGCTATTGCACGCTGCATTAATTGATTGGCTACGCCTTGACCTCGCGCTGATTTAGCCACAGCCACACGGCCGATACTGGCTTGAGGGTAACTGACATTTGGTGCAAGTATACGACTGTAAGCTACAATTTCTTGCTGACTATTAATGCCGAGTAAATGCCTTGCATGCGCATCGTTGTCTTTTCCATCTAATTCAGGATAAGGACAATTTTGCTCCACAACAAACACATCAACACGCAGTTGTAACACGCCATAAAGCTGCTCTAAAGACAATTCAGTAAAGCCCACATCTAACCAAGTTAACGACATTTTTCACCTTAATCGGTTGTACTTGTTCCCTTTTAAATAGCGAGAACGCAGAGCAAAATCTGCTGGGGTATTCCTTTAAACTCTCGCTGAGTCATCACTTATTAACGCGCAATGGTATAAGATAATACTATCATGATTAATGCACTTCATTCGGCTGATCTGAGCCACTTTTTTCGAGCGGTTTTCGAATCAGTAACACCGCGATGACCGCGATAAAAAGCAAACAAGACATAATAAAAAATACGTCGTTATAAGCTTGAACATATGCCTGTTGCGTCATACTTTTAGCCAGTAAAGCATAAGCTTGAGCATTGGCACTCACAACATCAGAACCAGCACTTTGCAATATCAAAGTGGTGTCATTAATGTACTGGTATGCTTGTGCACTCACCGCCGGCAATGTTTCTTTAATATGAGCTAAATGCATACGAGACAAGTTATCACTTAGCGTTGCTACTAGCGCAATACCAAAGGCGCCACCGAGATTGCGCATCACATTCAATACCGTCGATGCAGAGGCATTTTCATGTGCTTTAAGATGCATCGTCGCTAAAATACCAATAGGCACTAAAATAAACGGTTGCCCTAACGCCCTGACGATTTGTGCTGTAATCATTTGATCGCCAGCATAATCAATTGTCATATGGCTGTTCATATAATAACTGATTGAGAATAGTGCAAAACCAATGGCAGCTAAGTAGCGAGGATCAAAACGTTGCATCAATTTAGGCACTAGCGGTAACACTAATAATTGCGGAAAGCCCATCCACATGATCACTTCACCAATTTCGAGCGGCGTGTAATCATGAATTTGCGACAGATATAACGGGATTAAATAAATGGCACCAAATAATGCCATGCCCAATAAAAAGTACGCCACGGTAGACAAGGCAAAGTCGCGTTGTCCGAGCAACCTGATATTGACCAAAGGTTGGGGTTTGCGTAATTGGATCCAAATAAACAAACCAATATTGATCACAGCAATGATTGCGAGGTTACGAATAAGATCAGAACCAAACCAATCTTTACGATTCCCCTCTTCTAACACAACCTCTAAGCAGCCCATTCCCAGTGCCATTGTAATAATTCCGGAGTAATCTGCATTTTTGAGTTTGTCCCAAATAATGGGTTTACGCTCCAACCCATACGCCAGCATCACCATCACTAATATGCCCGGCGGCACGTTAATATAAAACAGATAATGCCAACTAAACTGCTCAGTTAACCAACCGCCTAGTGTTGGGCCAATGGACGGAGCAAAAGTCGCCGTAACGCCAAACAACGCCATGCCCATGGCGCGTTTACTGTCAGGTAAAAACTCAAGAATAAGCCGAAACGCTAATGGAATAAGCGCGCCACCAAAAAAACCCTGTAATGCACGAAAGGCTATCATCGACTCAAGGTTCCAAGACATTGAGCACAATATTGAGGCGACAATAAAAGCCGCGGTGGTCCACAATAAATAACGTCTGGTCGATAAACCCGTGCTGAGCCAGCCAGACAAAGGAATAGCGATCATTTCGGCAACTAAATACGCGGTCGCGATCCAACTACCTTCTTCTAGCGTTGCGCCTAAGCTGCCTTGAATTTCTTTCATTGATGCATTGGTGATTTGAATATCCAAAATCGCCATAAATGCGCCAATAAGCCCACCTGCTACCGCAATCCATGAGCGATAACTGCCACGTTGATACCCTGTCGGTTTATCACTAGGGACTTGATTAGCATCTAACTCTGCCACTGACTGGCTCATATTAACGCCCTGCAGTGACAGCGGCCGAATCATTAAAGTTCGCTTTAGCGGTGGCATGTGCTTGAGTTGCACTCTCGGTGTCAACCTTAACGACTGCACTCAGTCCAGGTAAAATACGAGTTCGGACTATCGCCGCATTTTCGTTATCAATACGGATCCGCACCGGAATACGCTGCACAATTTTAGTAAAATTACCGGTAGCATTTTCAGCCGGCAACAAACTAAATTTAGAACCAGAAGCAGGCGCTAAGCTGTCGATAAAGCCATTAAATTCTTCATCTGGATAGGCATCGAGTGTAACTTTAACAGCCTGACCAGGTTGCATATGTTCGATTTGAGTTTCTTTAAAATTGGCCGTTATCCATACCTGTGAATCGGGCACTAAGCTAAACAATGCTTGCCCAGGTTGCACGTACTGCCCCACTAAAGCACCACGCTTACCAATAATGCCTGAAAATGGCGCAGTAATTTTGGTATCAGCTAATTGAATATTGGCCAATTCAACACTCGCTTGAGCCTGATCTACGTCAGCTTGAGCTTGCAATAACTGGGCATTAAACACTGACAATTCACGCTGCTTTGCCACTAATGCCGCTTGCGCCTCATCAACGTGTGCCGATGCCGAATCAAAACTGGCCTGGAGCTGATCAACATCGTTTTGCGAACTGTAATTGCTCACCTTCAGTTTTTGCGATCGTGCTAACTGCTGCTTGGCAATTAACTGATCCGACTGCGATGCAACCACAGCCGCTTTGGCTTGATTGATCAAGGCTTGTTGTAAATCCACTTTCGCCGCCAACGTCTGTAAATTGGCTTGCGAACTGGCTAACACAGCCTGACTTTGAGCGACACGCGCCACAAACTGACTGTCTTCTAATTGTGCAAGTACATCGCCTTGATTTACATGTTGATTATCGCTAACCGCCGATTGCACAATATAACCAGGTACTTTGACACTGATACTTGAAATATCGGTCTCCACGTAGGCGTTATCGGTCGACTCAATAAACCGCACTTGTAACCACCAATAAACGCTTGCGATAACGACCGCCAGAATAAGACTTGGCACTATGATAAAACGTTTATTTATAGACATGTTGAACTCCTAATTTATTACCTTCTAGTTTACTACTGTTTCGTGTAGTTTATTAGATAGCTAAAATTCAACCCACTGTTCCACAGGTGTAACAATATGGATCTCAATCGCGTTCAGATTTTCTCGCAAGTGGTAGAGCAAGGCAGTTTTACCGGTGCAGCTAAAGCCCTTGGGATCACTAAAGCGACAGTCAGCCGTAAGGTTGCCGAGTTAGAAGCTGATGTAGGGGTACAGCTCTTATTTCGCACCACTCGGGCATTAAAGCTCACCGAGGCGGGTTCAAGTTATTACCATCGCATTAATAAAATTTTGCAAGATTTACAAAGTGCAGAAGACTTACTAAGTGCTAGCCAACAAGACATTAAAGGCAACTTAAAAATCATAAGCCCTATAGAATTAGGGCAATTATTTTTGGGCCGTATTTTCGCGCGCTTTCTTGCTGCTTACCCAAACATCACTATCGATGCAGAATTGACTAACCGTAAAGTGGATGTGATTGAAGAAGGAGTTGATTTTTTATTCCAAATAACAGAGGTTCATGACCCAAAATTACAAAGCTACTCACTGGTGACTGCCAGTAGGCAACTGATGGCCAGCCCCGACTACCTTAAACGTCATGGCACGCCAAAAGTCCCACAAGATTTAATGGATCACACTGCGATAAAATTACAATCGGCGCACATCAATGGTGGTTGGCGTATATTTGATGGTAAGCAGTGGGTTGATCTTGATCCACCAGCACAACTGAAAGTGAATAATGTCACTTTTGCACGAGAAGCGGCCATCGAAGGGCTTGGCATCACAGCGGTGCCCGTCATTATTGCCCAAGAAGCGATTACAAGTCAGCGACTTACTCCGATTTTAGAAGACTTTCCAATGGCACAAACTAAAGTGACGTTAAGTTTCCCTCAACGGGTATATATGCCACGTAAATACCTTGTTTTTATCGAATTTCTTTATGCTGCACTCATTGAAAATTGGGGCGATAATGTATTAGAGATCCCCGACTTTATTCATGTGAAGTCACGTTAATACCTCATTGTATTGCGGGCATATCTTTATACTTTTGTCGTCTAGCCCTAGCGCTAAATAATCTATCGATGTTATAGATATTTTTGCTCAACTTGGTGCTAGTATCGGTTTAAGCTTTTAGCCAACAGGATGCTTATCTCAACGCTATATTCGCATTACTTATACTTGATATTGTGATTCATATATTGTTTAAAATTTTTACAGAGTGATCAAAGCCCTGAGCCATACACGGAGTAAATAACATGAGCAAAGAACGTAATAATTCAAAAGAGTCAAAGAAACAACCCTTGCTATCGTTAAAAGAAAAACGTGCAGCAAAAGATGCGAAAAAAGCCCCAAGCTCTTCAGTCATCAAAGGCAAATAGCCTCGCCTGTTGTAAGATAAAAAAATACCGAGCCATGAGCTCGGTATTTTTTTTAGGTGTAAAGACTATTTATAACTGGTTTTTTATCCACTTAGCACTATGGTTGACCCATTCGGCTAACTTATTACGAACAACAACTTTTCTCTTTTTTGCCTTTTGGGATCTTATCCCACAGCACTTTAGCCATTAATATCGCTAACACAATCCCAGATACCGCCACCACACCTTGTGGTAATAACGCATGTTCTTCACCTATCTGTGGCATCACCTCAAAACCAAAGGTATCCACTAAATAATTAACCAACACGCCAAATGCTAACGCCACACCGATAACGCCGCCTAGGTAGCCATATAATGCACGTTTGCCTAACTCTTTAGTGACAACACCGAGTGTTGCGATATTAGTTGCTGGACCTGCCATCATAAACACCAATACCGCACCAGGAGATACACCCGCTAACAGTAATCCAGCCGCAATCGGTGTTGAAGCCGTAGCGCAGATATACATAGGGATAGACACTAACACCATGACTAACATGGCCAAAATGCCGTCGCCCCACTTCACTAAAAAGTCGGCAGGTACGTAAGTTTGTACTAACGCAGCAAAAAACAATCCGACCAACAACCACAAGGTAGTGTCTCTCACTAAATCAGTCGCGGCGTAATGCAAGCCCGATAATACTCGGCTAAATACACTGTTTTGTTTAAGCTCGGTTGCCATGTCCTGAGTTGATGCACAGCAGCTGGCTTCTTCACTGCTCACTGCGACATCTTGGCTCGCTGAAGCTGACTTGGGCGCACAACAACTGCTTGCTACTTCAACTTTCGGCTCAGCTTGACTACTGCAACAACTGGATTTAACCGCCACGGCTTTAGGCTCTACAGCGATAGGAGCCATTGCGTTAGGACTCATAGCTTCAGAGTTTGCGCCGCAACATGACTGTGATGATGCTGATTGTGATGATTGTGATGATTGAGGCTTTGATGATTGAGACTGTGCAGCATTTGCATCAACTACCTGAGTCTCAACCGCCTGAGATGATTTGTCCGCCTTACTCACACAACAACTACTTTGCTTTGGCGCTTGTTCAGCACTCAACACTTTGGCTAAAGCCATAGGGCTTAATACCGACTCAGCTTTAACGGCGGTCATTTTAACCCCTGCATGCTGCACAGTATCAGCATTGCTTTCGTGGGTAATTGAAGCCGCTTGAGAAGAACTTGATATATTGGCCTTCTTACTTGCACAACAAGACGACTCCACTTTTGCTGCAGGCTTGTTGCCTGACTCAGCTTTAGCCGATGAAGGCACTCCATCATCGTCATCGCGGCCCACCAACAGCCCCGCCACAATCGCACTAGTAATAGCTGCAATGGGACGCACTATGGCCATAAATGGCCCGAGTAACACGTAAGATACGGTAATTGAGTCGACACCGGTTTCTGGTGTTGACACTAAAAATGACGTGGTAGCTGCTTTTGAAGCTCCGGCGCGACGTAAACCAACCGCAGCAGGAATAACCCCACAAGAACACAAAGGTAATGGCGCACCTAATAATGCCGCCTTAAATACTGTTTTAATCCCATGGCCACCGAGTTGCTTTTGCATCCACGCCATAGGCACAAACACTTTTAGCAAACCCGCTAACACTAACCCCAACAATAGCCATGGGGCGGACTCTAAAAATAAATGAATAAAATTGGTCAATAACATACTTAGTCCTTATGACCTGAATGAGCAAAATGATGCTGTTCTTTTTTGGCAATAATATGTTGGTCAGACGATTCTAACGCTTCGAGTATCGAGCAATGCTCCGCGCTATCTGGGCCGCCGCAACAGGTGTTCGATAAACTCTTTAACGACGTTGCAAAATGTTGTAACTCCGCTAACTTAGCTTCAACCTGCTCAAGCTTAGTGTCAACCAAACCTTTGACCTCAGCACAGGCTCGATTAGATTTATCCACTTCTATAGACAATAAATCGGCAATGTCATTAAGCGAAAAACCCACCGCTTTGGCGCGAAGAATAAACTTTAATCTGTCAGAATCGTCATGGTTATATAATCTGTAGCCTGAATCAGAGCGGCTCGAAGGAGACAGCAGCCCGTGTTTTTCGTAAAACCGTAAAGTGTCAGCCTTGATGTCGTACAAGGCAGAAAGTTCGCCTATTCGGTACATGATTAAACCTCAACTCAGAAAGTGTATTCAGCTAAAAAGTCTCTGAAATTAGCTTAAGTATAAACCTTGGAGTTTAATCCAAGGTCAAGGGTTTATTATGGATTATTTTTGATTATTTTTGATTATCTTTGTTCTTATTTCAATATTGTGAAATCACACAGAAAAAACACCCAATACATACACTTTGCGATAAAATACGCCCGCCTAATCGTAAGACAGTATCTAGTGGTGTTATCGCAACATCATGAGGGACTTTGGTAAAGCAGACTTGAAGCAATTCTGCTTTACGAAAGATCCTTAAAATCAAACTAGTGGACCCTGTACCTACATGAATAATGTCAGACCAATTCGTCGCGCGCTATTAAGCGTATCAGATAAAACTGGAATCCTTGAGTTTGCACAAGCGCTGCATGCACAAGGTGTTGAACTCTTATCTACGGGCGGTACTGCAAAGCTACTTGCAGACAACAACATCCCGGTAATTGAAGTTTCTGACTACACAGGTCACCCAGAAATTATGGATGGTCGTGTTAAAACGCTGCATCCAAAAATTCACGGCGGTATTTTAGCCCGTCGCGGCATTGACGAAGTGGTAATGGAACAAAACGCCATTAACCCTATCGATTTAGTGGCTGTTAACTTATACCCATTTGCTGAAACTGTGGCTAAGCCAGGTTGTACCTTAGCCGACGCTGTTGAGAACATCGACATTGGCGGCCCAACCATGGTGCGCTCAACCGCCAAAAACCACAAAGACACCACCATTGTGGTTAACGCAAAAGACTACGGTCGCGTGATTGCTGAGATGCAAGCCAACAATGGCAGCACTACGCTAGAAACTCGTTTTGACCTTGCCATTGCCGCATTTGAGCACACCGCTGCTTACGACGGAATGATCGCCAACTACTTCGGTACTATGGTGCCAGCACACAGTAACGACGAATGTCATGACGATTCAACGTTCCCGCGTACTTTCAACAGTCAGTTTGTCAAAAAACAAGACTTACGTTACGGTGAAAACAGCCACCAAAAAGCGGCATTTTATGTCGATACGCAAATTGATGAAGCTTCAGTGGCCAGCGCGATTCAGCTTCAAGGTAAGGCTTTGTCTTACAACAATATCGCCGACACTGACTCAGCGCTAGAATGCGTTAAAGAGTTTGAAGGCCCTGCATGCGTTATCGTTAAACACGCTAATCCTTGCGGTGTGGCACTAGGCGCTAACTTATTAGAAGCCTATGACCGCGCTTTTAAAACCGACCCAACATCAGCATTTGGCGGCATTATTGCCTTTAACCAGGAGTTAGACGCGCAAACGGCGCAAGCTATTGTTGACCGTCAGTTTGTTGAAGTGATTATTGCCCCTAAAGTCAGTCAGGCTGCCCGCGACATCGTTGCTGCTAAAGTGAATGTGCGTTTACTTGAATGTGGTGAGTGGAACACTCAAACCACAACACTTGATTACAAGCGCGTGAATGGTGGCTTGTTAGTGCAAGATCGCGATCAAGGCATGGTGAATTTAGAAGACGTTAAAGTGGTGTCTAAGCGTCAACCAACTGCTGATGAATTAAAAGACTTAATGTTCTGCTGGAAAGTGGCCAAGTTTGTTAAATCTAACGCCATTGTTTACGCCAAAGATGGCATGACAATCGGTGTCGGTGCGGGTCAAATGAGCCGTGTATATTCCGCTAAAATCGCGGGAATAAAAGCAGCCGATGAAGGTTTAGTGGTTGAAAACTCAGTGATGGCATCTGACGCTTTCTTCCCATTCCGCGACGGTATTGACGCCGCTGCAGCTGCAGGTATTAGTTGTATCATCCAACCGGGTGGTTCTATTCGCGATGAAGAAATCATCGCCGCGGCAGATGAGCACGGTATGGCCATGGTATTTACTGGCATGCGTCACTTCCGCCACTAAGCAACGCTAATATCAAATATGGGTATCGCTTATGACTCATGTTTTTGCTAAATGCTTTTGCAAAAATAGATAACAAGCGATACTTTTTAAATTTTGTTTAAACGAATTAGAGCATAGCTATTTTTTCTAGTTCAATGAAAGCACGCGCAGCTTATAAGCATAAGTGAGCATGCTTGAAGCAGAAATAGAGAACATAGCGCAGCTATAAAAGGATTGAAGATGCAGGTACTTATAATTGGTGGTGGCGGTCGTGAACATGCTTTAGCCTGGAAAGCGGCTCAGTCAGCAAAAGTAACAAAAGTGTTTGTCGCCCCCGGTAATGCTGGTACGTCTTTAGAACCTAAGTTAGAAAACGTCGCTATTGATGTTGAACAAATTGACGCACTTGTCGCCTTTGCCAAAGATAACGCCATCGAAATTACCATCGTCGGCCCAGAAGTGCCATTATCACTAGGCGTAGTTGATGCTTTTAATGCTGCAGGCTTGGCGATTTTTGGCCCTACAAAAGGCGCAGCACAGCTTGAATCGTCAAAAGCGTTCACTAAAGACTTTTTAGCCCGTCACAACATTCCAACGGCTGACTACTCAAACTTCACAGAGATTGCGCCAGCTAAAGTTTATGCAGCAACATTGACCGCAAAAACAGGTTTCCCTGTCGTGATTAAAGCCGACGGTTTAGCCGCGGGGAAAGGCGTGATTATCGCAGCCACTCAAGTTGAAGCCGATGCTGCCATTGACGACATGCTTGCAGGTAATAAGTTTGGTGATGCCGGTTCACGCGTGGTGATTGAAGAGTTTTTAAAAGGCGAAGAAGCCAGCTTTATCGTGATGGTAGACGGCAAAAACATTCTCGCAATGGCCACTAGCCAAGACCATAAAGCACGTGACAACGGCGATTACGGCCCTAACACTGGCGGCATGGGTGCATACTCTCCTGCACCGGTTGTGACTCAAGCCGTACACGACTGGACAATTGCCAATGTTATCCGCCCAACCGTTGATGGCATGGCGGCAGAAGGTAATGTTTACACAGGCTTTTTATATGCTGGCCTAATGATTGCGCCAGATGGCAGCGCTAAAGTGCTTGAATACAACTGCCGCTTTGGCGACCCAGAAACGCAGCCGATTATGATGCGTTTACAGTCTGACATCGTTGAGCTTTGCCTAGCAGCCACTCGTGGTGAATTGAACAAAGTCACCGCAGAGTTCGACTCTCGCGCAGCAGTCGGTGTGGTGATGGCCGCTGGCGGTTATCCAGACGCTTACAATAAAGGCGATGTGATTAACGGCTTAACGCTTGGCGATGTACACGGCAAAGTGTTCCATGCCGGCACCGAGATGAAAGACGGCCATGTGGTGACTAACGGCGGCCGTGTATTATGCGCTACCGCCTTAGGTAACACGGTAACCGAAGCCCAACAGGCCGCTTACGGTTTAGTGGATGCCATCCATTGGGATGACGTTTATTTCCGTACCGATATTGCTTACCGCGCCATTGCACGTGAGCAAGCTAAAGCGTAAATCATTCGCTTATCTTGTTAGCATAAAACACTCCCTGAGATGGTAACATCGCAGGGATTTTTATTTTTATAGCCATAAATTTTCTTTCATATCATGTGAGTAAAATAAGCACTCAATCCATTTAATGATTAAGCTTAATGCCTCTGCCAAGACTGATCCCCAAGATTAGTATTTTAATTACCGCAAAAGATTAACTTCTATTCACTTTGCTTATAAACCCTGTTTTATGTGATCTAGATCACTAAGATCGTGTTGTATGAGGTGCATTCTAATATAAAGCGAATTGGTTAAGCGGTTATCTATCCGATGACTAAACGCGAGTAACTTTATTAATAATGCTTGGAGTACACAATGTCATATTCTATCGAAGACCTTATCTACAAAGGGGAAAAATCAGGCGTACATGGCTGGAATACATTAGCAGGGGCCACTTTTTATTGGCATCCAGATTGGTTACATATTGCCGAAGATATGACTGGCCACAGTGCCATGACTAATATCAGCCCAGCGAAAGGTAAAGCCAACAAAGCGGATGCTGAAAGTGCCATCGTTAACCACCTTAATCACCCCAAGTAACTACTCATATCGAGCACTCATATCGCGCACTCATTTAGCTCATCCGACTGAGTAAAGTGAGATATTCTAGCAAGGGTATCACTGGTCCCACCATATACCCTTAGCGGATATTTATGCGATCTAACAGTCAATATCAGCATATTTAACCAAGCTAAGTAACTAAGCAAGCACAACACCCCACCGCCTCACTTAATGCTGTTCACTCAAATCATTGGTTCGCGATAACAATATTCGACTTATTGGCCTTTTTTTGTCAGGATGTGGCCTGTTACAAATTCGTTACCAAGTTATTAATAAAGCATTAAACCAGCTCACTCGAATGAGATATTGGTCAAAATAATAATTATAAAGGAAATCGTATGTCTCAAGCTGAGCCTTCAAAACCGTCGCCATCGAACCATAAACAGCCCACGTTACTCGATGCGCTTATTCCCGTATTTGCACTCATTATTATGCTGGGTGCTGCGGTATATTTATTTTCATCCGACAGCTCATCTGGCGCCAACCAAATCGCATTAGTGTTAGCCGCATGTATAGCAATGATCATTGGTTATAAGAATGGCTACAGCTGGAACCAAATGGAGCGCGGAATTGTTAAAAGTATCGGGGTTGCCACAGGCGCGCTATTAATTTTGTTCAGCGTGGGCTCACTCATTGGTGCCTGGATTTTAGCAGGCACTGTGCCAACGATGATTTACTATGGCATGCAAATCCTTAATCCCGATTATTTCTATGCCGCTTGTTGTCTATTGTGCGCAGTAGTGGCGTTAAGTATCGGCAGCTCCTGGACGGTTGCAGGTACCCTCGGGATCGCGTTAGTGGGAATATCATCTGCCATGGGTTTAGATGTGAACATTACTGCCGGTGCTATTATCAGTGGTGCTTATTTTGGCGATAAAATGTCACCTATGTCTGACACCACCAACTTGGCGCCAGCAGTGGCTGGTACCGATATTTTCAGCCATATTCGCCACATGACCTGGACCACAGTACCGAGCATTATTATTGCCCTTATCGGCTTTACCTTTTTAGGCTTAACCGCTGATGCTACCCCGATTGAAAACCAACTTACCGACACTCTGGCGCTATTAGATAAAACCTACAGCCCTGGGCTGCATTTGCTCATTCCATTATTAGTGGTGTTGTATTTAGCTAACCGCAGAATGCCTGCATTTCCCACGGTAATATTAGGCACATTAGCCGGCGCTGCATGTGCGGCACTGTTTCAATTTGATAACGTTATCGCTTTTGTGCACGACGATACTTTGCTGCCAATCGTGGCGTTAGTTAAAGGCTTATGGATTGCCATGTTTGACGGTTATGTGGCCAACACGGGTGATGAAGTATTAGACAGCTTATTAAGCCGAGGCGGCATGAGCAGCATGGTCACCACTGTGTGGTTAATTTTGTGCGCCATGGCATTTGGCGGCGTGATGGAAGTCACCGGTTTACTTAACCGTATTTTAGAAAGTATTCTGACCGTAGTGACCGGCACCACCAGCCTCATCATTACCACCATTGGGGTGTGTATTGGCGCTAACATCATTACCGCCGACCAATATATTGCTATTGTACTGCCTGGACGAATGTTGAAGGTTGAATACACTCGCCGTAAATTAGCCGCGGTTAATTTGAGTCGCTCATTAGAAGACTCTGCAACAGTCACCAGCCCATTAGTACCCTGGAACACCTGTGGCGCTTTTATGGCTAGTACCTTAGGCGTAGCAACCATTGCCTACCTGCCCTATGCCTTCTTTAACTTGGTGTGTCCATTTGTAAGTGCCACTTATGCTTATTTTAATTTCAAAATCGAGCCATTAGACGAAACTAAAATCAGCACTGGCGAAGTCGTCGGATAACTAAGACGTCGCCTATTAACCTAGAAATGGCCGATTAACCAAAGCGGTCTTTTAACCAACCATAATGATAATAACCCCATTGCCCAAGGCGTCTTGCTTGGGTAAAGGGGAATGATGGTAACGGTTGTTGATATAAAGGCAGGTTAGGCAACGTTTCACCGGCAATACTTTGTGCTAATCGATACGCCGCTTGACTGCTAAACGACACGCCCGCACCGCAATATCCTAAGCTGTAACCTACGCCACCTTTACTATAGACATGAGGCATATCGTCCATCGCTGCGGCAATCCAGCCGGTCCAGTTATAAGCTATCGCTTTGCTTGATAAGCTCGGAAAACATTTATTAAGTGCCATTTTTAAGCGCTCGCCATACACAGGGTTTGCCGCATCTTTGCCCCACACCGCACCACGGCCACCAAACAGTAAGCGGTTGTCTGGCAGTAAGCGGTAATAATATTTTAAAATACGCGTGTCCATAGTGACTTGATGCGTATGCAAACCAGCCTGTGTCAGCTCTTGAGGGGTGAGTGGCTCGGTGACAATCACATTGCTTAATATCGGTAAAAACTTGTCATCTATTCGCTGATTAAAGCGCTTTGGCGTGTAAGCATTGCCCGCCATAATCACCTTATTGGCAATCAACTCACCGTTGGCGGTGATTAAACGATGCTTACCGCCCTCTTCAATCCAATCTAATACGCAAGATTGCTCAGAAATAGTCACGCCTTGGGCTTGTACCATGTCCTTATAACCGAGTAATAATTTAAGCGGATTAAGACCAAAACCGTCTTTTAAGCGTAAAGCGCCATAGGCTTGATGATGGTCTAAATACTGGGTTCTAAAATCGTGGCTAGTGATAAACTCAGCGCCGCTATCTTGGCTATCTGTTAGGTGTTGTTGGATATACTGAGCCGCATTTTGTAATGTGACCAGTGCTTTGGGATTATGGGCCACTTTTAAATAACCGGCTTCTTGCGGCTCACAGGCAATATTGTGTTGTTTAATTAAGCCATCGACGCGCGCGACAGCCTGGGTAAACTCATCATAAATGCCTTTGGTGGTGGCTAAGTCCCAGCGTTTAGTCATGGCGGCATACCCTAACCGGCCTGAGCCTTTTAACACAAACCCAGCATTACGAGCACTCGCACCAAAGCCAATTTGGTTAGCCTCCAACACATGGCAGTCAATATTGAATTCGGTTGCTAAGTAATATGCTGTTAGCAAGCCAGTGTAACCGCCGCCAATAATAGCCACATCGGTTTGTTGGCGGCCAGATAATGCAGCAATGGGGTCGCCTAATGCTTGGGTCGTCGCCCAATAGCTGGGCGCAAAAGGTTGGTTGTTAGGATAAGAGTTAACCAATGGATCGTACATATTGCGCTTCTTCTTATTATATTAAAATGAGTAAACCCGACTAAAAAACTAACAGCATTTCACAGGCGACACAGTGGCAGTCGTGATCGCAAATAACGCACATATACTCTTCGCCCATATAACGTTGATGCCAGCGCTGAGGATGTTCGGCAATTAACTGCCCGCCCGCTTTCGTAAAATAGCGCACTGCTGCATTATTGGGGCTTTGTTGCCACAAATGACTCACTCCCGCTTTAGCACCTTGGGCAATCACTGCCGTTTTAGACGCTGCTAATAACTGTCCGCCAAGACCTTGGCCACGGGCCGATTCTGCAATAGTGTTCGATTTGAAATAACACACATCCTCAAATGCAACGCCCCACTTATCTACCGTGCACCACTGATCTTGCGGCCACTGCCCTGCGGCATACGTTAACCGAAAACCAATTAGCTGATCGTTTTCAATTGCGACAAAATTGGCGTTAATACTGTGTTTAATGCCTTTGTGATAAATCGCCGTGAGTTCAGCTATGTCCATATAACCACTGCCGTGAACAATTTCGCCTAGGGCTATCACTGCATCAAAGTCAGCGTGGGTCAGTTCTCTAATCATAATCTTATATTCTTGTCTGTTTCAGCACACTTTAGCACACGCCAATATAGCCAGCTACGATGTTAAACTTTTGTGATAATTTGGCAATAACCTGGTGAAACTCCTGCCGCATACTGGATGCAATTAAACAAAAGGAGCTCGGTTATGAAACGTACATTAGTGACTGCAAGTCTTATGGCTGCTGGATTATTTAGTCTTCCAACTTTGGCAGCGGATATTGAAGTTAGCGTGACCAATTTAACTCACGGAAATCACTTCACCCCTCTTTTGATCGCTGCTCACGACGCTGACAGTCATCTGTTTCAAGTAGGTACCGAAGCCTCTGCAGCATTGCAGAAAATGGCTGAAGGTGGTGACATTGCCGATTTAGATGCTGCTGTTACCGGTAATGCGGGAGTCACATCAGCCAACCCAGCAATGGGATTACTGGCCGCCGGTGCAAGCGTGAGCGAAGTGATGCTGGATACTGGCGATAATACCCATTTATCGATTGTTGCGATGGTGTTACCTACTAACGATGCTTTTGTTGGACTAGATGGTTGGGAAATACCAACAGAAGCGGGCACTTATACAATGTACGTAAATGCTTATGATGCTGGCACCGAAGCCAATGATGAAATCATTAATGGTGGCGGCATGTCAGGCGTACCGGGCATCCCTGCAGCTCCTGGTGGTGACGGCGGAGCCAATGGTACGGGTGTAATGGACAATTCTGAAAACAGTAATGTACATACCCATCCAGGCGTTTTAGGTGACATGGACCCTGCTGGTGGCATGAGTGACCTAGACAGCCGCGTACATCGCTGGTTGAACCCTGTAGCCAAAGTTGTGGTGACAGTAAAATAAGGAGGTAGCCCATGAAACTCACTGACTTTACATTAAAGCCCAGTTTACTCGCCATGCTGGCAGCGGCCACCCTATTAACCGCGTGTGGTAATGACGACAACAATACCGTTGACGAGACTCCGCCAGCCCCTGTGATGCAAACTTTCACGGTGACAGTGACTAACTTAACCGCTAATCAACCCATGTCACCGGTAATTTTAGCCGCTCATGCTAGCGATGCGATGTTATGGAACGCCGGTGAAATGGCCAGCGAAGCGATAGAGAAAATGGCTGAAGGTGGTGATACTGCCGATATAGCCGCGCTAGGCGTGATCAATAGCAGCGTTAACGGCACAGGCCTACTAATGCCTGGTATGTCAGAAACCCTAACCTTGACCTTAGATGAAGCCGATGTGGCGAGTATTAGCTTAGCGACCATGCTGGTTAACACCAATGATGCCTTTACTGGTATTAACAGTTACGCCATTGCCGGTATGCAAATCGATGCAACAACCGCGATGAAGTTTATGGCTTATGATGCAGGCACTGAAGCCAACAGCGAAGCCAAAGGCACTATGCCAGGACCCGCTGATGGCGGCGAAGGCTTTAATGCAGCGCGTGATGATGTCGACTTTGTCCATATTCATCCAGGTGTTATTTCAATGTACGACGGCTTAGCCGATTCGGTACTGGATGCATCACATCGTTTTGATAACCCCGTGTTAGCCGTCACTATTATGCGGACTGAATAAGCTTAATCGTTCGTGTCGACTGAATAAATGTTAACCCGGTTGAAATTTATTCTCCTCAAAGCAGGTCTAAGTATTGATACAATTACTGGATTTGCTTTGAGGAAGTCACCATGAATGGAACCGCTAAACATAATTGCCATGTTTGTCCGCAACATATTTTGCTAGTCGAAGACGAACAAGACCTGGCTAAATTAATCATACTTAACCTCAAAGCACTCAACTACAGCGTCGATCACGCCACCACCTTGAAGCAAGCCATGCACATTATCGAGCATAAAAAGCTCGACCTCATATTAATGGACCGCATGCTCCCCGATGGTGATGGCATAATGTTGTGTGAGCAATTACGCCAAGCCGGTAAGGAAGTGCCGCTGATGCTATTAACCGCAAAAGACTCAGAAGCAGATGTGGTATTAGGCCTTGAGGCCGGAGCCGATGATTATCTGGTGAAGCCTTTCAGCGTATTAGAACTGCGCGCCCGTGTAAAAGCCTTATTAAGACGCGGTAAAGCGCAACAAGAGCAAACCCAACAAATTGAATTTAATAGCGTTACCATTAACTCCAGCACCCGCGAAGTCACAGCATTTAACAAAGCGCTCACCCTCACCGCCCGCGAGTTTGATTTACTGCTATTTTTAGCCAAACATCCGCTACAAGTTTTCAGCCGTATGCAATTACTCGAAGCCGTGTGGGGTTACAACTATGACGGTTACGAGCACACTGTTAATAGTCATATCAATCGATTACGCAATAAATTGTCGCAGTGTTCACCCGAACATAACTTAGTGAAAACCGTATGGGGCGTAGGCTATAAATTTTCACCACCAGAGGTGCAAACCCACTAATGAATCGCCTATTTAACCGACTATTTCTAACTGCTACACTCATTGCATTATTGTTATTTGTCGCCTTATGGCAATGGTTGCAACTCAACCACGAGTTTAGCCGCAACCAAATACAACAATCACTGCATCGAGAATTGGCTGAACACATGGCCCACATCAATCCTTTGCTGTCGCAAGGCATCACCTCTGATGCAGCGCTTAAAGAAGCCTTTCATGACTTTATGCTGTTAGGCCCAAGTTTTGAAATTTACACGCTAGATCCAAATGGCCAAGTGATTGCTTATGATGCCAAAGACGAAAAAATTAAAACTCACCGTGTTGATACCACTATCATTCAGCAGTTTTTAGCCGGCGAAAACCTGCCTGTGCTTGGCACCGATCCGCGCAGTGAAGACACCCAAAAGATATTTTCGGTGAGTAAATTGATTAACGCAGACGGACTTCACAGCGGCTATTTGTACGTGATTATTGGTGGCGAAGATTACGACAGCTGGCAAGCACTGATTAATGCCGAAAACCAGCCAAAAATATGGGGCGCCACTATCGGATTTTGGATACTGTTTGCTCTCGTGTTGTTTGTCATATTATTACGCTACTTTACCCGCCCAATTCAAAAATTAGCCCAGGACTTAACCGAGCTAAAAGATAACCCTATGTCAGACAATCTGATGCTACCGCAGCGTTATCGCGGCAGTTTAGAGATAAGCCAGCTCAGTTATCATATCAATCATTTACTGCAAGAAATCCAACTGCAACAACAGCAGGTTAAACGCCAACAACAAGCTAAACATGACTTTTTATTGCACCTGTCGCATGACTTAAAAACCCCGCTTACTGCACTGTTAGGCTATATCGACACCTGGCTTATTTTGCCTGAAAATGAGCGCGACGAGGCCTTAATTCAATATGCGGCCAACTCTGGCCAAACCTTACAACAGTTATTGGCACAGCTATTAGAATTAGCCGCATTAGAGAATGGTCAAATCGATGCGCAATTACAACAAGTCAACTTAAGTGAATTGCTTAGCGAGATTGAAC
Organism: Shewanella sp. MF05956; assembly: GCF_059758055.1. Taxonomy (NCBI): domain Bacteria; kingdom Pseudomonadati; phylum Pseudomonadota; class Gammaproteobacteria; order Alteromonadales; family Shewanellaceae; genus Shewanella; species Shewanella sp. MF05956. The sequence continues at coordinate 60,279 of NZ_JCAYNV010000008.1, read as the reverse complement.
AAACTTTTACTCCACGGGCTAAAAAACTCGGGGTTCAGCTGGATTTTGACATCAACCATACAAGCCAAATTTATACCGACCCCACGTTAATGCGCCGCATACTCAATAACTTAGTCGACAACGCGCTGCGCTACACTCCTGCCGGCGGCAAGATTCAAATCATCAATGTACTCCACAATAACCTGCAATGGTTAACCGTGCGCGACACCGGCGCAGGCATGCACAAACATGAAGTCGACGCCCTCAAACAATTGTCGATGACCACGCTGTCATTTGAGCCTAATCAAAGCCTGCCACAACTCGGCGTCGGACTCGCCATCGTCAGGCAGTTATTGGGGTTATTAAAGTGCAAAATTGAAATAGACAGCCAACCAGGGGTAGGAAGTGAGTTTAAGATAGAGTTGGTGACTAAAAGCTCAGGGCAAGATCGCGAACGTTTTCTGAACAATTTTCTTGATGGTTGACGATGGGCTTTCTCTGTGATTTTATACTCTTTTTTTGGAGGGTATCCCCTTTTATTTAGAAGCTTTTACCACTCATTTCGGCGCATTAGCCGACCAACGTCAATCGGCCAAAGTTATACCAATCATTTGCTTGATGTGCTTTTTGTCACACTCTGCGGTGTCATTGCCGGTGCCGAAGGTTGGGCCGATATTCATGAGTATGTCGATGGTCATCATGAATGGTTTAAGAAACAAGGCTTTCTGATTGATGGCGTACCTGTGGACGATAACATCACCCGCATTATTTCCCGCATCGACCCGGAGTAATTTGGTGAATGCTTTATCGGTTGGATGCGCAGCCTGCATGAGATGAGCGACGGCGAGGTCATTGCGATTGATGGCAAAACCTTGCGAGGTTCTTACTCCCGAGAGGATCGCCAAGCCACCATCCATATGGTTAATGCGTTTGTTTGTGCTAATCAACTGGTCTTGGGGCCGCTCAAGACTGCCGATAAATCCAATGTAATTAATGCAATACCTGAATTAATTGCTTTGTTGGATCAAGGGCGCATTGGTTTCAATTGACGCAATGGGTTGCCAAACCGAAATTGCCCGGACCATAGTCGACATGCAAGGGGACTATCTTCTTGCCCTTAAAGGCAATCAAGGCAGTCTGCATGATGCCGTAAAGGCTGCCTTTGAAGAGATAAGGCAGGCGACACTGGGCCCATTTCAGCTGGAAAGAAATCGAGGCCGCATCGAAGGAAGGGCATACTATACGCTGCCAGCTGAGAAAATTTCAGCTAATTTTCCCCAATGGCCAGCGCTCACAACATTAGGTATGTCATCGTCTTTCAGACAGATGTCTGACAAGGAGCCTGAGCCTGACGAATCCCCACAAAAGAATTAATAGAAATAATGAGATAGGTTAAAAATTAAGGAACATTCATGGCATTTGGTGATCAAATTTATCGCCAAACAAAAATTACCACGAGTAAATGCCATGAATGCAAAACAAGTTTTATCAAAATGCCTCTCACTTGTCACCCCGTTAATGCACAAAACTCGCCGACAAAGTCTGTTCTCTGCAATTGAAAGCTCAATGAATGGTGGAGCATTATCAATCACTGGACTTGGTCGTGATCTTGAAAGTAAAACCAAGGAAAAACATAAGATTAAGCGGGTTGATAGGCTTTGCAGTAATCCTCATCTTCATCGTAATATAGGGTTCATTTATACCCGTATGACCTGCTTGCTCATCGGGAAAATGAAGCAACCCATCATTCATATCGATTGGTCGGATCTTGATGATCGTAAGCAGCATTTTCTCATTCGAGCATCTTTGGCGGCTCAAGGACGCTCATTGACACTTTATGAGGAAATACATCCACTAGACAAAAAAGAGAAGCCTAAAACTCATCTACTCTTTCTAACCAAACTGAAGGCGATGCTACCTAGTGACTGCAAGCCTGTCATCGTGACTGATGCTGGATTTCGAATTCCGTGGTTTAAACAAATACTTTCACTTGATTGGGATTATGTCGGGCGATTCAGAAACAGAACTCACTGTAAAAAGCATATTGGGGATGATTGGTTTCCAGTTAAAAATTTGTATGCTCAAGCAAACTCAAATGCCAAAAATCTCGGCATATATTCCTTAGGCGAGCAAACAGCTTTTAAATCTCGCTTAGTGATTTTTAAACGCAACGCTAAAGGGCGAAAAGACAAAGTGGCTACAGGTGATAAAGCTAGACGGAGTAAACAGTCACGAACAAGTGCCGATCGAGAAAAAGAGCCGTGGTTACTAGCAACATCGCTATGCAGTAGAAGAGATGCGGCTAAAAGAGTCGTTAAAATTTATGCGACGAGGATGCAGATAGAAGAGAGTTTTAGAGATGTTAAAACAGGGTTAAAAATGAATGATAGTGGCTCAAGGATTATGCATAAGCTCAGTGTATTGCTACTCATCGCCTGCTTATCTCAATTTATGCTATACCTGCTAGGATTGGCAGTTAAATCTGCTGATAAGCATAGACAATACCAAGCGAATTCAATCAAGCATCGTAATGTTTTATCAAATCAATTTATAGGGTTAAGGGCCTACAAAGATAAGTCTTTGAGACTACTGAAGTCACATTGGTTAGCAGGAATTAAGACGCTACAATCGTTAATCAAGGATCCACAAGCATGCTATTAAATTCGTGGGGATCCCTCAGAGCCTGAGCTCACTTATCGTTACTACATCAGTTCCAAAACGCTCAGCGAACAGCAGCTGGCAAGCGCAATTCGCAGCCACTGGGTAATTGAAAACCAGTATTGTGGCTTAATGAATCTGCACACCGATATGAGGTAAACTCCTCATTAATATAATACGGTGTATAAAGTAATGAAATCTCAACCAACTTATTCAACAGAATTTAAAATAGACGCTGCTAATCTCGTGATTAAGCAAGGCTACTCAACAAAAGAAGCTTGTGAGGCCACAGGTGTTGGCCCGACAGCAATTAGGCGTTGGGTGACTCAACTGAGGCAAGAATTTGAAGGCATTACACCATCCGCAAATGCCATCACCCCAGAACAGCAGCGTATCCAAGAACTTGAAGCCAAAATTAAGAAGATTGAATGGGAGAAAGATATCCTAAAAAAGGCTACCGCTCTCTTAATGCAAGACAGCATTCCCAAGAAGCAAAAGTGAGCCTGGATGAAAACCAGTTACTTGGGGGCCTTGTTACGAGCGGGATTGAAGGACATGTTCATAAAGTGAACATACATGCGGTTACCCTTATCAACAATGTCGCTCGCACCAATTAACAAACCCGCTACAATATATACTGTTTAGTAATGAGAATTTAAAATTTTAATTACACTTGGGTCTAGGATGATCCAGATATTTATTAAGGGATAGAAAAATGAATTTCAATAATATTTTTTTACAATCAATATTGTCAATACCATTTTTGTTATGTATGTCAAATGCCTTCGCAGCATTACCTGATGTAGTTGTTTGTAATGACTGTACCACTCAAGGTTTTAAAATTGCTGCAGAATCACCTGTAAAAAAAGACGGCATTGCGTATAGCATCGTTGTTGATGTCAAGAATGAAGTATCAAAGAAATTTAAAGTTATTAGAGGTGAGGACCGTTATGGGGAACCAAAAATTTCTGCAATGGAGGTCACTGCAACTGCCAATGAAAAACATGATATTGCATTGATATATGAGTACAGGAAGGAATTAGTAAATATTTTAAAAATGGCATCAAGTATGCCCATGCTGGATCCACTTAATGGAACAAAGTCAATTGCTTTGACACCCTCTACAACATCACCTAGTCATTATGTGTATGTAGGAAGTTTGAATGTAGTTGGAAATCCTTTTCAATTTGTGACTACTAGTGCAATTAGGAATGATACTTATGCATATTATATTGCTGGCAATACAGGGAAGTTGACTGAAATTGTTTCAAATACCTTTAACACATTGGTGATACCAAACATTAAAGACTTGGATGTTTATATCGAAATAAATTTCTTTTCTGATGCACTTGGTGAAGTTCCTGCTGGGAAAGCTAAAACTACATTGGATTTTGTAAATGATAAACTTATAGTTTTATCTGCAGTAGATGCAGACAATAATGACATTCCTTCAACATTAAAGGATGTTGATGGACAAACATTTAGATTTGGCAGTGATGGTGGTAAAAATAATTTTGAGTTATATGTCAATCAAATCTCGAATATTGCTGGTGGCTCTATGACTTGTGCAGTAACGTCTGTAAGTCAAAGTGGTACCTCTTTCTATTATACATACCAATGTAAATAATCGTTGGGTTCCCTCTGCAGGCTAGGGCGGGATTCTACTTTGCTCATAACTTGGGATAATCATTCAACAAAGAGTAAAATGTTTTTAGCCGAACCCTACGGGCTAATGCCGATCGCTTAAGCGACTTGAACGATCTTTTCTAGGCTTCATAATTGGTCTTAGATTTATTTCTGAGGCCGATTTTTTTATGCCTGAATTTTCTCTAGAGTTACAAGCGACTGCTGAATTTCATTTTCCTGAGTCAATCGACTCATTTCGCAAAAATACCCCTATCGAATAGTTCGTCTGCGGTTATCAACTGACCAGGGCGAGCACACCAACCGTAAAAAGCTGACTTACTGACCTTCATCACGCGACACAATATGCACACCGGATAATGCGCCGCTTGCGTCTTTATGAAACAAAATTTTATTTCATTTCTTTCACGAAGAAGGCACTGGCCTTTTTTAAATCTCTTTCTCCATACGTAATTCTTTATTTTCTTTGCGTAGGCATTTTAACTCTTCTCGCTCATCTTCGACAAGTACTTTACCTTGAATTTGCTGTTCATGAAGCTCTTTCCAGCGGTAGAGCATATTGGCGGCTATATCCAATGATTTAGCGGCTTCAGGAACGGAATAGCCTTGCTCTAACACTAGAGCAACAGCCTCTTCTTTAAATTCCTTTGGTACTGCTTATAACTACGTTTTTGTGTCATGTTCACACCTTAATATTTGACGGTTAATTATCTCTTGTTAAAGTGTCCGGTGCCATTTAACCAGAACAAACTATTTACACCATAACCCACAAGGTAAAATGGGCTTTAAAATGCTACGGTCTCAATGGTTAAGCAGTGAGACGTAAGCCAAACTATTGCTAGCTAAACGTCCCTCAGTAATCCTTAGCTAAACCAGATTACTTCTTAGTCTGACAACTTGATATACCAAAAGGCACGTAAGCAGGACACCATCCAATTGCGGCGGTAAGGAGTGGAATACCCCCCACGGCTCCCCACCAAGACTGATAGTAAACGCCAACTGCAATAATACATGCTCCGAGTATTACCCTAATGATTTTATCTGTTTTACCTATATTACATTTCATATCAACCTCCATTTCACAGTTCATGATTGTTACTAAAAATAATCCACGTAATTAACTGCCTTATTTCAACCACTCAGTTTCAATAATTCCTTGTTAATAATTCTTTATTGATAAACCCTTGTTAATAAGAAAGATTCATACTGCAATGTTAACCATGTCATTCATTTATCTCGATAACGGATTTGGTCATCGACTAATGGCTTTAAGTGCCTCAAGTAGATATTTTGGATTGTGGGTCGATTCGTACATTGGATGTACTTCCATGACGGTATCAAACAAGCCATAAACTGCCATTTGAGCAGTTCTTACTGAATATTCAACGGTAAACACACAATCTTTAGGGGCTTGAGCAAATTGACCTAAAAAGGCAAAATTTGTCGAACCTTTGGGTATCACATCGGGTCTATCACCAATATTGTTAGGCATAAACAGACTATCAACAAACGGCATTGCAACAGGAATACAATTTACCTTCCCGGCTTTTGTCACTGGTTTCATCAAATCTTGAATGTTCAAATGATAATAAAGCTCTTCTAATATTTCAGCGCCGCTACACTCAGCCATTGGCTTATCGATGTAATTACCTTTTTTATTTGGATAGAGCCCATATCCCCAAAAAATCTTCACATCTTTAGGCTGATTTGGGAAGTGAGGTTGGCAAGCTATCACAATTGACATCAACCAGTTCGAATCGGTCATAGTGACCAGTCCTCCAGTTCCATCTACATTGCCTGAGAAATTTTCCATGTAATCGAGAAAGGTGCTGTTTTTCATTGTTGCTGTAAATGAGTACCATTTTTGCAAAAAAATATTGTCGCAAAACGGGCTTGGATGACTAAATGAAGGATCTTTTTCGGCGATTTTTTTCCATAACATCCAAGATCCTGAGTCTGCTACACCTTTCAGTTTTGCGGGAGTATCCCAACTGCCATTATCGGTACTTTCAGTTATTGACCCATTGGTGAAAAATACAAAATCATTTTCCCCAAGTACAATGTCAGTGTTGTCTTTAAAATGGATCCCAGTAGCCGTTTTTTGCTCTGCAGAGAAATTGAAATTAATATCGACGACTTCTTTGCCCATTTCAAGTTTCACCCCTTTTGATTCGAGGTATGTTTTCATCGGCCTGACAACTGAATCATATTGATTATATTTGGTCCGCATCACCCCACCCAAACGCGGTAAACCATCCACAAGGTGCATGAAGCGTTTCATATACCGTCTCATAATCGCAAGACTGCTCCATTTTTGAAATGCAAACATAGAAGACCAGATTAGCCAAAATTTAGTCTCAAAAAAGCTTTGATCAAACCAATCTTCTATCCGTTTATCACTTAATGATTTTTCTGACACATAGGTTAGCTTAATAAAATCCATTTGTTGCTCAAAAGACAATCCATATGATGACACATCTAATTTTTTGCCTTTTTTTAACAAACGGGCTTGCCCATTTGACACAAATCGTTGATTAAACTCATATGATTCATCTCTTACTGAGATATTTGGATCTTCCAATGAAGGAATGTGCGAAAGCAATTCCCAATAACACTCATAGTGGATTTCGTGCATTCTGCCACCGCGAACAACATAACCATGTTCAGGATCGCCAGCGCCATCGGTAGCACCACCAGCAATGAAGTCTTTTTCTATAATATGAATATTCTTGCCAGCAACACCGGCATCTTTTTGTAGATATACCGCACTCGCGAGTCCCGCTATTCCACTACCAATAATGTACACTTTTGCATCTTTTTGGTTTTGCCAATTGTGCTTGTTCATGTCTTTACCCCCTTTCTGAATACTTCTTTGAAAACAGCCTCAATATTCACGTTGAGTGATTTCTTCTGGTGGGAGATTGGCGGGATATCAAGGTCAATTTAAGTCGTTGGTAGGCAGCTATTTAAGCTACACGTACCGAATATTCCAACGGCGCTTCAAATCCTACTACCAACTATCAGCGATTCTCTGGTTAATAAACATAATGTCTTCCTGCTTAGTTAACCTTATGCCTTTATGATTAAAAAAACAGCAAAAAAATACGCTTTGAACAATTAATTTATCATTCGATATTGAGTCGTGGTTTTTAGACTCAATAAATGCAATAAAAAGGCATAATATCAATCAGGTAGAAGATGAATTGGCTGATGTAGAACCGTGAATGGTATTCTGCTTTGAATGGTATACCAGTTTGAGAGGTGAGACCTTGAAAATAGATATGGCCGAAGAGAATACCCCATACCGATAAACTATTCGGCTAATCTAAATGCTAAAACAAAAAAACGAACCCGAAGGCTCGCTTTGTTTAGTAAATACCGCTTATTACTTGTGGTATTTAGCTGATAACTCATGCACTGAATTGATAAATGCACCGGCATGTTCAGGATCAACATGTTGATGAATACCGTGGCCTAAGTTAAATACATGGCCGGTACCTTCACCGTAGCTTGCAAGAATTTGGTCAACTTCTTGATGAATACGCTCAGGCGATGCATACAACATTGATGGGTCCATGTTGCCTTGTAATGCCACTTTATGACCTACACGACGACGAGCATCACCAATATCAACAGTCCAATCTAAACCAAGTGCATCACAACCGGTTTCAGCCATAGACTCTAACCATAATCCGCCACCTTTAGTGAACAAGGTCACTGGCACTTTACGGCCATCGGCAAAACGGGTTAAACCATCAACAATTTTTTGCATATAACGTAATGAGAATTCGCGGTAAGCGTGATGCGATAATGCACCGCCCCACGAGTCGAAAATCATTAACGATTGTGCGCCGTTAGCCACCTGAGCGTTAAGGTATAACACAACTGAGTCGGCCAACTTGTCTAGTAACATGTGAAGTGCTGCAGGTTCTGCATATGCCATACGTTTGATTTTTTCAAACGTTTTGCTTGAACCGCCTTCAACCATATAAGTGGCTAATGTCCAAGGTGAACCTGAGAAGCCAATTAACGGTACTGCGCCATTAAGTTCACGACGAATGGTGCTCACAGCACGCATTACGTAACCTAATTCGTCTTCAGGATCTGGGATGCAAAGCTTTTTGATGGCGTCTATCGTATCTGTTGGACGTTGAAAACGTGGACCTTCGCCCTCTTCAAAATACAATCCAAGACCCATCGCATCGGGTACCGTCAAAATATCTGAGAATAAAATCGCAGCATCTAAATCATAACGACGTAACGGTTGTAACGTTACTTCACAAGCCAATTCAGCATTGCGGCACAAAGACATAAAGTCGCCTGCCTGCGCTCGAGTGGCTTTGTATTCTGGTAAATAACGGCCTGCTTGGCGCATCATCCATACAGGAGTGACATCAACTGGCTGCTTTAGCAACGCACGTAAATAACGATCATTCTTTAATTCTGCCATGTGGGCTTTCTTCCTAGACTGTTATGATTTCTGCTGGGCGTTAGTTTAGCACTTACGCGATTAATGTAACCACCCATGCAAGAGATATGTGAGCTATTCCTAAATCTGATGACTATTTTTTTAACATATTCACTTCCCTGCTCACAAAACACACAATACTGACGCGTAAATCGCAAATTATTGGATTAAACGTTGCGCCACAGTGAGTCGTTTGGTATAAAAAGTGTGCGCTAGCAAGAACAATCAAGAAGCCCGATAAATCGAGCCTTTGAAAACTTCGTTACCCCGTGATGGCTTACCATCACGGGGTTTTTTATTCTCTATCCTCCCCCGCCCTCTATATTCACCACCTCTAGCTGGTTGGTCCTGAAAATATAAATAAAACAGTTGATCACAATACACTTTGTCCAATACATTAGGTGTTATATAAAGGTTGCTGATTAGAGAAAACACATGCTAACAAAATTAGAAAAAGCAGAAAAACGCTGGGGCGGCGCCAACAAATTAATCGATCAGTGGCTTAATCACCGCAGAAAATTATTGATCCAGTATTTTATTGTTGCAGGTCTCGCACCCTATTCTCGGACAGAAAAGTCGCTACCAAGCCTTGAACAAGTTAAAGACTTTTGCGATCAGTTAGTCGACTATGTGTCTGAAGGCCACTTTGAGGTTTACAACAACGTAGTAAAAGCTTGTGAGAAATTTGGCGAGTCAAGCACAGATACAGCTAAAGGTTTATTGCCGCTAATTAGTGACAGTACCGATACAGCCTTGGACTTTAACGATAAATACACCGAAGCCGCCGACGAAAACATCTTGTATCAGTTAGACACCGATCTATCGAAATTGGCTCAAGCCCTGGAATCACGTTTCGAGTTAGAAGATCAGCTATTAGAAGTGCTACACAACCGCCACTCGTAATCAACATGACGCAGCCGCCTTATTTAGCCTAGATAAAAAGTGCTAATATTCACATTTTTTTGCTCTCTGTCGAGAAGAGTCTATTGTTTTTTATGCCAGTTTTCGGGCAATTCAACTTGCGACCACAAGTTTTGGCAGAGTATTTCAGGCTGATGCCAATCGCCCTTTTTTAACCAATCAACTAACGCGTTACCCACTTGCGGATACGCAATGGGCTTAGGCGACGACGATTTAAGCCAGCGCTTTAATATTACAGAATCTAAACTGTCCATACTCTCGGCAGCGGCCAATAATTGCAATGCTGCGACATTAGCGAGTTGCTCAAATTGGCCCATCAATGGTTTAACCAGCAGCTTTTTGCCTAACGTCATCGCCTCACTGGCGAGTTCAAAGCCTGCATTACCTATCACACTACCACATTGCGACATATGCTGTTTAAAGCCTTCACGGTTAAAACCATGCCAATGAATATGCGCCCCAATACCTTTTAGCGGTTTAGTGCTGTGATAAACAAAAAATTGATACTGGTCAAACGGTGCTAAAAACTCGGCAATCAGGTCGGGATCCTCAAACGGTAAATACACTAATATTTGGTGGCTATGATCGCCACAACTCGCAGACACCTCAACAAAAGGCGGTAATATAGGAAAGCCAAAATGATGCCAATGACAGCCAAGTGAAATATCCACTGGCGCAAAACGGTTTAGGAGCAGTTCATTAAACCAATTTGTGCCTTGCTTCGGTACATCGTACTGCAATGCAGCTTGATGACTAATGGCAATCGACGGCACATTTTGCTGACGTGCAGCCCAAGCAGTAACAGGTTCAAAGTCATTTAATACCAGGTCATAACCCGTTAACTCTAATTGCTTAATTTCAGAAAAAATATTAGTCACTAGATTTTGCTTGGCGGTTTTAGACACATTAACCCGACCATTTTCAGTCATGAATGTCATGCCGTTACGTGTTTGGTAATCGCCAAAACATTGCATATCAAAGTACTGCTCAGACGGGCGACCTGAAAATAAAAAATCGACATCAATATTATGTTGGCTAAGGGCTTTAGCCATCACTCGCGCACGACTAATATGACCATTCCCCGTGCCTTGAACCCCGTACAAAATTTTCATATCGCCTTAATATCCTCTGTGGTTGAGTGAATAGGTACTGTAAAACAGCACTTAATATCCATATTCAGTTACAACATTAATTGCTCAACCAGCATCACCGAGCCCATTCCTAACCCTGCACCAGCAATAATATCTAAGGGATAATGCACGCCAAGGCCAATTCGTGATGCCCCCACAAAACACGCCCAAGCAAAGGCAATAGGAGCTAGCGATGGAAAAATCACATTCACCACACTCGCGAACAGAAATGCTCCCGCTGTGTGCCCAGACGGTAAGCTGAATTTGTCTGACGGTTCAAAACATGAGTTAAAATTGGCCAATGCATGACAGGGACGATGACGTCGAATGCTATTTTTTAGCAATAAATACAGCGGAAATTCGACAATAAAACTGCCGAGCACTAAATTGAAAAATGGTTGACCATGAGGATGAAAAAATAATAATGCGACAGAACAGTAAACATAGTACTGACCATCGCCAGTTGCCGACACCCGCTTAGCCGCCTGGCTTAATTGATTGTCTCGACTAAATTGCACTATCCAATAAAACCAATATTTATCTAACTCACTGATACTTATCTTCATGCTTGACTCCATGCCAAACGCTGGGACATCTTCAACCCGAGCAAGGTTATTTATTTGTTAATAAGTCAAATAATAAAGAGCCGCAATGAATGCGAGGTGACAGTTAGCCTAAAGTTTTATGACAGTGATTTATGACAGTGGAATAGTGAACGGTAAACCGTGATCCATATTAACAATGGCTTTGAATGAGGTGATTAAAACAAAAAACCTCTCAAACAGAAGCTTGAGAGGTTTTATTATCGACTTAGTCTGACTTAGTTAGTGCGACTTAAGTGAGTGCGACTCACTTCGCTAAACAGCAATCTAGGCAGTTTGAGTTTGCAACTGCTTATTACGGTAAATTTTAGCTAAGTGATAAATGTTAATACAGGCAACGAAGGCATTCATGCCCGCCACTGGCCACGCTTCGATTGAATACCCGTAAGCAACAAAGAAAGAACAACCAAGAAAATTTAAACATCTTAAAAAGACGATGTCTTTCATCATCAAAGAAATCGCAACCATCACTGATGCTGCATACCCTAAGACTTCAATCAAATCGATATTTTCCATAAGAACCTCAATTTCAGGCTCTCTGCCTTCCGTAAGCGTAACGGGGGATCCGTGCCCCTAAAGCTAGCAAAAAATTTAAACTAACATTAATAATCTACGTAATATGCTAACAAAATGTTGAGCAGAAATGTAATTAAAAAACGTATTAGGATGACCTAAATCAACATATATCGACTAATTGGTTCAAATTGAAAGAAAATTACTTCCAAAATTGATCCTTGTTCTGTATTTAGGTTAATCAGCTCATTTCAAGCATTTACACAAAATGTTGATTTACAACAATCACGTGATTGATAAGGCTTTTATTTTCGTAAAAAGCTCATATAATTCATTTATCTTTGCTTGACCCAGCAATTCCCCTTGCTGCCTAACAGGAGTTAAATATGGAATACAACACCTCAGAACTTTGCGACATGTATATTGATGTAGTTGATGTCGTAGAACCAATGTTCAGTAACTACGGTGGTTGCAGCTCTTTCGGTGGCTCAATCAGTACCATTAAGTGTTTTGAAGATAACGGCCTGATTGCTGACGCTTTAGAAGAAGATGGCGAAGGCAAAGTACTGTTAGTTGACGGCGGCGGATCATTAAGACGTGCACTGCTAGACGGTAGAATTGCTGAGCTTGCTGTAGCAAACAACTGGGAAGGCATTATTATTTATGGTTCTGTGCGCGATGTTGACGCACTTGAAGAACTTGATATTGGTATTCAAGCCATTGCCTCTATTCCTGTTGGCGCAGAAGGTAACGGTGTAGGTGAAGTTGAAATTCCGGTTAACTTTGGCGGAGTGACGTTCTTACCTGGTGACCATATCTATGCTGATAATACTGGCGTGATTTTATCTCCAGAACCATTAGATATTGAATAATACCTAACGACTATCAAGTCGTTGCTAAACACTTTGTTTTAGCTGGCCGACAACTACTTTAAAAACCAGCTATGCTGGTTTTTTTATGCCGATTTCAGGACTATTTTACAGTGAGGCACATTATGTTTACTGCATTTACTGAACAACATTGTCAGGAATTGCTCAATACCAGAGCCAATGAGACTAAATTAGGTCAACAAGTTTTACTGGCTAACGCGGATCTATCGCTTGAGCAAAATGCACAATATGCTGCGTCGCACGGCGCCCGCTTTGCCATTCTTGCAATAGCCGAAGATGTTGGTCCTCGGGCTAATCTAGGCCGAGGTGGCGCAAACGATGCTTTTAATGCGAGTGTCAGCCAATTTGTTAATCTGCAATCTAATCGGTTTTTAGACGGAAATGAATGCGTCATCCTCGGGCAGATTAGCCTCGTCTCTTCACCAGAATCAACAGCGAGTATTGATGAGCTTCGCCAAGCAACGGCAGAGCTAGACCAATTAGTCATCGAAGCAACAACCCATATATTGCAAGCCGGATTAGAACCCATAGTGATTGGCGGCGGTCACAACAATGCATATGGTTTATTAATGGCCACCAAAGCCTATAAAGGCTTACCGGTTGCTGCGGTAAATCTAGACCCCCACAGTGATTTCAGACCGCGAGAAGGACGCCATAGCGGTAACGGCTTTAGTTATGCTGCCGCAAGTGGCGCGCTAGACCACTATCATATTTTAGGGTTACATGAACTGAAAAACACCGAAGCAACCCTTGAACAATTAAGTCTTTTTGGTGCCACATGGCATAGTTTTCAACAAATTTGGGTGCGCCGAGAGCTGCCACTTGAAACAGCGTTAAAACACATTGCCAAAGGGTTAAATCAAACCCAATTGCCGGTAGCATTAGAACTCGATGTTGACGCGATTGCCAATATGCCTAGCAGCGCCGCCACATTTGCCGGCATTCCGCTACTCGATGCCTGCCATTATGTCCACTATATCGCCAAACATTGCCCATGCAGTTATGTGCATTTTGCTGAAGCTGCACCAGCATGCCATCACTCGGGGCAAATCGCGGGTTATCGAGATGTTGGCCAAGGCCTTAGTGAGTTAATTTACGCTTATATTCAAGGGCGACTAGCGCGCTTGAATTAGAATCCCCTGAAGCTATTCATTAAAGGCTAATTTTATGCTCTAATGCAGGGCAATTTTTTAGCCTTTGATAGCGACGTTAATCAGGGTTAATCGACGCGAGAGCATTGCGGCGTGTTAAGATGATGTGAACCACTGAACGTGTATGCATGACAACTAATTGATTGTTGTCACACTCTAGCACTACAGTGTTTCAGCAATCATTCGCAATGACTTACACTCGCTATTACTTACACTCGCAATGAATAATCGCACATTATAGGAATATACCGATGTCTGAGGGCGAACCAAAGAACACTCATTTTGGATATAAAACCGTCGAAGCGGATAAAAAGGCTGATTTAGTCGCGGATGTGTTTCACTCTGTCGCGGCTAAATACGACATTATGAATGACGTGATGTCTTTTGGTATTCACCGCTTTTGGAAGCGTCACACGATTGAAACGGCAGCAGCGCGCCCAGGAATGAAGGTATTAGATCTCGCTGGTGGTACTGGTGATTTAACCGCTAAATTTTCGAATCTAGTCGGCGATCGCGGCCAGGTGGTACTGGCTGATATTAACGATTCGATGCTTAAAGTGGGCCGTACTAAACTGCGCGATAAAGGCATAGTGAATAACGTCAGTTATGTGCAAGCCAATGCTGAAGCATTGCCGTTTCCAGATAACCACTTCGACATTATTACCATTGCCTTTGGTTTGCGTAATGTCACCGATAAAGACGCTGCTTTGCGTTCAATGCACCGAGTGTTAAAGCCAGGTGGCAAACTGTTAGTGCTTGAATTTTCAACGCCTAAGCATGAATTAATGCGTAAAGTTTACGACATGTATAGCTTTAAAGTGTTACCTAAAATGGGCGCATTAATCACCAAAGATGCCGACAGCTATGAATACCTAGCAGAGTCAATTCGCATGCATCCAGATCAAGAAACCTTAAAGCAAATGATGGTTGATGCTGGATTTGAACAAGTTGACTACACCAACATGACCGATGGTGTTGTGGCATTGCACAAAGGTTATAAGTTCTAATGGTACCCAATCAGTTTGCTTTGTTAGTGTGCGCGGCTATCGAAACCGGTTTTAATCGATTACCGCCAAACGCTAAAGATGATTATGCCCGGCAGAAATCATTGCATGGCAAGGTGATTTGTATTCAGTTAAGCCAGTTAAGCTGGCCTATTTACCTCATCTTTGCCAAGCAAATTCAGGTCATGAGTTATTACGAAGGTGATGTCGCGGTGACCGTTAATGCCGATGCATCAACTCTTTACCAATTAACCGAAGGGGCCAATTTAACTGAGTTGATTAAACAAGATAAGCTCAGCCTCGACGGTGATATCCAGCTTTTGCAAACCCTTAGCCACTACTTACACAATATTCATTTCGATTTTGCTGAACCTTTGTCACGCTATATTGGTGATGCTCCAACTCATAAGTTAGTCACTGGCATAAAGCAATTCGGTCAAGAGATGAAGCAAGTCATTCACAAAACTCGCTCGCATATCAGCCAATTGACAACAGAAGAGTATCGCCTAGCACCACATAAAATTGAGATGCTGCATTTTCGTGATAATCTCGAAGAGCTGGTGAGCCAAACTGAACGTATCGAAGCTAAAATAGCCAAATTAAGAGAGCAAATAATTCAATGACATTTGCAAGTATTAGGCGTGGTTACCATGTCATTAAAACCATATTGCATTATGGCTTAGATGACCTCATTCCTCGACACAAAAAGCCTTGGTATTTTTCCATTTTACGTAACGGCTTATTTTGGGTGCGTAACAAACACAAAACCAAGTCCCCTGCCGAACGTTTAAAATTAGCCATGCAAGAGTTAGGTCCGGTTTATATCAAGCTGGGACAAATGCTATCGACTCGTCGAGATTTACTCGACGATGAATGGGCTTATCAACTCGCCATGCTACAAGACAGAGTGCCGCCGTTTGATTCGGCCTTGGCTCGAGAGGCAATAGAAGCTGAGCTTGGCGCACCTATCGACACCTATTTTGATGATTTTGATGATACCCCGTTAGCATCAGCGTCTATCTCGCAAGTGCACACCGCCATTTTAAAATCTAACGGTAAAGACGTGGTACTCAAGGTACTGCGCCCTAATGTGGAGCAGCAAATCTTAGCGGATTTGCAATTGATGACTCAAACCGCCAATCTGCTTGAGGCAATACTCGGTGAAGGCAATCGCCTTCGCCCTGCTGAAGTGATTGAAGATTACCAAACCACGATTTTAGGCGAGCTCAACCTTAAACTTGAAGCCCTTAATGCGATAAAACTGCGTAATAACTTCATCGATTCGAATGCGCTTTATGTGCCTTTTGTTTACGAAGAACACAGCTACGAGCGCTTAATGGTCATGGAGCGGATTTACGGTATTCCAGTATCCGACACCGAAGCGCTGCGAGCTCAAGGCACTAATTTTAAATTATTGGCAGAACGTGGTGTAGAGCTGTTTTTCACCCAAGTATTTCGCGATAACTTTTTCCATGCCGACATGCACCCTGGTAACATTTTTATCAGCCGTGAACACCCTGACGACCCATTTTATATCGGCTTAGACTGCGGAATTATGGGCACGCTAACGGAAGTCGATAAACGCTATCTTGCGGAGAATTTTTTAGCCTTTTTCAATCGTGACTATCATCGCATCGCACAGCTGTATATTGAGTCTGGCTGGGTATCTGAACACACCGATATCATTGCCTTTGAACAGGCCGTAAAAGTAGTGTGTGAGCCGATGTTTAATAAGCCATTAGACGAGATTTCATTTGGCCATGTATTGCTGGAACTGTTTCGCACCGCACGCCATTTTGACATCGTAGTGCAACCACAACTGGTATTACTGGAAAAAACCCTTCTTTACATCGAAGGGTTAGGTCGTCAGTTATACCCGCAACTCGACTTATGGCAAACAGCCAAACCGTTTCTTGAAAATTGGATGTCTGAACAAGTTGGCCCTAAAGCCATGTTCAACAAAGTAAAGTCTAATGCGCCATTTTGGGCAGACAAATTACCTGAGTTCCCAGAGCTGATTTACGACAACTTAAAACTGGGACGAAAACTACTCGGCACCCAGCAACAGATGTTAGATAAGTATCTGCGCTATCAACAAAAATCCCACAAGAGTAATTACCTGCTGATCACATCTGCAATATTGTTGATCTGTGGCACAATTTTATTATCTCAAAACGCTACACTATGGCCTGCATACACCTGCATTGGTGTCGGTGTATTGATTTGGGCAGTTGGATGGCGATCTAGGCCAAAGAATCGTAAATTTTAGCTAGCACTAATTTATTAGACAGTCATAATACTTAAAGAATTGGATGGTATTGTGTACTCCTAAGATAACGTTTTACAAAAACCATTTTTTATTTAAAGAGGATAATCTTCATGGGCGGCATCAGTATTTGGCAGCTTCTAATCGTTGCGTTAATTGTCATTTTATTATTTGGTACTAAAAAATTACGCTCATTGGGCGGTGATTTAGGTGGAGCAGTTAAAGGCTTTAAAAATGCCATGTCTCCAGAAGACGAAAAGAAATCGATAGAAGACAAAGATCTCGAAACAGACCAGACAGCAGCGACTTCGCAACAGGCCGCTGAAAAGCAACCTGAATCTAAAGATAAACAGGCGTAATTTATTATGTTTGACGGTATCGGCTTTATGGAGCTGCTGCTGATTGGTGTTTTGGGGCTTGTGGTACTCGGCCCCGAAAGACTACCGGTTGCGGTACGTTCAGTGACAGGTTGGATCCGCGCCCTAAAGCGTATGGCTAACTCTGTTAAAGATGAACTCGAACAAGAACTAAAAATTGAGCAACTACACTCTGACTTAAAAAAAGCAGAGAGCAAAGGCTTAGCCAATTTATCGCCTGAATTAAAAGAGTCGATAGAACAGTTAAAACAAGCTGCAGAATCAGTCAATAGACCTTACAAGGTCGAAGATGTTTCACCTGTTGCATCGACCACCGAAACACCAGCGGCATCGAACACAACAACGGAAAAAGCAGCCGAAAAAACATCCGAAAACAGTTCACTTCCTAAATCAAACGGATAATTCATGTCACAACAGCAACCGCTTATCAGCCATTTGCTTGAATTACGCAACAAATTGCTCAAAGCCATTGGCAGTGTGTTACTCGTATTCATTACGATTGTGTATTGGGCAAATGATATTTATCACTATATCGCACTACCGTTAATGCGCTCACTGCCTGAAACGGGCAGCATGATTGCAACAGACGTAGCGGCACCGTTTTTTGCGCCTTTTAAACTGACATTAGTACTCGCATTTTTTATTGCGATTCCTTATGTGCTTTATCAAATTTGGTCATTTGTAGCACCGGGATTATATAAGCATGAAAAGCGTTTAGTGATTCCACTACTGACGAGTAGCACCTTGCTATTTTATTTGGGTATCGCATTTGCTTATTACATTGTGTTTCCGGTTGTATTTGGTTTCTTCACCAGTGTTGCTCCTGAAGGTGTGCAAGTCGCAACGGATATCAGCAGTTACTTAAGCTTTATTCTGAAGTTATTTTTTGCCTTTGGTTTAGCCTTTGAAATTCCAGTGGCCGTAGTTCTATTATGTTGGGCTGGCGTCACGACACCAGATGAACTGCGTCAAAAACGTCCTTATATTGTGGTAGGTGCGTTTGTGATTGGTATGTTGTTAACACCACCCGATATTATTTCTCAGACTATGCTAGCGATACCAATGCTGTTATTGTTTGAAGGTGGCTTGATTGCTGCACGTTTTTACAGTAAAAAAGAAGAAGATGACGTGCCAGAGAACGAGCACGCTGATAGCTAAATAAAAATGGCCTTAATTGGCCATTTTTTTGCTAGACAAATAATAAGGAAGCAACAATGCGTTTATGTTTAATTGCCACTGGTATCTTATTGATGTCAGTTAATGCACAAGCCAATACTCAACTCGTCGATCAACTGTCGGTTTGTGCTGTCAAATCCAATAATGCTGAACGCTTAAGTTGTTATGACCAACTCGCGGCCAATGTAAAACCAATCACCCAACGCCAAATAACGCCAACAGCGGTTGAAGCAACAGAAATAGTCCAAGCACCTGTTGTAACTAAAACAACTCCAGCGTCACCCATTACAACAATCAAAGTGGAACAAGAACTTAGAGTAGAAGATTTTGGTTTACATAAAAGAGTTATTGAAGATGAAGTTGATCGCCTTTATTTTATTGCTTCTGAAGTAAATAAAGGACCTTTTAACAAGTTAATAATTACCTTTGATAACGGGCAGATTTGGAAACAAACAAGCGCTGAACGCTTTAAAGTTAAAAAGGGTGCTAAATTATTTATTGAAAAGGGTGCGTTAAACTCATTTTTAATGGGCAGTGATGATCGAAATGCCACGACCCGAGTTAAACGACTAAAATAGCCCAGGCTATTCACTTCCTATGACTCAATATATCGACATCGCGGTTAACCTGCTCAGCGAAAGGTTAAAACACGACATTGACTCGATCATTAATGATGCGGCGAAACACCATGTTTCGCCGTTAATTGTTATTGGTAGCGATTTAGATGAAAGCGCTGAAGCCTGCGTCGTCAGTCAACAATACCCACAGCAACTGTTCAGCACTGCGGGTGTGCACCCCCATCAAGCCTCGAGTTGGGATCATCTAAGCCACAATAAACTTAAACAGTTGGCCTTGAGCCCAAGAGTTGTCGCCATTGGCGAATGTGGCCTTGACTATAACCGTGACTTTTCGCCGAGACAGGCCCAAAGACAAGCATTTTCCGCGCAGTTAGCTTTGGCCTGCGAGCTTAATATGCCGGTATTAATGCACTGCCGCGATGCTCATCAAGACTTTATTGCCATTGTAAATGAATATAGAAGCGCCTTACCTAAAGGCTTACTTCATTGTTTTACAGGCACTCAAGATGAACTAGAAGCTTGTTTAGCCGCCGATTTATACATTGGTATAACGGGGTGGATATGTGATGAGCGCCGTGGACAAGAGCTCGCACAGTTAGTGCCGCTTATCCCTAATAACCGCATTATGGCTGAAACTGACAGTCCATATTTATTACCTCGCAGCATGCGGCCTAAGCCCAAATCTAGCAAAAACTTACCGCAATATTTACCCTATATCGTTCAAGTTATGGCACAATTCCGCCAGCAACCTGAAACTGAACTGGCGCAATATTGCTTTCAAAACAGCTGTGATTTTTTTGGGTTACCTATTACTCAGCATAGGATTGAGGAATGATGAACATTCTTAACCTTGCGGGTTTACCATCAAAACTAACATACTGTTTCAGTCTGTTTTTAGGGCTCTGCTTGCTCCTTGTAAGCCAACTCAGTTGGGCCAATACCTTACAAACTGTTCCACTCCGGCTAACCTCAGATTCTATTACTAAAATTGATTTACAAGATTGGATTTACATCAATAAAAGTAAAAATATCAGTCAATTGACCAAGCTGTTAGAGCAACCTGAAAGTACATGGAAGAAATTTGAAGAGGATCAGCCGCAGCGTATTGGCGTAGAAAATTATTGGGTCACATTCAGCATATACAACCCAGACGATTACCTCTCACGAATAATAGCGCTAGATAACCCACTCCTTGACAGCGTGGTCATATACCACTTTATTAACGGTGAGCTTGTTAGTGCACAACAAATGGGTGACTCATTACCGTTTAAACAGCGACCCCTTTTGAGTAATATTTTTTTATATCCTATCGAATTACAGCCCGGTGATACTCACAAGTTTTATATCAAAATTGACAGCCTTGGCAGCATTAGCTTGCCGCTTGTTTTATGGTCGTCGAACGACTTAACTCAATTAACAGAAACCAAAAATTTATATATTGGCCTGCAAATAGGCCTGCTAATCGCCATTAGCTTATTTAGTTTGTTTATTGCAATAGCCTCTAACTCATACAGTTATAGCTACTACTGCGGTTATGTTGTTGGACTCACCATACTCACAGCAAGTATATACGGCGTGTCATTTCGCTATTTATGGCCGCAATGGCCCATTATGCAGCAGTACATATTTACCATTATCATCCCGCTAACGTTGGGATTCTCATTAATGTTTACTGAAAAAGCATTACAGCTCAAATATCACAACTTAAAGATGCTGCGGATTTGCCGGGTCATGGCTGTTATCTCGTTTTCTTTAGCGGTAATAATGCCCTTTATTAATTACAGCTCGGCACTTTATATTATGGTGTTTGTTGTATTAACTGTGAGCACCATTCTCGTTACATTCTCACTCATTCAAGCTTTTGTAGGCCAACGTAATGCCACTTTATATGCTTTAGGCCGTCTGGCTTTATTAATAGGCTGCATTCTTACTGGACTGTTATATGTTGGTATGATCAAACTGGATATCGCGCCGCAAATACCCACCATGATAGGCCTGATGTTTGAGGTCTTCACTATGGCTGCGGTACTCGCATTACGTTACAGCGATGAACGCAAAGCTAAGTTTAAAATTCAGCAACAAACACTCGAACAAGCACAACGGATCAGAGAAGTCCGTGAAGAAGCATTGCAGGCGGAAGCGGAGAACAGTGAAAAACTTGAACAGATGGTTCAAGAACGCACTCTAGAATTAGAGGTTACCTTGCGTGAACTGCATGAAGTGAATCAAAAACTGACTGAGCAAAACACCATCGACAGTCTCACCGGTGTAAAAAATCGTAGTGCATTTGATCGCCGCTTAATCGCAGAAGGCCGTATTAGCCGTAGACAACAAACCCCGATGGCATTATTAATGATTGATATCGATAAATTTAAAAATATTAACGATCAATATGGTCATCTTACAGGTGACTACTCAATCAAAATGATAGCCCACACACTGACTGAATTTTTAAAACGGCCAACCGATCTCGTATCACGTTTTGGCGGTGAAGAGTTTGCTATCATTCTACCTAGCACTGATAGCGAAGGAGCCCTATTAGTTGCCGAGCAAATTCGCCAAGCAATCAGTGAACAAGACATTACTCATAACGGTCAACATATCCCATTAACCGTCAGTATTGGTGTTAGTGCAGATATCATCGACAGTGATGAGCATCCAATGTTATTACTTGAACAAGCAGATAAAGCACTGTATCAAGCTAAACGCAGTGGCAGAAATAAAGTGTGCTATTACGCACTCGAAGCAGACCAGATTTAACCCAGGAGTCGAAATTGAATATTATTACTAGTGCCTTCCCACAGCGCAGAATGCGCCGCATGCGTAAACATGACTTTAGTCGTCGTTTGATGTCTGAAAACACCCTAACGGTCAATGATCTGATATACCCGATGTTTGTACTAGAAGGGTTTCAGCGCTCAGAAAAAGTCGCCTCTATGCCAGGTGTTGAGCGCTACTCGATTGATTTATTATTAAAAGAAGCCGCTGAATTAGTTGAGTTAGGGATTCCACTCATTGCTTTATTTCCCGTAACGCCAGTGGACAAGAAAAGCTTATTAGCCGAAGAGTCATACAATCCAGATGGCTTAGTTCAACGTGCCGTTCGCGAACTAAAACAAGCTTTCCCACAGCTAGGGATTATGACTGACGTCGCGTTAGACCCATTCACCACCCATGGCCAAGATGGCATTATTGATGATACCGGTTATATCCTTAACGACATCACCACGGAAATATTAGTTAAGCAAGCCTTATCTCACGCAGAAGCTGGCGCCGACATTGTTGCACCATCAGATATGATGGACGGCCGTATTGGTGCTATCCGCCAAGCATTAGAAGAAAAGGGGTTTGTGAACACCCAAATCATGGCTTATTCAGCTAAATACTCTTCAAGCTACTACGGACCTTTCCGTGATGCAGTCGGCTCTGCAGGCAACTTAAAGGGTGGCAATAAACATAGCTATCAAATGGACCCTGCCAATAGTGATGAAGCATTGCATGAAGTCGCTCTAGATATCCAAGAAGGGGCTGACATGGTAATGGTAAAGCCTGGCATGCCTTATTTAGACATTGTACGCCGTGTCAAAACAGAACTTGCTGTGCCAACATTTGCTTATCAAGTCAGTGGTGAATATGCCATGCACATGGCAGCAATCCAAAACGGTTGGTTAGCAGAAAAAGCCATTGTAATGGAGTCACTACTTTGCTTTAAACGTGCAGGTGCCGACGGTATTTTAACTTACTTTGCTAAACGTGCAGCGCAATGGCTAAAAGAACACAATTAGTATCAATTGTTCAATTTAGTTGCAATTATTAAAAATAAAGCCAATCACCTTATGATTGGCTTTATTTTTTAGTGATCTACTTAGCATCAAAACCATCTTAGACTTAACAGATCCTTATTAGCATGATTGAATACACACAAGCATATTTCTAAGTATTCCCTTCTTAAGCGAGACATTATCATGCACAATAACGTTAAAACATTATTGGCCACTACCGCACTCTTTTTCAGTGTTCAAATGTTACCAATGACCGTATCGGCTAATTCTGGATGCGGATTTGAAGAAGAGCAGCAAGGCTTTATTGCGACATGCAGCGAGGAGAAACAAGAAGTGATTTTAACCGGCGTAATTGAACCACAAACGCTCACCAGCACATTACCAGGCTACGCTGATGGCTTTGCTAATTATCAAGTTGATGCGCAAGCTGTTGCTGTACTTAGCTCGATTGATGTACCCACCCAAATTGTGGTTATTATCGGCACTTGGTGTCCTGACTGTCACCGTGAAACGCCGCATTTTATGCGAGTACTTGAAGCCGCTGGTAATCCTAATATTCAAGTGGAATACATTGGCGTTGACCGCGCTAAACAAGACCCTGAAGGATTAGCCGCTAAGTATGCATTTAGCCGTATCCCTACCTTTATTGTTAAGCAGCAAGGTAATGAATTAGGCCGTATTGTTGAGCGTCCAAAAGCCACTTTAGAGGCTGATCTTGTCGAGATCCTAAAGTAATCTCAATTCAATTTGTTTAATGATGATCTTAATGATGTAAACATTTAAATAAAAAAATAGGTCGCCTAGGCGACCTATTTTTATGCGGTATATACAAAAGCTTATTTGCTAAGCATTGGCAATGCGATCGGCCAAAAGTTGTAATACACCTTCACGTAACGCGCCGCCAGCAAGGTATAAGCTTTCAATCGATAAGCATTCGAATAAGGCGATAAGAATCGCTACACCAGCCGCAAAAGTCGGTGCCTGCTCAGCAGTTAATCCCGTAATACCACTCAAGCTTGCATCCTGTTGTGACAAAATATCATCACGAAAGCCGTTTAAAATATCGACAGTGATAATTTCAGCGCATTGTCGATGTTGTAACACCGACACCACAGATTGCACCGCACCAGATGCACCAAGAACATTCTGCCAACCAAGGGTTAATAGTTGTTCTCGATATTCGGCTAACATCGTGCCGACATATTCAATCGCTTGAGTAAAATCAATATGTTGTAAAGGATACTGAGTAAAAAAACGTTGATTAAACAACACGCACCCCATGGGCACACTGGTTTTAAACAGAACGTTACAGCCATCACCAATAATAAACTCTGTGCTAGCTCCGCCAATATCAATCACTAAGCGACGACCGTCACCTTGTGTCGTAGCGACCATGCCTTGATAGATCAATTCAGCTTCTCGCAAGCCTGAAATCACTTCAATTTCATGCTGTAAAATCGGCAATGCGCGTCGATGAAACTCATCGGCGTTACTGATCACCCGCAATGTTGCAGTTGCAAATACCGCAACATTTTCAGTCGCAATATGGTGCTGTTTAAGCATTGAGGCAAACATAGACAAACAATCTAAACCACGCAAAATAACGTCTTCAGACAATATGCCATCGTCGCCTATGCCTTCTGCAAGGCGGACTTTACGTTTATATTTAGCGATAACAGTAGGTTTATTACCTACTGTATTAGCCACCAACATATTAAAACTGTTCGAGCCTAATGTTATCGCCGCATAAGGTTGAGATACGTTTGACAATGGCATTGACTATGGTCTGCGAGTCCTAGGACGTGGCGGACGGCTAGCGCCACCGCTACGATGTGCGCCTTTGCTTGCACCACCATCACGGGTACGTGATGTAGGATGTTTGCGATGGATACGCACTGGCGCAGGAATATCATCCAGTAATCCATCTTGATCGTAGTTTGACACCGGAATTGAATGGTTTATATAAGTTTCAATAGCGGGTAAGTTTAGCGCGTATTCTTCACACGCAAAACTGATTGACACGCCGGTTTTACCCGCGCGGCCAGTACGGCCAATACGATGCACATAATCTTCACAATCATCAGGTAGATCATAGTTATACACGTGTGACACATCAGAGATATGCAATCCGCGAGCAGCAACATCTGTTGCGACTAAAATATCTAAATCACCAGTAGTAAATTGCTCAAGAATACGAATTCGTTTCTTTTGCGGTACATCGCCAGTTAACAAACCGACACGGTGACCATCACCTTCTAAATAAGACCATAGCTTTTCACAGCTGTGTTTCGTGTTCGAAAACACGATAGCTTTGTCTGGCCAGTCTTCTTCAATTAGGCTTAATAGTAAGCGCATTTTGTCTTCCATCGACGGGTAGAAAATTTCCTCTTTAATATTCTTAGAGGTTTTTTCTAACGGTTCGATTTCAACTTTTTCCGGATCGTTCATGTGATCATAAGCTAATTCCTGCACTTTCATTGACAAAGTGGCAGAAAACAACATATTTAATCGTGACTGAGCATCAGGCATTCTGCGGAATAAAAAGCGAATGTCTTTAATAAAGCCTAAGTCGAACATGCGGTCAGCTTCATCAAGCACAACCGCTTGAATGTGATTTAAACTGATCACACCTTGACGAACATAATCAATAATACGCCCGGTGGTGCCGATTAAAATATCAACACCTTTGTCTAGCACTTCTCGCTGTGTTTCGTAGCTTTCACCACCGTAAACAATACCGACTTTAAGGCCTGTATGTTTAGCAAGTAAATTAGCATCTTTGGCGATTTGTATTGCCAACTCACGGGTTGGCGCCATGATAATAGCGCGTGGTTCGGTTGCTTTGCGGCCCTCTGGCGCTGCAACGGTAAGCAAATGGTTAAACGTGGCAACTAAAAACGCCATGGTTTTACCGGTACCGGTTTGGGCTTGTCCGGCGATGTCTTTTGCTTTCAGTAAAATCGGTAAAGATAACGCCTGAATTGGCGTGCAAAACTCAAACCCGTTTTCATTTAATGCCGCGAGTACTTCGGGCTTTAAAAGGAAGTCGGCGAATTTTTGGGTCGATAAATGTGTTTGGCTCATAGCACAAGCATACCTGTAGGGGTTGCAAAAAAAGATT
The DNA here is from genome assembly GCF_059758055.1 of Shewanella sp. MF05956. NCBI lineage: Bacteria > Pseudomonadati > Pseudomonadota > Gammaproteobacteria > Alteromonadales > Shewanellaceae > Shewanella > Shewanella sp. MF05956. The sequence continues at coordinate 34,019 of NZ_JCAYNV010000008.1, read as the reverse complement.
CGATCGTTTGAAATAGCTACATTATTAAAACGGTCTCTTGAAAAGCTATTTAACAGACCCAATATACATGGTAAGCCATTAATAAACTAGCAATGGAACCAAATCTGGAGAACAACATGAGCGATAAAATTGTATACCTAAGCGATGACAGCTTTGAAAACGACGTACTAAAGTCTGAAACACCGATTTTAGTAGACTTCTGGGCTGAGTGGTGTGGTCCTTGTAAAATGATTGCCCCAATCTTAAACGACGTTGCTGAAGAGTATGCTGGCAAGTTGGTTGTGGCTAAATTAAACGTTGACCAAAATAACGTTTCACCAGCGAAGTACGGCGTACGTGGTATTCCTACATTGCTTATGTTTAAAGGCGGAGAATTAGTAGCAACTAAGGTTGGCGCGCTTTCTAAGACACAATTAAAAGAGTTTATTGACGCTCAAATCTAAGCATCAAGTAAGCTAAAAATGTTAAACGGCACAACTTTTAAACAATTTGTGCCGTTTTTAGATCAAATTAGACCTAAATTTCTGGACGCCCCATCTATAAAGTGCTAATTTATTCATCAGATTTTTTTCAATTAACTTCTTCTCGTTTATCAATCATAAAATTTCTTTTCAACCTTACTGATTGATTGCGGTAAGCTTCGTCGCGCAATACAAGACTCCCATACATGAATTTAACAGAATTAAAAGACACGCCCATTTCGGATCTAGTTTCGCTTGCTGAAAGCATGAAGCTGGAAAACATGGCTCGTACTCGTAAGCAAGATATCATCTTCTCAATTTTGAAAGCTCACGCTAAAAGCGGAGAAGACATCTTCGGTGGCGGTGTATTAGAAATCCTCCAAGACGGATTTGGATTTTTAAGAAGTTCAGATGGCTCATACCTTGCGGGTCCTGACGATATTTATGTTTCTCCAAGTCAAATTCGTCGCTTTAACATGCGTACTGGAGACAGTATTTTTGGCAAAATCAGACCGCCTAAAGAAGGCGAAAGATACTTTGCACTGTTAAAAGTCAGTGAAGTTAACTTTGATAAGCCAGAAAGCTCTCGTAATAAAATCCTGTTTGAAAACTTAACGCCATTACATGCCGAAGAACGTCTTCGTATGGAACGCGGTAACGGTTCAACAGAAGACATTACCTCTCGTATACTTGATCTGTGTTCTCCTATCGGTAAAGGTCAGCGTGGTTTGATTGTTGCTCCGCCTAAAGCGGGTAAAACATTATTACTGCAAAGCATTGCCCAAAGTATTACTTACAACAACCCAGATGTGGTGTTGATGGTATTGCTTATCGATGAGCGTCCTGAAGAAGTAACCGAAATGCAGCGCATGGTTAAAGGTGAAGTTATTGCTTCTACCTTTGATGAACCAGCAAGCCGTCACGTTCAAGTTGCTGAGATGGTTATCGAAAAAGCTAAACGCTTAGTTGAGCACAAAAAAGACGTAGTGATTTTGCTAGACTCTATCACTCGTTTGGCACGTGCATACAACACCGTAATCCCATCGTCGGGTAAAGTATTAACCGGTGGTGTTGATGCTAACGCCCTGCACCGTCCGAAGCGTTTCTTTGGTGCTGCACGTAACATTGAACACGGTGGCAGCTTAACCATTATCGCTACCGCGTTAGTTGATACTGGCTCGAAAATGGATGAAGTGATTTACGAAGAATTTAAAGGTACTGGTAACCAAGAGTTACACCTTTCTCGTAAAGCTGCTGAAAAGCGTGTATTCCCAGCGATTGATTTTAACCGCTCTGGAACTCGTCGTGAAGAGAAGCTGACAACAACTGAAGAACTTCAGAAAATGTGGATTTTACGTAAAATCCTCCATCCAATGGATGAAGTTTCTGCAATGGAATTCTTAATTGATAAATTGGCTATGACCAAAACCAATGAAGAATTCTTTACTGCGATGAAGCGCACCAAGTAATATTAACTTGTACGCAAAACAATCGTAAAAAAATGCCGCTAAATTAGCGGCATTTTTTTGTGCTTTTTATGGTAATACCAATGCGCATTAATAAGTGGCGACTCAGATCATTTATTAACGTGCAATGGTATAAAACACCGTTAGCTAAAAGCAATAATTTATTATTCAGCGAACGCTAATATTGAATCTATTCATCTTCATCAACAGTGTCGGCATGGCTATTAGCATCAAACTGTTCAACATTGGCAAATTGCTCAAACCAAAATGCCGAGCTGACCATTTTATATTGGCGCGATAAACCTTCACTTGCTACAAGCTCAAGTTTCCATAAAATCCCTTCTGACTCAGGAAAATGTGTGCCTTTAATTTGATCTTCGTACAAACGGTGCATTAAGGCATCAGGACTTAAGCCTGCAGATAATAGTCGCACCATTGCGGCATGCAACGATTCATCGAACAGGGTTAAATCATCGGCATCTTTAGCGGTAATGTTAACGCTAAACTCAACCCCTGTAGGCTGGGCAAACACACCATTAAAGGCTTCACGCAATAAGGCGTAAGCACTGAAAAAGCGTTCATGGAACAGACAATCAGAATACTCTTCCCACATTCTGTCGCCAACCATGTCATTTGCAAGTTGGTCTATTTTGCCTTCGGTAACGTCGTCAATAAACAAATGACTCAACACAATCTTCGCAGCTTCGACGTCGCCCAAGTCATTAAGCGACATCATGCACATTTCTCGCAACTCAGCAGAATCCATGCCTTCTAAGCCATCATCAAGGCCCATTAATGCCATAAGATGTAAATAATCATCATTTGACCAGGCGTTAGGGATTTTACTAATTTTATGAAATGAACCGATTTGAACAGTAAACTGAGCTTGCATTGTTAAACTCCTTTTTTATCGCTATATGTCGCGAATCATTGCAGATTAGAATCTACAAGCCAACAATACTGTATAACGCCCTAAAATGAAAATAGCCGCTTACTGAATTTACAAACTCAGTAAACGGCTATTTTATTGGTCATAAAAAATATTAGCCTGGATTAATATCCATTAATTCTATTATAAATTAGTCACGCTGATGGTCATTTTTCGGCGAAGGTAAGCAATTTGCTGCATATGAGGTAAATCTTTAGGGCAAGCATCTTGGCAGCCCAGTAACGTCATACAACCAAACACGCCGTCTTGATTACCAATCACATGATAAAAATCTTCACTACTGCGACTGTCACGGCTGTCTAACTCAAAACGGGCTATTTTCATCAACCCTACAGCACCCACAAACGTATCACGCATTTGCTTAGTTGCACACGCCGACACACACACACCGCATTCAACGCAGCGCTCAAGCTCATAAAGCTTCGCGGCTTCTTCTGGCGCCATAGGCGCTTCAATGCGATGAATGTCCATGTCGGTATCGCTTGGCTGTAACCATAACTGTAAACGTTCTGCTAATTCACGCATAAACTTACCGGTATTAACCGATAAGTCGCCAATTAGCTCAAACCCAGGTAATGGCATTAACCGAATTTCTGCAGTAGGGAAATTGGCTGTCAGCGTGCGACAAGCCAACGTTGGCTTACCATTAATGACCATGGCGCAACTACCACAAATACCCGCACGACAAACAAAATCAAATTGCAGCGATGGGTCTTGCTTATCGCGTAATTGATTTAATGCAATAAAGACTGTCATGCCAGGGGTTTCGGTAATGACATAACGGACCATTTGCGGTTTATCGTTAGGGTCTTGCGGATCGTAACGAAAAATCGAAAACGTCAATTCACGGGCTTGGCTCATTTGGCTTGATCTCCTTTTACATCAACGTTATCAAACAGCCTTTGATTAGCAGGCATAAATTGCTCGGGAAGTTCATATGACATCAACGCCGCTTGTTTTGCATGGCGATCGTGTGACTCAGTAAGCCCTGCCAGTATTTGTTCAATTTGTTGTTGGCGCTTTTGGGTATCTGGGTGAGCAATGGCGTTATTGGTACCGTAGCCTCGGTAGCCTGGTGGTAACTCCATGCTCATGACATCGATTGCTTCATAAGTGAGTGTCGGCGTTAATGCTGCATCATCTGGCCAAGAGCTCAAGGTTCTATTAAGCCAGTCTTTATCATTTCGCTCAGGAAAATCTTCGCGTGAATGCGCGCCACGGCTTTCTGTACGGGCATTAGCACCACTCGCTACGGTTAAGGCAACTTTGAGCATTCTCTTTACTCTTAATGCATCAACTAGTTCGGGGTTTGCATGACGTTTCTTACACGTTAAGCCAATATTTCGTGAGCGCAGCAATAATTCGCTAAGCTCTTTTACCGCTTGCTCCAGCTGGGTGCCATTGCGGAAGATCCCCACATAATCCATCATTATCTTTTGCATTTGTTGCTTCAAAGTAATGGCTTTTTCAGTGCCATTACCGTCAATTAACTGGTTTATTTCTGCCTCAATTTGTTGGCCAAAACCTTCAATTAATTGAGTATCAATACTCAAAGTAGTTTGTTCACAAAAGTCAGCAACATATTGACCAATGATCATCCCGCCAACCACGGCCTCGGCTAAAGAATTACCGCCTAAGCGATTAAAGCCGTGCATATCCCAACACGCGGCCTCACCGACACTAAAGAGTCCTGCTAACTGCGGGCTTTCGCCATTATGCTTAGTGCGGATCCCGCCCATAGAGTAATGCTGTGTGGGCCTCACAGGGATCCAATCTGTTACCGGGTCAATGCCTAAAAAGTGCTGACAAATCTCTTTGACTTCACGCAAATTGGTATCAATGTGCTTTTGCCCTAACAAAGTAATATCGAGCCATAAATGCGGACCGTAAGGACTATTCACGCCTTTGCCTTTGCGCATGTGTTCAGTCATACGTCGTGAGACTACGTCGCGTGATGCCAACTCTTTTTTATCGGGCTCGTAGTCAGGCATAAAGCGGTGGCCGTCTTTATCACGCAATACTCCCCCATCACCTCGACATCCTTCTGTGGTTAAAATCCCTACTGGGACAATAGCTGTTGGGTGAAACTGTACCGCTTCCATATTGCCTAATGTGGCCACGCCCGTTTCCAGCGCCAATGCTTGGCCAATCCCTTCGCAAATAATGGCATTGGTCGACACTTCATAAATGCGACCATATCCCCCTGTCGCCATGGTTGTCGACTTAGCCACATATGCACGTATTTCACCGGTAATTAAACAGCGAGCAATCACACCATGACAACGCTTACCATCATGGATAATTTTCAGGGCTTCCATACGTTCATGGACCGGAATGCCCATAGAAATAGCGCGATTATCGACGGCATATAATAATGAATGCCCTGTGCCATCGGCTGTGTAGCACGTTCGCCACTTTTGAGTACCGCCAAAATCACGGGCATTAATTAACCCGTGAGCCTCTTTTGCCTCGGTTAAGGTGACTTTTTGTGCGTTAACAATGACCTCACGATCACCTTCGGTGACACGGCTCCATGGTACGCCCCAATGCGCTAACTCGCGTACGGCTTTAGGCGCGCAATGCGTAAACATTCTTGCCACCTGTTGGTCGCAGCCCCAGTCAGAGCCTTTTACTGTGTCTTGAAAATGCACATCTTCATTGTCGCCCATACCGCTAACGGTATTAGCTAAACTGGCTTGCATACCACCTTGAGCCGCCACTGAGTGAGAGCGTTTAGCTGGAATAAGTGATAATACAATAGTGTCGAGACCACGTTCTTTAGACGCTATAGCAACCCTAAGGCCTGCAAGTCCTGCCCCAACCACTAAGGAATCGGTATATATAATTTTCACAACATATCCTTATTACAAACCAGGTACAAAAGGCACCACAGGTAAGCTCAATGAGCGACCAATAATGATATATGCCACTAAACTTGCTACGCCCAGCACCATTAAATACGCCAAAAGCACTTTCGCTAACTTTAATAACGCAAAGCGTTGGGTTGTTAATCCCCATTTAATCGAAACGCGATATAAACCAAAAATGGCATGGACGGTAACAGCGGGTAATAGCAGTACATATAACATCCACACATTTTGATGCACGACGCGTTCAGCCGATAAGTGTGGGCCAATTTCAGGATTCGTCATCATGGCAAAAAGGTGAACTGGCACTAGGAAAAACAGTAAAAAACCACTGACCATTTGCCAAAACCAAATCTTAGTATCTTCATGAGGTAGAAACTGCATCTGTTGGCGCAGGGCTCGCCACTGGCCAATTTGTGTAGGAAAGCGCCGTAAAGCAAATACTGCATGAACAATCACAATCAGCAGCATAAATACGGAAAATATTTGTGTCAGGATAGGAAATCCATGGCCAGTTTCGCTGAAAATACCGCCTTCAAGAAACTGTGCGACCTGATAAAATGCCTCCTTGCCGAATAAAATACTCGATTCAAAGTGCAGATGCATAATTAAAAAAAGCCCTAGCAATACGCCAGTCGCACTTTGTAATCTATCTGCCCTAGCAGCCCAAATAGGATGACTAAATCCTTTTACATTAGTGCTACTCAAGACAGCTTTTGCTGGCAAAGGGTTCGCGGCCATAAATTATTACATCCTGTGCTGACACAATGAGAGACATTGACCATAGCAAGAGTTCGGCAACAACTGCACTGAGCACAAAACAATCCGTGACTGCGCTCACCTATATTTACTGGTTTGTTAGAAGCCGATCACATATACCCAATCAACTTGAAGATGCAAGTTTCAAAGCTTCAGCGTGGTTTTAATACTAGGCGCGGTAATGTAGACACCTTATAAATTAGCGTAACAACGCCCTTAATTTCAAAATCAGAGGTACACGGTGAAACTCCCACAGAGCAAGTTTTACAAATAAGCACGATAAAGTGTCGACGAAAACGCACAAATGTAGGCGGTTTGGGTATAATGGCGCCCAACAATACTTGTATTAATTTTATCGATTAGGAACATTCCATGGCTTGGATCCAATTGCGCATTCACACCCATCGCGACCATGCAGACATGCTTGGTGACTTATTAATGGATCACGGTTCAGTTTCCATTACTTATGAAGATGGCCAAGACGAGCCTATTTTTGAGCCTAAATTGGGTGAAACTCCGTTATGGCAGGACACCATCTTAATCGCTTTGTTTGATGCAGAAACAGATTTAGCACCGACTATCGAATTTTTAGAAACGATGCCATTTTTAGGTAAAGGATTTACACATAAAATTGAGCAAGTTGAAGAAAAAGACTGGGTACGTGAATGGATGGACAGCTTCCACCCTATTAAATTTGGCCAACGCTTGTGGATATGCCCAAGCTGGCGTGAAATCCCAGATCCAACAGCCGTTAACGTTATTCTTGATCCCGGTCTTGCCTTTGGTACGGGTACCCACCCAACTACTGCGTTATGTTTAGAGTGGTTAGACAGTCTCGACTTAACCAACAAAGAAGTGATCGATTTTGGTTGTGGTTCAGGTATTTTAGCTATTGCGGCCATCAAACTGGGGGCTAAAAAAGTGACCGGTGTTGATATTGACTACCAAGCCATTGATGCCTCAACCGCAAATGCTGAACGAAACGACGTTGTCGATCAATTAGCGTTATATTTACCAGAAGATCAACCTAAAAACCTGCAAGCCGATGTACTGGTCGCCAACATTTTAGCGGGTCCATTAAAAGAGCTCGCACCGCTGATAGCCGAAAAAGTCAAAACCGGTGGTAAACTGGCGTTATCGGGTTTATTACAAGAACAAGCGCAAGATGTATCAGACTTTTACAGCCAATGGTTTGATATGGATCCAGCTTGCCATAAAGAAGACTGGAGTCGACTCAGCGGTATACGTAAATAATACCTAACTCGCCTCAACATTAAGCTAACAGTGGGTTGTTTTATCACCAAAATAACCCACTGAATATTTTTTTACAGCTTATTAACAACCCTCAAAACTCCCTGCGTCAATAAAAAAGTTGACCTACAGCTCGCACCAGCCCTCAAACACCATGTAAAAATGCCAATTATTAGTCAAAGATGTGACAGCCAATAAAAGTCAAGCAAAAAAGTTGCATTTAGGTCATTTATTGACCTTTTCATGACCGTCAAAAAGGGCTACTATAGCGCCCCTTTGAAGAGCAAGGTGAAGTTCGCAATGCAAATTGGCCCGTATCAACTGTCTAATCAGCTGATTGTGGCACCAATGGCAGGTGTCACCGATCAGGCCTTTCGAAATCTCTGTTTACGCTACGGCGCAGCCTTAGCGGTATCAGAAATGCTTTCATCAAATCCTGAAGTTTGGGACAGCGATAAAAGCCGCCAGCGCATGATGCATTCTGGTGAAGAAGGTGTTCGCTCCGTACAAATAGCAGGTGCAGATCCTGAGTTAATGGCCAATGCCGCACGGTTCAACGTTGAACAAGGCGCGCACATCATTGACATCAATATGGGCTGCCCCGCCAAGAAAGTGAATAAAAAGTTTGCTGGCTCAGCACTCATGCAAAGCCCCGATTTAGTAAAAGAGATTTTACAAGCCGTGGTATCTGCTGTTGATGTGCCAGTAACGTTAAAGATTCGAACAGGTTGGGAACCTGAACATCGTAATGGTGTTGAAATAGCCAAGATTGCCGAGCAAAGTGGCATTGTTTCGTTAGCTGTTCATGGCCGCACAAGACAATGCATGTACAAAGGTTTTGCCGAGTACGACACGATTAAAGCAATCAAACAGAATGTCTCAATTCCTGTTGTCGCCAATGGGGACATCGACACTCCGGAAAAAGCCAAGTTTGTGCTTGACTACACCGGCGCCGATGCCCTGATGATAGGAAGAGGTGCACAAGGAAGGCCCTGGATTTTTAAAGAAATCCTACATTATCTGGAAACAGGTAAAAAGTTAGCGCCAATTAAGGCGGACGAGCAACGCGCAGTGATGCTTGAACACCTTAACAAACTTTACGACTTATATGGCGAATACAAAGGTGTCCGATTTGCTAGAAAGCACGTCGGGTGGTACCTAAACCATGAGGAACAGCGCCAATTTCGTGCTGACTTCAATCGGCTTGAAACCGCTGCCCAGCAACATTCCCTAGTGGAATGTTATTTTGATGAATTAGTTTAGAATTTAATAAAGAGCAGAATAGAATGTTTGATCAGACAACTAACACAGAAGTTCACCAGCTTACCGTAGGCAAAATCGAAACAGCAAACGGCACTATCAAGCCGCAGTTATTACGTGACGCAGTTAAACGTGCCGTAACTAACTTCTTCTCTCAGTTAGACGGTCAGGAAGCTTCTGAAGTATATGAAATGGTATTGAGCGAAGTTGAAGCTCCTTTACTAGACATCATTATGCAACACACTCGTGGCAACCAAACGCGCGCTGCTAATATGTTAGGTATCAACCGTGGTACTTTACGTAAGAAATTAAAGAAATACGGCATGAACTAAGACTTAACGTCTAAGTGATTGTAATGAAACGGGCTTATCAGCAATGATAAGCCCGTTTTGTTTTTAATTATCTACACAATCAAAATTTTTAATAATCAATTAATTTACAATAACTTAAGGTTAAATTTTGTGATTAATTTCATTTATTTTCAATTTTTTTAGAAATAAATGGAATAGAATCTGTCGTTGTCTCGTTATCACTGTGTCAATCACGACAACAACGAGGGAACTACAATGAACACATTATTCAAACCTACTTTAATCGCACTAGCCTGTTTTTCAACAATGGCCATGAGTGCTGAAATGTCAGTTTCAACCTCAACGTCTGCACAAGCTGATGTGCAATTTAGCCAAGGTCAATTAACACAATTAAGTGCTAGCGCTAATCTTCAAAATAGTAATCAAGCTGCAGCATCTAATGATACCGCAACCTCAGATACCGCCAGTGAAAGCACCACAGATATGGGCGCAGAGCAAACCGCGGCTAATGACACTGACACAGCAGAAACGAGCGAAACCAATGACGCTGACTCAATGACGGCTGAATCATCAACATCAGCTAACGGCGAATTAACACTCTCCATACCGACGGAAACGCTAATGGCAGTCAATTCATCAATCAACTCAACCGTTGACACCACAATCGCTAATGTCGATTCGGTATCTCAAATTGCCAGTTCACAACTTAGCGGCTTAACTAACGGCGCGGTGACACTTGCTACTGAGCTTAGCGGTAAAACTTCGGCTACAGCAGAAATGGCAGCGACACAAACGTTAGCATCTGCGTCTAGCGCGATTGCCACAACGGCTGATACATCGGCTGAATTGAGCGCCAGCTCAGTAAACAGTGCACTAACAACGGCTAACTCAACTGAGCTGGCGCTAGATAACGCAGTTAATGGCGCCACAGAGTTAACAACTACAGCAGCCACTAACAGTGCTGCACAGCTGCAAAACAGCATGACAGCCAATACGCTTGAGACCACCAGCAACGCCGTGTCAGCATCAACGACTGCAGCAGTGTCACAAGCCACCTCTGCCGCCGTCAATGCCAGTGCCTTAACCGCTGTTCAGCAGCAATTACAGGCAAGTGCGAGTGAGTTAGTTCAACAAAATGCACGTGAACAAGTGACCCAAGCAGTGAGTCAAACCGTAAGTGCTGAAGTGAATAATACAATCCAAAATACAATTCGATTAACCAGCGGTTTATAAGCGCTTAATCCTACCTCGTTTATGCCGGCAATATTGCCGGCTTATCTTCTCTGTTGACTTTAGGATCTCACATCATGGCCTTATTCAATCGTAACACTGCGCTTTCAACGGCTATCGTACTAACCAGTGCAAGCCCATTATTATGGGTAAACGTATGGGCAAACGACAATGTCGATGCCTGGTCATTTAGTGGTAAAGCCAAAGCGGGAATGGAATATCAGTCTAACGTTAACATTAGTGAGCTTGAGCAGGCGAGTGGCGAGTCAGACACCGCAGTCGTGCTTGATGCTCAACTCGACTTAGGTTGGCAAGTGAGTGACAACTTACGCATAGACAGTGGTTACAGTATCAATGATAAAAGCTATCAAACTGCCAGCGATTATGATTCACGCCTGCAATTAGCGTTTGCCGATATGAGCTACTCATTGACCTCAACCACTATAGGAGCCAATGTTTATCATGCCCAGGCTGATTTAGATGGCAGCGACTTTTTAAGCTTAAATCAATTCAGCATCTACACCATGCACAGCTTATCTGACAGCTGGTTTTTACGTCCAAGCATAATGCATGCAGACAAGCAGTTTGATCAAATTGAAGCACGAGATGCAAAAAGCTATACGGCAACGCTGGACTCATTTTGGTTTTTTAACCAAGGACAGCACTTTATTTCAGTGGGTGCGACCTATGAAGATGAAGAGACCAATGCCACTGAGTTTAGTTACACCGCGATGGGATTAAATGCCCGCATATCTAATCAGTTTTCGTTATGGCAAATACAACAAAAAATCCAGTTTGGCGCTAAACTGAGCCAACGAGATTATCAAACTCAAGATGATGGCAGCCGCCGAGATGATGTACAGCAGCAGTATGATGCCAAATGGGAAGTGAATTTGGGTCAACATTGGGCTGTGCTAACCTCTATCGAATATGGTGATTTTCAATCTACCTTAAGCACAGCAGATTACGATGAAACCCGAGCAGGATTAATGTTACAAGCCAGCTTTTAAAGGGCGAGTTAATAAACCATAACCATATTGATTGTCTTTTCCTGGCTCACCTAAATCTTGCGCTTGTTGTTGTAACTGCTGCACAACCTGCGCCAGAGTTAATTCTGGCGCCAAAGCCAATAAACACGCTACTTTTGCACTCACTACAGGTGTTGCCATAGACGTACCGCTTTCGCGCCCAACACTGCCATCGGCGCGAGTGGTCAATACCTTAACCCCTGTGGCCGCAAAGTCGATGTACTCACCTTGATTAGCCCAGCGATATAAACGGTTTGAATCATCAACCGCGGTAACGGCGATAACCCCATCATACGCGGCGGGATACAAAGGCGCAGCCGCTGGACCACCGTTTCCCGCTGCAGCGACCAAAATAATCTCCTTCCCGACTAATCGAGTGACCACTTCGCTTAATACTGGGTTATCTGGCCCAGTTAGGCTCATATTAACCACCCGATTATTTTGCGCGACCAACCAATTTAACGCCTGCAGAATACTCTCGAGTGTGGCGCCTTGCTGATATTCATTTTGCGCATAAAAAGCGCCTGCACTGTACAAAGTGAGTGATGGCAATAATGGGCTCAACCCATCGTTTATACCAGCCAAAACACCTGCTACGGCTGTGCCATGGCTGTATGAAGTGGCGATATCGGCAGGTAAAAAGTGTTGTTGAATTAAGGCAAAACGCTCAGTCAGATTCGGCCAGGCGCTGTGTTTGGGGTTAATAGCAGTATCGATCATACCCAACGAAATAGGTAATTCGCACATGGCTGCAGGCATGTTGTTATCTGCTGCTTCTATCGCGGCTTGTGGGACCGCAATTGACACTTCAATAGCCTGAGTTTGTGGCTGGTAAATAAAGTTACGGCTTAAATATGGCGCGAGCAACCCAGGTAATTGTTGGCGCAACATGTGTTTATTGTCTAACGACTCAGGTACTTTAAGCTTAATCAGTTGTAAATCGAGACTGTCTAGGCTTTTACGGGTTTGTACGTACTGACTTAGCGCTGGCACAACCTCGAGCACTTGCTGCCATTGATTTTCTGATAACAGTAACAACCATTCACGCTCAACCGCGCGTTGCCCAAGTTCAACTTCAACCTCATTCCACACTAGCTGTTTACGGGTATCTAATATGGGTAGCACGCTAGGTAATTGCAGTAGCGGGTCTAATAGCTGGGCTTTAATCGCGAGTGTTTTTTGCAATTGCTGCTCAATTAAGCGTTGTTGTTTTAATTCTTGTAGGCGCTCAGCATTACGATTTACGCTGCGATCAAGGTGATCCACAATGGTGTCAGGTAACTGAGTAATAGGTAATAGCTGGGCTGTAGCCACCCAAGGCACAAAGGCTAAGACTAATAATGTCAGTTTATATTTTTTCATTACTCTCATTGATTTACCTGGCTTGGCGTATAGTGTGTAACATTAAAACGTCTGACAACAATAAAAAATTCCCTCTCCACTGGAATAAATAATCTATTGACTCGTTATCCCTATAAGTACCACGTTAAGGCTAACTTAAAACATGAAGACAGAATTAACCACATTGCTGCCAGCATTAAGACGCTTTGCCTACTCATTAACCGGGTCAATGCCCGATGCCGATGACTTAGTGCAAAATACGCTACTGCGGATCCTTAAGTCGCCCCCGCCAGAAGATGTACCACTGGTAAAATGGGCCTTTAAAATATGCCGCAATCAATGGATTGATGACTATCGTTCCCAAAAAGTTCGCACATTGGCCACTGCCAAGCCAGAATTACAAGCTGAAAACTACAGCGACGGCGAAGCCGATATCATTAACGACATTACCCTGGGTGAAGTTAATCAGGCCATGAACAGCTTATCGGATGAACAACGTGAAGTGCTATCGTTAATTGCGGTACAAGGCATGAGTTACAGCGAAGCGGCAGATATTTTAGCCATTCCAACCGGTACCATTATGAGCCGCCTCGCCAGAGCAAGGGCCAATATGGTGAGCTTTTTTAAACAACCCAACGGGAGCATGGCATGAACCTAAGCGATGAAACCTTATCAGCTTTTTTAGATGCCGAATTACCTGAGCATGAAATGGAACAGGTTAGAATGGCACTTGTCGATAATGAAGCAATTGCAGAGCGACTTGCCGAACTGGCAATGGTTGATGCTATGGTGCAAGAGCATTATCAGGCCATTGACCAACAGCCTATTCCGACAGCGGCTCAAGCATTACTCGCCGCTGCAGAGCCTGATGCTACCCATCCTGTGATAGACAACTCTGTGGCAGGCAATCAAGTGACAGACAACGTACTCGAGTTTCCTTGGTGGCGTAAAGCGCAACAACACGTTCAACAATATGCTGCTGCCGTTGCCGTAATAGCCCTTATTGCAGGGTATGGCGTCTATCAAATCGACTCACCAAACCAAACTGACTTTGCCGCTCAAAATAGCTCATTATTACCTGACGACATTAGCGAGCCACTTAACCACCTGCCAAGTGGTATTGAAACCATGCTCGATGACGACAGTGTTATGACCATTCAGCTCAGTTTTTACAACCTACAAGGTCAATTGTGCCGCCAATATGCTGTGCAAGATCATGCCCAACAAAGCAGTACGATAGCTTGTGAGCAACAGGGGCAATGGCAACAAATAGCCAGTGTAGAAGATAAAGTCAATCTTGATCATCAGGCCCAATATCAAACTGCAAGCGGTGGTTCGGCACTTGATGAACTGCTAGATCAACTTATTGTCGATGCGCCACTCACGCTGGTTCAAGAGCAACAAGCACTGAACCAATTAGCCAGAGGGCAGTAAAAATGTACACTGCGGTTAAATTACTTAGCGGCTTACTTGGTTCGCTACTCATCCTTGTAGTGCTCAGTGGTTGTGGCAGCACAACCGCTGCACCGCAATATAAACAAGCAGAAGGTTATCGTTACCTTGAACGCAAAATTACCGATAATTACTACCTGCTCAGCGTCACCAGCAACCACAAAGCAGATTTACTGGTTTATGCACAAACTCACGCGTCCACACTAACCGAGCAACTTGGCTTTGATTGGTATATTATTGTCGAAAAAAATGGTCCAGATAATAAAAAACCGCCATATATACAGACAATTGAAATACGCATGGGCAAAGGCATTATGCCTTAATTTAACACTCAATAACCTACTGCACTCGTCACATATCAACACAGGACCGACTTCATGCCACTCTTACCTAAACCTCATTATCTACATTCTAAACCGGTTATTAAGCGTTTGTATTTGGCGAGCCTGTGGTCAGTCGTTATGGTATCTGCGCCGATCTACGCTGCTCAAATAACGCCTTTACCCCAAGCCGTGAGTAATAACGCAGTCGCCATGGTGCATGTTAATAAACAAACGTATTTACTGAGCTTTATGGGTCTAGGAAAAGATAAAGATTATCAAGATGTACATAATCTCGCCTGGGCATTAGCCATCGATAATACCAATCCTCA
Source organism: Shewanella sp. MF05956 (assembly GCF_059758055.1). Classification (NCBI taxonomy): domain Bacteria; kingdom Pseudomonadati; phylum Pseudomonadota; class Gammaproteobacteria; order Alteromonadales; family Shewanellaceae; genus Shewanella; species Shewanella sp. MF05956. Next base: position 18,992 of record NZ_JCAYNV010000008.1, on the reverse strand, counting down.
GTGGCAATCGATAAAAGCAGTGCCGCATGTGGCGCCGCTTTCTGGTCGCTTAGCGGCTATTGCAGTGGGTATAAAAGAGCATGCATATGTATTTGGCGGTTATACTGTTGCAGAAAATCATGATGAAATAAGCACTGTAGACAACTATCAATACTCCATCAGTACCAACAGCTATCAGCGTATTGCTGACATGCCTGTGGCTGTAGATGACACCACTGCCGCCACATACCAGCAACGCTATATTTATCTGTTTGGCGGCTGGCACAACGACGGTAACGTCAATTTAGTCCAAGTGTATGACACCCAAACCAACATGTGGGCACAAGCCAGCCCAATCCCTGCACCTGCGGTATTTGGCCAAGCGGTAGGCATAGTCGGTAATCAGTTAGTGCTGTGTGATGGGGTCAAAGTGCAGCCTAATATCAATGCACGTCGTAGCTACCAGGCATCACCAGTGTGTTTATTTGGGGAGATCAGCCCTGAAAATCACTTACGCATTGATTGGCAATTATTGCCGCACTACTCATCAGTTGCGAAGCAAACCGAAACCCAATCACATGCGCCAACAGCACATTACCGAATGGCAGCAACTGGTATTATGACGCCAAAAGGCGGTCAAATCGTCTTTTTAGGGGGCAGTGATAACCCGTACAATTATTCAGGTATTGGTTATAACGGTCAGCCGAGTGAACCCAGTGATGAACAATATCGTTTTGACCTCGTCAGTAAGCAATGGCTAACGCCACAAGCCTTATCGCAACCGAGTATGGATCATCGCGGGTTACTCTGTTGGCAAAATACTTTGCTGCGGGTTGGCGGTATGCTTGCAAAGCAAAATGTGAGTAACCACGTATTAACAACCACACTCAATGCCAATGAAACCTGCGCTGTCGATTAATAACGTGCTTATGTGAGTTAGCTAACAACTTTGACTTTAACATTTGAGAACCTCTAAAGATGCACATAATATACATGTAACTTATGTGCACCTTTGGAAAAACGATGTTAACTGAACACGCGTCACCCGCATTACAGCAGTTATCGCTAATCGATTTAATTGATCATATTGAAGCGACTCATCATCAGTACATCCGCGACACGGCGCCACTATTAGCCGAATATACTGAAAAAATGGTTAGAGCACATGGGGATGATCACAGCGAAATCAAACCATTGGCACAAGCTGTTAACGCACTTATTGCCGAATTAATGCCACACTTAATGAAAGAAGAACGCATTTTATTTCCAGCCATAAAATCACTCAGCTTAGGCGAACCTGCTCATGGCTGTTTTGGTCACATTAGCAATCCCATTAATATGATGCTGCATGAGCACGATAATGCCGACCAGATATTACATACCATCAGAAGTCTAACGAATAATTACACGCCACCTGCCGGTGCATGTCATACGTGGCAAACCTGTTATCGCACATTGGCAGAGTTTGATGCCGATTTACAAAATCATATTGATGTTGAGAATACGCTGCTTTTCCCAAAAGCACTGGCTATATAATCTTGTGCCATTAATCAAAGTAGACAATGAGGTCACTGTTGTGGCCTAGTGTGGCTTAACAAATCTACTCATCGTATTTTTTATCCGCTTTATACCGAGCCCCAACGGTATATTTTAAGAAGTAACTCCGTGCTCTCCCTTGCGGATTTACTTCCTTTTTTTAGCGAAACTTCTTAAAGTAATATTATTAACACGTAGTATCGCAACAAGGGAGTCATTATGTCGCCTCACCATTACCCAACATTTGCCTTAGACGATATTGCCAACTTACAAGAGTCTGCGCAGGTAGAATTTAAATTAGCCGGCGGCCGTGATGGCAACGGTAAACTGCCCGAAGGCATGTGGGAAAGCTACAGTGCTTTTGCTAACACGTTGGGCGGGGAGATCATTTTAGGCGTGAAAGAACAACAAGGGCAATTTACTATCGAAGGGATAGTGAATCCTATGCCAATGTTGAGTGAAATTTGGACCATTCTAAATGACCCTAAAAAAATCAGTCACAACATTTTAGCGCCAACCGATGTGCAAATAATCGAAATTTTGGCAAAAAAACTCATCCGTATTCACGTGCCGAGTGTTGATGTAAAACTCAGACCCATTTATATTGGCACAGACCCTTACAGCGGCACGTATTTCCGCGTAGGCGATGCCGATATGCATGCCAGCCGTGAGCAAGTTGAACAAATGAGTCTCAAAGCAGAAATCACCTTAAGCCAACGAACCACAAATAATCACAAATAATCACAAAGCATTAGACAAATAAATCACTCATTACGACATCGCTTTGACGCTCTAATGATCGTAAATCAAGGTTATTTAATCAGCAAACTAAAGTCATTCAAGCAGTAAATTAGAGTAATTCAAGCAGTAAATCTAATTGATTAATTTCAACATGCGGTAACACCGTTTGCGCTTTTTTGTGCCGTTGTTGCATACATGGGTTAAGCCAAACACTCTGACACCCTGCCATTTTAGCCCCTGCAACATCCGACGATGGATGATCGCCTATATGCAGCAATTGTGCAGGTGTAATCGCAAGCTGCTTGCAAGCTAACGTAAACATATCACTGTGCGGTTTCATTTTAATGCCGTTGCCTGGGTGCAGTACAAATTGCATCACATCATGTAAGCCAATGCGCTTGGCATCTACATTGCCATTGGTGATCCCAATTAACGGATAGTGTTGCCCGAGTTTTTGCAACACGGCCAACACCTCAGGCGCGATAGTAAAGTCACTGCGATGATGATGAAAACAATCCATGCCCACTTGTGCACCCTGACTGGCGTCTATTTCAGAGTAACCAAAATGCAATAAACCCTGATGCAACATGGCATAACGCGCGGTACTGGTGTCGTGCGCAAGTTCGGGTTTTAAGTTAAATAAATGGTGCTTAAGCTGTTGCCACTGGTTGCTGTTCCACGCCGTTGTAGCCGGATAACGGCGATTGATCAATTCAAATAATTGTTCACTCGCATGGACAACATAAGGAAGATTATTATAAAGGGTGTCATCTAAATCGAAACTAATGGCTTTAAAAGGGTGTAGGCGTTGATACTGAGTAATAGAAGCGGTTGGTTGTTGATATGTCATTATTTTCCCCTATCTTTTTTCGCTCTTGGATGCGCGCCGTCATACACTTTAGCAAGGTGTTGAAAGTCTAAACTGGTATAAATTTGTGTGGTCGACAAGTTTGCGTGACCCAACAACTCTTGTACTGCGCGTAAATCTTGACTTGATTCAAGCATATGGGTTGCAAACGAATGACGCAACTTATGCGGATGAACTTTTACTGACATGGCCTGCTCTTGGCCCCATTTAGCCATACGCGCTTGAATGCTTCGATGCGATAAACGTTTCCCTTGGCTGCTCACAAATAAAGCATCACCAGCCTCTGCAAGAGGTAATTGTTCACGGCATCCAAGCCACGTTTGTATCGCTAATAGCGCAACTTGGCCAATGGGCACAACGCGCTGCTTGCTGCCTTTACCCGTCACTTTAACTTCACTTTGATCAAACTTAATGTCTGCACAATCTAGGCTCGCGAGCTCCGCTAAACGTAAACCGCTTGAATAAAACAACTCCATCATGGCTTTGTCGCGCAGGCTCAAAGGGTCGGTGCCATCAATTGACAACAAATGACTCACCGCATCAACATCCATATTTTTGGGCAAGGGTTTGTTTTGCTTAGGAGCGCTAAGCGTATGGGCAGGATTAACCTTTACCGCACCTTCGTGGAGTAAAAAGTCGAAAAACTGTTTAAGTGCAGACAAACACAAAGACAAAGAGCGCGGACTTAGCCCTTTACGATGTAAGCCTGCGATAACAGATTGCAGCTGCTCTCGAGTTACGCTAATCAAGGCGGCATCTTCGCCCAATTGAGTGGCGACACGGCGTAATTCAAATAAATAATTACGCACTGTGTATGCCGATAACTGCCGCTCAGAAGTCAAATATTGGCTAAATACCGCCTGCCAGTCGGTTTGCTTCATGGCGCGAGTCCTCAATTATAATTGCGGTAATATATGGTCTAACAGATGGCATAGCTGGCTAAATAACAATGAGTCCATGTCTGGATGGAAATGAGTCGGGTCTTTGCTGGCAATGGCAAAAATCACCTGGCCGTTGTTATCAGACAACTTAGTTAAGGCCACAGAGCCAACTTCACGGCCAAATAAGCGCGATGATTCAGACTGAGTTAAGCGGCCAAAATAATAACCACTTTGCAAACGATGACGCCAAATATTGGCTAATTCGCTATCAATATCATGCACCGTAATCAACCTGACATGACTAAAGTCAAACTCACCTTTTAAGCCTTCAGACAAAGCTTGTCGCAGCTCGCCTAAGTCTTTACTTGCCAGTAACTTAAAGGATAACTCATTATTAAAATTGAATATTTTTTCATTGTGAGTGGCAATTTTCATCAACGACGTAATTTCTTCTTCTAGCTCGCTCACGCGTTGACGCAGTAATTCTTGACGGCGCTCAACCAACGACACCGCGCCGCGCTCTGCATGCGGCACACGCATCGCGATAAGCAGTTCAGGATAGCGATTAAAAAAGTCAGGATTATCTAATAAATACTCGCGGATTAGCACTTCATCAAAAGGAAGTTCCTGTATGTTACTGAGCATTTCTGCACCTAAATCATGGCCGAGAGTATTAATGTCTTTCGCGTTGGCACTGCTCACGCTGTCGACATGGATGTCATCTTTAGTTACTGCTTCTGAGGTAATGTCACTCATAGTTGAATATGCCCATCGTATACGTGTTCAGCGGGGCCAGTCATCCATAATGGTTTGCCCTCGCCTTCCCAATTTATCACTAAACTGCCGCCCGGTAGGTCTACCCTAACTTGCTTATCGAGTTTATCTTGTAATTGCCCAATCGCTGCCGCTGCACAGGCACCGGTTCCGCAGGCTAACGTTTCTGCTGCACCACGCTCATACACGCGTAATTTGATATGGCTAGGCGTTACTATTTGCATAAAGCCCACATTGACGCCTTTTGGAAAACGTTCATGGCGGGTCAAGCTGCGACCAATTTCGTCAACATTGACCGCGTCGACATCTTCCACTTCAATGACACAATGAGGATTACCCATTGAAATTGCACCACATAAGTACGTTTGCATTGGCGTTTGCAACAAATAGGTTTTTTCACTTCTTTTGGCTTTAAAGGGTATTTGGCTTGGCTCAGTGACGGGCACGCCCATATTGACGGTGATATGGCCATCTCGTTCAATACGTAAGGTAATTTTGCCCGAACTGGTGCTCACGCGAATTTTATTCTTTTGGGTCAAGCCTTTGTTTCGCACAAACCGAGCAAAGCAGCGGGCACCGTTACCACACTGCTCAACTTCGCTGCCGTCGGCATTAAAAATACGATAATGAAAATCGAGATCCGGATCATAAGGCGGCTCAACCAATAACAATTGATCAAAACCAATCCCAAAATTACGATCGGCAAGACGTCGAATTTGCTCAGGCGAAAAAAACACGTTCTGTGTTACGCCATCAACGACCATAAAATCGTTACCTAGCCCATGCATTTTGGTGAAATGGATCACGAAAGTTTCCTTATAAAACGTTATACCGACAACAAGTGAATTTACGGAAGTAGGTGTTCGCCTTGCCAAAGTTGCTCTAAGGTTTCACGCTGACGCACCACCACATCTTTAGCGCCATCAACCATAATTTCGGCCACTCGTGGGCGTGAATTATAATTAGATGACATCGCAAAGCCATAAGCCCCACTTGAACGGACGGCTAATAAATCACCCGCTTTTACCGCTAACTGCCTGTCTTTACCTAAAAAATCACCGGTTTCACATACTGGCCCTACAATATCATAAGCAAACTTGTCTGCATCTGTTTGTTGTACGGGAATAATATTTTGCCAAGCACTGTAAAGTGATGGGCGAATAAGATCGTTCATGGCGCCATCAACAATTGCAAAACGTTTGTCGCTGTTTTCTTTCAAATACAGCACTTGAGTAACAAAAATACCTGCGTTAGCAGCAATGGCACGTCCAGGCTCAAAAATTAACTTCAACGAACGACCGTCTAAACGTTCAAGCAAAGCCGCAGCATAAGCGTCTGGATGTGGAGGCGTTTCGCTGTTATAAGTCACACCTAAGCCGCCACCAACGTCGAAGTGTTCAATTACAATACCTTGACTCGCTAAACGATCGATTAACGCCAGCATGCGGTCCATCGCATCTAAAAACGGCTTAATTTCGGTTAGCTGAGAACCAATATGGCAATCGACCCCTTTTACCTGCAAGTGCGCGAGTGACGCTGCACGGGCAAACACGGTTTCGGCTTCTTCCATCGCGATACCGAATTTGTTTTCTTTAAGACCTGTTGAAATGTAAGGATGCGTGCCAGCATCAACGTCTGGGTTAATCCGCAGCGACACTGGCGCGACTTTACCTAAACGCTCAGCGACGGCATTAAGCTGTTCAAGCTCCGCGCTAGACTCAACGTTAAAACAATAAATGCCCAATTGCAGCGCTTGCTCCATTTCGGCAACGGTTTTACCCACACCAGAAAACACCACTTTTTTAGGATCGCCGCCAGCTTGCAATACGCGAGACAGCTCACCACCAGACACAATATCAAAACCACTGCCTAAACGAGCCAGCACATTTAATACTGCTAAATTTGAATTAGCCTTTACTGCGTAGCAAATAAGATGAGGATGATCGGCTACTGCATTGTTAAATGCATGCCAATGGCGCTCTAACGTGGCGCGAGAATAAATATATAACGGGGTGCCATGTTTCTTTGCTAGCTGTGCTACATCGCATTCTTCGGCGAATAAAGCATCATTTTGATATGAAAAGTAATCCAAAATGCAGGTCCTTATAAAAGCTATTCTTGTTGTGAGATTGAGGGTTGTTGTTCAGTCGTTTCTGCTTTATCAGGCACATTGGTGCTTACGGATTGCGAAGCAACTTTGTTGGCCACAGGTTCCGGTGTTTTGTATAAAACCCCTTTTTGACCACATGCGGTTACGAATAGGCTAGCAAGCATAATAAATAAAAGCAGTCTCATTTTTCTCAACATCTGTGCATCTAGTGAATAATGGTCTTATAATCGCATTCATAACGCAGAAAGCAAAGGACAGAAATGCATGACTATGACAGATACTGAGTTTCATCGATTAGCAGATGAAATGTTTGGCGAGATTGACAACGCAGTCGAACGAGCAATTGACGACCAAGATGCCGATGTCGATATTGATGCGAGCGGTAACGTGTTACAACTGGCATTTGAAGATGGCTCACAGATAGTGATCAACAAACAAGAGCCGCTTCATGAGATTTGGATTGCGACAAAGTTTGGCGGTTTCCACTTCAATTACACTGATGGTAAATGGCTAGACACTCGTAACGGCCTAGAGTTTATGCCCTTTGTGATTGATGCCATCAAAAAGCAAAGCGGTATTGAGTTAGATATTAAGCCTTAAAAATCCAATAAATGGGCTTAGCACTTACACTGAGCCCATATATTTTTCATCAGCATCAGCAACGTTAATCACACCTAAAAAGCTGAGCCCATTTCGTCATCAGACAATCCAAACGGTAATACCTGCAACACACCTTCTATGCGAGTCAGTTTAAAAAACTGCGGCATATTAAATACCGGTAAACGCTGTTTTTTCTCGTTAAACACATATAAGTGACTTTCTTTACCGACAAACTCTTTCATGCTTGTATGCGGATATTGCAGTTGTGTTAGTTGGTTATTCTCATCAACGATAAACACATCGAGTATGTCATTACGTTCACGCAAAAAATATTGCTTAGCGCCTGTGGCAACAAACTGTTGAATAATCGAAGGTACGCTGGCGTAAGGGTCATCGATGAGCTCAGGCCTCGCCAAGACCAAGTTTTCAACCAGATCTTTTTTTACTGCAGTATCAATTTTACGATACATCATGCCCAATGAATTAAAGTACATCCCATATCTGTGTTCACCAATGGTGATTTGGTGCATTAACGTGCTTGTTTGGCTCACCTTTTTCATCAAGCCATAGCAACGTAACAACAAGACTTTAAGCTGGTTAAATATTGGCTGCTTTAGTTTTGCAGAGCAACTTATTACAGACAAATCGACTTTATCATCTGAGCGTTTTAGGCCTAAAAACACAAACGAGATAGCTTCCAATAATGCAGTATCGCCATTAAAACGGTGACTTTGCCACTCTCCCCAACTGTTTAAACACACCACAGCAACAGAAGACAGCATGTTGATTTTATTACGCCCAAATGACAAGACATTCAAGTCGATGTAATCGAACATCAATTCTTGTCCCTGCCATTTTACGGTTGGGTCATCATCAACATTCACCACGAATATAATTTTTTGATAAAACCATGGCTCACATAAATGCCGCTTAGACACCATAGGCACATTATTCAGCATCGGAATTAATTTATGACTCAAATATGCCAATTTGTCAGCACGGTGAGAACCTCTGCCGACTTGAGCCCATTGGGTATCTAGCGTGGCAAGCCCGTTCAAAACAGACCAAGCTACAAGGCTACAAACATTGTCAGCTTCATGGATCACTTGGTTAGCATTGGTACCAACAAAAGACGCTCGAGCATCCGTTAACGACTCTAAACTTTGGGTTTGAGCTTGACGATATAAGTAAAAACGCGAGGCGGCATCACAATAACGTACCACCAACACCTTCTCAGCAGTCGATAAGCTCCATAACCGATTAAGCGGCTGTAAAATATGGTCATCATCACTAAACGATGAGTGCAACTTACGCGCAAGTAAACCCAGTTCTTCAACCCGCATACGGTCGCTTAAGGCTTGCTTAGAGGCAAACTGCAACAGGTTTTTATAACTCGTTAATAATAATTCGCTTAATTGCTGGTTAAACCATTTTAATTGCCCTGAATGCCAATAAGGGCTGCTATCTAACGTGGCGATAAGGCCTGGACTCCAACCCCACTGGCTGACTAAATGACGCATTTTATTAATGCGCCAATCACGCTCTTCTGAGATGGGTTGCTGTGACAGCATGACCCCAGATTTAAGGTAAAAACACCGCCTAACAATCTCTAAACGATTGTCGTCCTCTTGAGTCAGTAAATAACGTTCAATGCGATAATAGAGCAATAAGTAAGCATCGTTATCGCAGCTAAAGTTTTGCTGCTCGCACAACTGCCAAAGTTGTTGAGTAATGAGCGTGGTGTTGGGATATTCCGACGCGTAGGTTTCTAATAACAAAACCTTTAATAATGCTTTGTGTGGTTTATTTAAGCCTTTATATAACTGCCATAATGATGCACCAAAATATTCTGCTGCAGGGAGAGAGTTAATATCACCTAAATAAAGTAAATGCGGATATTGCTCGGTTATTTGTTGGGTGGCGCTTGGCCACCACGCAACGGTTTTACCTGCTAAACAAATATGTGAACGATAAAACTCTTCTAGCAATAACCAATGCTGGCTGGTGCCACTGTGCTCCAAACCTAATGATTGGCTACTTTCAAATGCACTAGAGTCACGAAATTGCATCGGATGAACAAGGTAAAAATTGACCTCAAAATCAAAACCAGCAAACCAGTCTGTCAGCAATTTATTTTTATCATTAAGCAGAGCGAGTTCAGCATGTGTAAGATGACTTTTATGCACCAGCCACACATCAATATCACTCTTGGGGTTTTGGCCAAAACTAGCCGTACTGCCCATGGCGTAAACACCTTCAAAAGCAGTTGAGTGCGCCTCAATAACAGCAGGAACGTCCAATGACATTGCATGACAAGCTTCAATAGCGTGATCTGGTAATGAGAAAAAATCGATACCGCAAGGTGTTTTAGGGTTAAGTATGCCAGGCAAATCAGGATGATTAACTTGCAACATCAATGGAATGAGATGAAATAATGCTTGTTGCATTTGAGGCAGCACACTGAGCACTCGAGCCACTCGAATACGATTTAATTGCTGTGCTAATTCCTGTTGATGACATGCTGTGACGATAGTCAAAGCTTACTTCCTTATAACTGTACGTTAAATGTATACATTGCGAGTTAACAATTTTAATTTTGATAATTCGAATTTATCACTAACTACAGTAGATTGAACATCACAATTTTACCAAAACTGTGATCGTTGTAGCGTTAAGTGTCAGTTTGTCTCACATTAAATGCATGTAAACAAGGTAAATAAGCGCTACAGACTTCAAACAATTAGCATCGATTTGTTACATCAAAGCGTGGGCAATGATAGCATTAGCTTAACTAAGGCTATCTGACTTGGATTTACTACTATGTCTGAAAATGTAATTCGTATTGCAACACGTAAAAGTCCACTGGCTATGTGGCAAGCAGAATTTGTGCAAGCTGAGCTAGAACGTATTCACCCTGGTTTGCGGGTTGAGCTGCTACCTATGAGCACAAAAGGCGATGTTATTTTAGATACGCCATTGGCTAAAGTGGGTGGCAAAGGCTTGTTTGTTAAAGAGCTTGAAGTCGCTATGCTAGAAAACCGTGCCGATATTGCGGTGCATTCTATGAAAGACGTGCCGGTAGACTTCCCAGACGGTTTGGGTTTACAAGTGATTTGTGAACGTGAAGACCCTCGCGATGCATTTGTTTCAAATAGCTACAAAACAATCAGCGAATTACCACAAGGCGCTGTAGTCGGAACATCAAGCTTACGTCGTCAATGTCAAATTCGTGCTGCACGCCCAGACTTAGTTATTAAAGACTTGCGTGGCAATGTAGGTACGCGCTTAGCCAAACTCGACAGTGGCGATTATGATGCCATTATTCTTGCTGCGGCTGGGCTTATTCGTTTAAAACTTAATGACCGTATTGCGAGCTTTATTTCTGCTGAAGAATCATTACCAGCAAATGGCCAAGGTGCAGTCGGTATTGAATGTCGTACTGATGATGCACGTGTTAAGGCGCTATTAGCCCCACTTGAACACTTAGAAACTCGCTACCGAGTGCTTGCCGAGCGCGCGATGAATACCCGCTTAGAAGGCGGATGCCAGGTACCTATTGGCGCTTTTGCTGAAATTGAAGGTGACAAGTTAACCCTACGCGGATTAGTGGGTAACCCTGATGGCAGCCAAATTATTACGGGCACTGTGTCGGGTCTTAAAACTGATGCGGTCAGTTTGGGCCAAGCTTTGGCAGATGACTTATTAAGTCGCGGCGCTAAAACTATTTTAGATGCTGTTTATGCCAGCTAATTTTTGCTCATCAAGATAACAGACGATGAAAGTCTTGCTAACGCGCCCAATCGGGCGCAATCAAGCAATGGAGGAGCAACTCTCGCTTAGCGGTGTTGCTTACTTTGTTACTCCCCTTTTAGCGGTTGTCGAAACCACCGAGCAACTCGACTCCTCAAGCTTAAAACATACCGACAACTTACTGTTTATTAGTACCAATGCAGTCGATTTTGCCGCACAAAAACTACAACAACAATTTCCACATCACTGCCGTTACTTTGCTGTAGGTCAAGCGACCGCAGACAGCCTTGCGCAGTTTAACATTCATGCCTATACCTCACCCGATACAAGCCAAGACAGCGAAGGATTATTGTCTTTACCGCAACTGCAAAATGTCGAAAATCAAACCTTCGTTATTGTACGTGGCGTCGGTGGCCGAGAGGAATTGGCCGAGCAACTAACCGCACGCGGTGCCCAAGTTGACTACTGGCAAGTATATCAACGCATCACACCCGCGCTTAATGGACGTGACATTTGCCAGCAATGGAAATCATTTGGTATTGATACCATTGTGGTCACTAGCGGTGAAATATTATCCAACTTAGTCGACCTTGTACCAAAAGAATCATTTGCATGGCTACGCGCATGTCATATCATAGTCCCTAGTAATCGTGTCGAAATGCAAGCAAAAGCAATGGGATTAAGCCATATTACCAATGCAAATGGAGCAAATACTCAAGCAACACTTACGAGCTTGGGCTTAAATTTGTTATGATATTGTTATGTAGCATCGACATGCATTAATTAATATTGCTTTTATTGGTTGTATTTTTGCTTTCAAGGACTGTTCATGGAAAACAATAAAAAAGATCCAAATTCGCCAGCAAACCAGGACGAGAAAGTCATTTCTCCAACATCAAGCCCTGTTGAAAAGCCGGCTGTAGCCAAAAAAGGCAATACCCCCAATCCATCGTCAACTGACAAAAAAAACAAAAACGCTCAGAATAACGATACCCAAATGAACAATCAACGCCGTAAAACCAAAGCCAGCTCTTGGTGGATAAGGCTTGGCGTATTATTGAGTTTAATTATTGGCATTGCAGCTATCGCTGCTTGTTATTGGATTTATCTGCAACTCGATAAACAAGACAGTGGTCAAGTTCAGTTAGGGCAAACGATTACTGCACAAGCTAAACAAAATCAATCATTAAAGTATGAAGTACAGCAAGTTGAGATGACAAGCAACAAACGCTTCTCGACATTAGAGCAACAACAACTTAATGACACTAAAGCTTATGCAAAGCTTGCTGAACTTCAGCAATCAAATAAATTATTACAAGAGCGAGTAGCAATTATCGCCCAGCGAAGCCCTAATCATTGGATGGCCTCTGAAGCTGAATACCTAGTGCGCATGGCCGGCAGAAAATTGTGGTTAGAAAACGATCCGCAAACCGCTATGGCCCTATTACAGTCTGCAGATGAACGTATTAGTGCCATGAAAGACCCAGCGTTAACGGTCTTACGTAAAGCCCTTGCCGATGACATTAACAAAGTAAAATCATTAAAAACCACCGACATTACCAATACTATTTTCGAATTAGACACTGTGATTAATGGCTTAACCTTACTGCCGTTAAACCGAGTTAATGAGAACTTCCAAGAAAACTCAGAGACTCCGCCAATGACAGATTCAATAGACGATTGGCAACAAAACCTTGCGCGCACTTGGCATGATTTAACGGACGGCTTTGTCACTATCCGCAAACGAACCACAGATTTAGAGCCACTTTTATCCCCTGAACAACAGTGGTATTTAGTGGAAAACATCCGTAATAAATTACTTCAAGCACAACTGTCTTTATACCGATTTGACCACGTTAATTATCAGCAATCTATTGCATTAGCTGACAAATGGTTACAGCAATATTTTGATTTAACAGATGCAAAAACCAAGGAAACAGTTGAAGCATTAGATAAGCTTGCAAGAGTAAAGGTTGAGAAAATCACCCTGAACAAGTTCCAGGCATCACCGTTACTTCAACAGCTAGTTACCTATGGTGAAATCATGCCAGTGGAGGAACTTGCACAATGATTAAAACCTTAGTGTATGTGTTGCTTATCTTAATCGGATTATGTGTCAGTCCGCTCATTATTGGCCAAAGCGGTTATGTCTATATTGCGATTGGCGAATATCAAATTGAAACCAGTTTAGTTGCCGCTGTTGTGGGGTTAATTTTCTTTTATTTTGCACTGCAATTAGTGGAATGGTTATTAGTATTACTGCTTAATATTATTTTAAGCAGTCGTTACCTACCCGCTAAATGGCGACAAAAAACGGCTAAAAAACAGACCCTTATTGGCGCTTTAGCTATCGCAGAAGAAGATTGGCCAGCAGCAGAAACTGCTATGGCCAAAGGTGCCCAGCAAGGTGAAATACCATTATTAAACTTGTTTGCTGCCGCTCGAGCGGCGCACTATCAAGGTAAAACCACAGCGCGCGACCACTACTTAACTCAAGCAGAGAAAAATCCTATTGCCAAAACGGCGGTAGAGACCTCTCGTGCACGCTATTTTATTAAGCAAGGTGAGCTAGTTAAGGCCAGAGCTATAGTTGATAGGCTCAGCCCAACCAGCAAAAGTAGCGCCCCAGTTTTAAGGCTAGCAGTCGATTTGTATCAACAACAACAAGACTGGCAAGCACTTAAACTACTGCTCCCTATTGTGGCGAAACGTAAAATACTGAACGATAGCGAGCAACTAGGATTAGCGACACAAACCAATGCAATTTTATTAACCAATGCAGCCCAAGAGTCTGAGGCTGAATTGGAAAAATGCTGGCACTGGTTAAGTAAATCTGAGCGCAAACAGGATGAATTGATAGTGGCTTATGCTCATGGTTTAAATCTATTTAAACACCAAGATAAAGCCTTAAAACTACTTAGCAAACAACTTAAAGCTCAGCCCACCTCACTCTTATTTAACGCCTTGCCAGATTTAGTCAGCGCAGATGATAGCGAAATACGTAAGTTGCTCGAGCGTCTTGAAAGCACTCATGAGAATGATGCCGACTATCAAACGTGCTTAGCAAAACTGGCCATGCAACAGCGTGATGCTAAACAAGCCAAAATCCATTGGCAAAACGTATGCAGAATTGCACCGTCACATCAAGCCTGGTTAGCACTAGCACAAATCCAAGAGCAATTAGGCGAAAACACTCCTGCAGCACAAAGCTACCGTAAAGCAGCAATCTCTATGTAATGCTTTAGTATGAATTTACTTCGAGATAGTTATCAAACCCGCTACCTTGCGGGTTTTTTATTCAGAAAATTTCATGTGTGCCGATAAGACGTTTACCGTGTAAAAGCATTAACCCCTGATAAACTCTACAATATTAATCATTACAAATATCTATTTAATAAACTAATAATCAACTAGTTACGCAATCATACCGTGACGTCAAAAAATTGACCACATACCTAATTCATGGTAGAATTGTTAGATTACGGTTAAATTATTTTTAATTTAAAATTCATAATACTTTGACCAAGATCACGCATACTTACGTATTAATTACCTGAATATCAAAGCTGTTGGGAGCTTCAAATGGAATCGATTAAAACATCACAAAACGGGATACTTTCTGCCTCTGAAGGCAAAGTAGTCATGACCATCAATAACCAAACAACTGAGCTTCAGTTAGGCCAAATTGTGCCAACCGGAGCGACTGTGACTAGTGACGAAAGCATAAACTTCGTCATTACTTTTGATGATGGCACTATTTTCAATAGTGAAGATATGCCTACAGATGAAACGATTACCAATGCTCTTAACGCAGAGGATCAGGTTTTAGATCAAACAGCTTTAGATGAAATTGAAGCGCTACAAGATCTTATCGCTTCAGGCGAAGATCCAACAACAGAACTACCTGAAACCGCTGCTGGCGCCCCAACTGCCAACCAGGGTGATTTTGGCTATGTTGCAGTATCACGTGATGGAAGCGAAACACTTGCTGACAATGGTTATGATACAACTGGACAAGCGGCTGCCCCAACAGCTGTAATTCAGGAAGAAGGTGTAGGCGAAAACGATTCCCCATCAATTTTAGTCAACGATGCAATAACGGTTGGCGAAGACCAAATTGCTTCAGGTAATGTATTAAGTAATGACACTGATGCTGATTCAGCATTGAGCGTAGTGAGCTTCGAAGTTAACGGCGAAATCTATCCAGCAGGCACTGAAGTCACCCTCGAAAATGGTGTGCTCGTGTTAAATGCTGATGGTTCTTATACTTTCACGCCAAATGAAAACTGGAACGGCACTGTTCCTGTGATCACTTACACCACCAACACAGGTATTACCGCGACATTAACCATTGAAGTCACGCCGCTTGATGATGCGTCCGTATTAGTTAATGACAGCAATACCATTGTTGAAGATACCGTTGCCACCGGTAACGTGTTAGATAACGACAGCGATGTCGATTCAGATTTAAGTGTTGTGAGCTTCGAAGTTAACGGCCAAAGCTATGATGCTGGCACCGAAGTTACCCTAGAAAATGGCGTGATCGTGTTAAACGCTGACGGTTCATACACCTTCACACCAAATGAAAACTGGAACGGCAGCGTACCAGTGATCACTTACACCACCAATACTGGTATCACTGCTACGTTAACCATTGAAGTCACGCCGCTTGATGATGCGTCGATATTAGTGAATGACAGCAATACCATTGTTGAAGATACCGTTGCCACCGGTAACGTGTTAGATAACGACAGCGATGTCGATTCAGATTTAAGTGTCGTAAGCTTTGAAGTTAACGGCCAAAGCTATGATGCTGGCACCGAAGTTACCTTAGAAAATGGCGTGATCGTGTTAAATACTGATGGTTCTTATACTTTCACTCCAAATGAAAACTGGAACGGCACTGTTCCTGTGATCACTTACACCACCAACACTGGTATTACTGCGACATTAACCATTGAAGTGACGCCAGTTGATGATGCGTCGATATTAGTAAATGACAGCAATACCATTGTTGAAGATACCGTTGCCACCGGTAACGTGTTAGATAACGACAGCGATGTCGATTCAGATTTAAGTGTTGTGAGCTTCGAAGTTAACGGCCAAAGCTATGATGCTGGCACCGAAGTTACCCTAGAAAATGGCGTGATCGTGTTAAACGCTGACGGTTCATACACCTTCACACCAAATGAAAACTGGAACGGCAGCGTACCAGTGATCACTTACACCACCAATACTGGTATCACCGCGACGTTAACCATTGAAGTCACGCCGCTTGATGATGCGTCGATATTAGTGAATGACAGCAATACCATTGTTGAAGATACCGTTGCCACCGGTAACGTGTTAGATAACGACAGCGATGTCGATTCAGATTTAAGTGTCGTAAGCTTTGAAGTTAACGGCCAAAGCTATGATGCTGGCACCGAAGTTACCTTAGAAAATGGCGTGATCGTGTTAAATACTGATGGTTCTTATACTTTCACTCCAAATGAAAACTGGAACGGCACTGTTCCTGTGATCACTTACACCACCAACACTGGTATTACTGCGACATTAACCATTGAAGTGACGCCGCTTGATGATGCGTCAGTATTAGTTAATGACAGCAATACCATTGTTGAAGATACCGTTGCCACCGGTAACGTGTTAGATAACGACAGCGATGTCGATTCAGATTTAAGTGTCGTAAGCTTCGAAGTTAACGGCCAAAGCTATGATGCTGGCACCGAAGTCACCTTAGAAAATGGCGTGATCGTGTTAAACGCTGACGGTTCATACACCTTCACACCAAATGAAAACTGGAACGGCAGCGTACCAGTGATCACTTACACCACCAATACCGGTATTACCGCGACATTAACGATTGAAGTCACGCCCCTTGATGATGCATCAGTGTTAGTTAATGACAGCAATACCATTGTTGAAGATACCGTTGCCACCGGTAACGTGTTAGATAACGACAGCGATGTCGATTCAGATTTAAGTGTCGTGAGCTTCGAAGTTAACGGCCAAAGCTATGATGCTGGCACCGAAGTCACCCTAGAAAATGGCGTGATCGTGTTAAACGCTGACGGTTCATACACCTTCACACCAAATGAAAACTGGAACGGCAGCGTACCGGTGATCACTTACACCACAAATACCGGTATTACCGCGACATTAACAATTGAAGTCACGCCAGTTGCTGACGGCGCTCCTACCGTTATTATTAATACAGATACTAATGATGATGGTTTTATTAGTAATGAAGAACTCAATGGCGCGACAGAAATAAACGTTACTATCGGCTTGGACAACACCGGTGCTCAAGCCGGTGATACCCTTATTGTCAATGGCATTGAAATTGTATTAACACAAGAAGATATTGATACTGGGAGTGTAAATCTCGATTTACCTGCACCTGGTGAAGGTGAAGAAATTGAAGTTGTTGCTGTAATCGTTGATTCTACTGGTAATACATCACCTGAAGGAAGCGACTCTGCAATTTTAGATACCACGCCACCAGTTATTACCGTTGATGCACCAGCTCTCACAACTGACACAACACCAACTATTACTGGTACGACTGACGCACCTGTTGGCAGTACTGTTACGTTAATTATTACGGATAGTGAAGGTAACGAACAAACGATAACAACAACGGTTCAGCCAGATGGAACCTACGAGGTTGACGTAAGAGATCCGCTAGCTGAAGGCGACTATACAGTCGTTGCTGAAGTTACAGATCCTGCTGGTAATTCTGCCACTGATACTGATGATGGAATTGTTGACATAACGTCACCAGCACCGCTTGTAGAATTCAGCGGCATGGGCACTGATGGTATCTTTAACAGCGATGAAATTGGTACTGACGGCACTGTGACCGCAACCGTGACCTTAGCGACCGGCACCCAAGTGGGCGACACCTTGATTGTCACCGACGGCAACGGCACCGAATTGTTTAACGGCCCTGTTACCCAGGACATGCTGGATAACGGCTTTGATGTTGAAGTCCCTGTCACTGCAGGCGCAACGGATGTTGATGTCACCGCGCAAGTGATTGATATCGCCGGTAACCCATCTGCAACCGCAACCGACACACAACCTGTTGATGCCACCATGGCGCCTGCACCGACTGTAGAATTCAGCGGCATGGGCACTGATGGTATCTTTAACAGCGATGAGATTGGTACTGACGGCACCGTCACCGCAACCGTCACCTTAGCGACCAGCACGCAAGTGGGCGACACCTTGATTGTCACCGACGGCAACGGTACTGAATTGTTTAACGGCCCTGTTACCCAGGACATGCTCGACAACGGCTTTGATGTTGAAGTCCCTGTGACCGCAGGCGCAACCGATGTTGATGTCACCGCGCAAGTGATTGATATCGCCGGTAACCCATCTGCAACCGCAACCGACACACAACCTGTTGATGCCACTATGGCACCTGCACCGACTGTAGAATTCAGCGGCATGGGCAGTGATGGCGTGTTCAACAGCGATGAAATTGGTACTGACGGCACCGTCACCGCAACCGTGACCTTAGCGACCGGCACCCAAGTAGGCGACACCTTGATTGTCACCGACGGCAACGGCACTGAATTGTTTAACGGCCCTGTTACTCAGGACATGCTCGACAACGGCTTTGATGTTGAAGTCCCTGTCACTGCAGGCGCAACCGATGTTGATGTCACCGCACAGGTGATTGATATCGCCGGTAACCCATCTGCAACCGCAACCGACACACAACCTGTTGATGCCACCATGG
>NZ_JCAYNV010000007.1:0-230840 GCF_059758055.1 Shewanella sp. MF05956 | reverse complement strand
AGCCGACGAAGATAAGCATTGTTGGAAAACAAAAGCGATGCATGATGAATCCATCGATGCTTGAAGCAGTATTAAAGGCTGGATTTAGTAGTTAGGTTAAAAATTAAACACTCATGCGGTGACCCTGGGTAACCGTATGAGTTTGTTTTTTATTCACAATAAATGATTACAACACTCATTTACGTCCAATGAATCATTAAGCGATAACGTACTGAAAAAAATAAGTTTTAACAACATACTATGAGTATAATGGTTCGCCGTACAAACAGAATAAGTATGATGTTAAATTGCAGAAGACATTTGAAAAATATGACAAAAAGTAAACTTTCTAACGCTTTGTGGGTTTTACCCTTTTTTTTAGTTGCACCATGTAGTGCTTCTCAGCTTGATAAGGCAGAAAGTATATTTAAATGCCACGCTGATCAGCCTAAATCGATAGATGTTGTTATTAGTAAAATGGATAACTCGTTTAAATTAGAGCAATTTAATATTGAGAGTTCAAAGCTTGCTAGTGCAGCGCTAATTAGTGATGTGAGTAAATCGAGCTACCACCGCTCTTTAGTGACAGAGCACAGTATGACTTTCACGTACGGCGATAGTGAAGTCTTAGTGAGTGACTACTACAGCGAAGAACTTAATATGATTACTAAAGAAACATCAGTAACAATACAAAAAATTGGTACAAAAGAATATTGGCTTTGTGATGATTCAAGCTTTAGTCAGTTGGGCTCTATTGAAGATTTCTAGTTAGTTACATAGGTATGGCTGAATTACTTATGTCATTGCAATTAATGGTCTTTTATAGTGATTTTCAATATCCATCTGGTAAAATATTGCCCGATTCGCCTCATAATTAGGTCTGACAGCGGTATGAACCTTGCAGACCGTGGTGGTCAAAATGCCTGGTGTGGCTCTTTTGTTGCTTGGGTGATGAAACAAAATAATTTTGAACCCGTGAAAAATGCTTTTAGAGCGAAATCGTGGATTGATTTTGGTAAACCAATAACTCAACCTGTTTACGGTGCTATAGGCATTAAATCAAGGCAAGGTGGTGGGCATGTAGCGTTTGTTGTAGGGCAAAGCGTTGATGGTCAGTATTTGTTTATGCTCGGAGGTAATCAAAGTAATAGTGTGAGAGTTTCTAAGTATAAAAAAGAGGTATGGGATGATTTTGTTGTCCCTTCCAACTTTGATTCATCATCGGCCTCTTTACCTATTTATACTCAAAAGTCATCGATTGCAGGAAGTGAAGCATAATGAAAAAAATAATAGTCATCCTATTCTTGTTAGTCGGTGTTATACATTCCGCAATAGCTCAAAGCGTCGTTTCATTAGAATTAAACGGTTTTATACAAGCAATCGAAAATGTTCATTATCTTGCTAAAATAAAAGTCACTAAAGTAGAAGTAACGGTCCAAGATGATGGATTAGAAAAGCAGGTTTATTTTGCTGACGTTCTTGATACCTATAAAGGTGAATTTCACAAAAAAATAAACTATGAAATGCTTGTGGAGCAAGGTGAGGATATCGTTTTTAATTCGACACCTGTTTATGTCGCACTGTGTATAAATAGTACAGGAAACTACTACTGGCCCGGTACTGGCTCAGAATTCAAACTTTCAACAGCAATTGACTTATGGTTAGCTGAAAACAAAGAAAAATTGATAAATATGGACACTGTCGAAGGATGGTGTAAGTAACCTGAACTCGGGATAACAAAAGGTTTTCAAACAGCCCTTTGTCTCGCTAACGGTGTTGAATGAACTTGCAATAGGCCAGCTATTGACGCATTAATTCGCCTTGTTAGCAAAACAAATGACAAGTTTGAATATTTGAACCCTAATGATTTGATTCTAAGAATTTTACTCCCATTTCTTACCCCGAGTTCACTAACCTAATCCGTTGGGGAATATCTCATAGAAATGGAATTATATCGTTAGATTGTCAAAAATCAGTTCACGAAAATTAAAGAATTACAGATTTTATTTCTTATTAAAGTCAACTATGACAAGGATAATACGATGTCATCGATAAAAATAACTCAAGCTGTCGGGCTGGGTGGCGCAAACAATCTAAACGATGTAAAAACAGTACAAATGGCTTTAAATAAATTACTCAATTTCATTCCTCCTACAAAATCATTAATTGTTGATGGCCGTTTAGGCTCTAGGCCTGAAAGCGCTAAAACTGTTGCTGCGATAAAGCTATTTCAAAGTAAAGTGCTCAACATGGTGCGACCAGACGGTAAAATTGATGCTAATGGTCGAACTCATCGAAAGATGAATGAAAAGTTGGCCGGTAGCATTGGCTTAAATATCGGGCTTACATTAAGGGTAAAAGGTATTAACTTATTAAAAGCAATAGAAAATTTTAGAGGCAACCCTTATGATGATCAAACTGGTTTTGATATAACAGCATGGGTTGAAGGAGCAACCATTGGATATGGTCATTTAATTACTAAAGGTGATTGGGCTAGATACAGTTCTTCGATTACAATATCTGAGGCATCTATTTTATTTGAACATGATTTAGCCCCTTATGTTCGAGATGTGAGGCAACAAGTAAAAGTAGCACTAACTCAACAACAATTTGATGCACTTGTTATTTTTACCTTTAATATCGGCGGTTCAACTTTAAGTCATCTTCGGTATTAACGTTAATTAATGACTCTGCAGCACTGACATCCTATCCGAATTTAGAGTCCGCTTGGAAAGCATGGAAAAAATCTCAAGGGATTGTTAATAAGGGCTTAGTTAATCGCAGAAATTGTGAATGGAATATTTATACAAAAGGGATCTATAAAGAATGGTAAAATTAACAAAGATTATTTTTTTAACTTTTCAACTGTTCGTTATTTCACCGTGTTTCGCTATAGATAATCCTGATGCTCCAGATTATGTCAGCGATTTTATAGCTGATGCACTTATTTATGAAAATAAGTTGTCACAATGTAGTTGTAGTTCTATTGAATTAACTGCTGAATTTGAAGCGTTTAATCAGTTTTTAGACCAACGTCTAGTCCATTCTGAGCGTCTAGTTAATCATTTCGTAACAGGTGATGAAAAATTACTATTTAATGATTCACAAGCTTCTTGGGAAGCTTATGCTAAAAAAGAAAGTGATTTTATACTAGCTAATTGGACAAAAGAAAGTTTCGGTTCTTCTTACTTGTTGTCTCGATTAGATTATCTAACCAGCATCAAGAAACAGCGAATAATAACCCTTTATTATTATGCAAAAAACTACCCACCTTTATGACTTATGTTGTCCTTCAATTCTTATTCAACATCACCTCCAGTTAATGCGTTCGTTGCTTAACTGGAGTTATTTCATAGTCTTAGTGATTATTTGTCTAGCACCAGTATTAACTCAATAAACTTATCACTATAATATTTTACGCCTAATTTTATACCGAAATTAGCCTAAATCAACATCATAAATACCATCAACAACGTAAAGGAATACTATGCACGATATATTTGGCGAAATTAGACGCGAATTTTACACTCAAACAATCAAGGAGTGGTTAGGTTGGATTGTGGGGACATTTCTGCTTGTCGTGTTGATTAAATGGTTTGCTCAACAATATGACGTCCCTGAATTTGAGTTTCATGTCTGGGTTTCAGCGACGCTTTATCTCTGGTATGTCTCGACTATTAGCTTATTAATCGGTAGCACCTACTTTATAGCCCGTAATGCTCAAACTATGTTAGAGAGGCGAGCAACACACCCTCAAAAGCCCGACAGTATTGATTTAACCAATGATTTGGTCAGAGTTAAAAAAATCAAGATTAAAGCCGCGACTATTGCCGTCGTTGCACATGTTATTAATGCCGGTCTTGTTTACTTTGTCACAGGCCACGTGCCTGGCATGACGTCTGAATATCAATTGTATGCTGTGATAGGTGTGTTTGCGATAGCAGCCATTAAACCTGCGATGTTAGCGGTAAATGCGGTTCGGATGGAAATTTTTGGCATGATTGAAGAAGCTGATTATCCACAACAATCTGTAGCTGATTTATGGCGAGTGGTGAATGACTTTAACGACTATGAAGAACGATTAGAAAAAGTATTTGAACGCATAGAAGACGTTAAGCAGGAGTTTAGTCGTGAAAAAGAGATTGCGATTTCTGATATTGTTGAAAAAATAACAGTATATAAAGCTGAATTACACGCGGTATTTGATGAAAAAATAACACTTTTCTCCACATCAGATAGCACAAGAGAAGCAGCTTATCATGCGTTAAAAGAAGCGCAGGCACCACTCAGTAAAGAAGTCTGTAAAATATTGGCGGAACTGCAAAACTTACAAAGCTTTGTGATTGATTTACGTGATAAAAATATTAAGGGTGAGCAATTGATGTCAGCATTAAAAGAGTTTGGAATTGAATCATTGGCTGATTTAAATGTGAGTTTTCAAAAATCGATAGTGACGCATAATCCTCCCTTACGAAGTGTGCCATCGCCAATAGTAGATGAAGGCATACCTAGCTAAAAACGTCTGATTTTTATAGTTCGATTGAGTGATGATGAGGGTGTGTTACAGGTTAACGCACCTGCTTTAACTATGGCTTAAGTGTTATACCCTATACTATGCGCTTGTCGAAGATAAGGTCATGTAACAGCCAATTGTTCCTGTTGTTGAAGATGGTACGCTACTACTTAATCACTGTGGTACATCACATGCTCAGTCTTCCTCATTAGTTTACATGTAATTTACACCGCTTTGACAGCTGATAATAATGCCCATCTAACAGGTTTTCTGGATGATTGCAGTTTGATGTTGAGTTGTCTTTATCGTAAGCGTCTAGCGAAGTACACCTAGCATCGATGTTCTGATTATCTAAAAATACCTGCTCAATGATAAATTTGGAGCAGGTGATGAAAACATACAGAACAACTACTCAGTGGCAGATGCTACTTCAACAACGCGGCTCGTTTAGTGGCACTAATATCGAATTCTGCCAACACCATAATGTCGCTATTACCACTTACTATAAACAGCGCGCTTTACTGGCTGAGTATCAGCCTAATTCAACCTTGCCAGTGCAAACAACGAACCCCACATCATCACGTTTTATTCAGGTAAAACAAACCACCACTGAAGTCTGCGCGCAAACTCATCAACATGTGGTGCAGTTTGATATCCGCACAGGCCAGTTAATGTTTCCAGCCAATTTAGCAACGAACGATATCGTTGCCATTATTAAAGGGCTAACGGCATGAAGATGTTTGTTGATGTGCCCACCGTTTATTTATGTGCTGATGTGGTCGATTTTCGTAAATCGATTAATGGATTGGCGGTGTTGGTGGAAGCAGAGCTTGAACTACCTGTGCTCAGTGGCGCACTATTTGTCTTTTGTAATAAAGGGCGCGACAAACTCAAACTGCTGTACTGGGATAACACAGGGTTTGCCCTGTGGTATAAGCGTTTAGATAAACATAAGTTCAAATGGCCTAAACTCATGTCACCCACCATGACGTTAACCGAGCAACAATTACACTGGTTATTAGCAGGTTATGATGTGATTGGTCACAGCAAAATGGATGTCGCAGGTAAGACCATGCTTTAATTATTCAAAAGAGTTGGCGATCGATTGATGATCATCAAAAGACGTTCAGTTAGCACTGGAAAGCCTTTTGTTATGCCTTAAAATAGGCGTTATGAAAAATGAACTCGCCCTTAAACAGCGTATTGCTGAACTTGAAAAACTGTTAGCGCAGAAGGATGCACAAATCGCAGCCTTGGAAGAGCGCTGGCGTCTGGCCCAACAAAAACAATTCGGCAAGAGTGCTGAAGGCTTTATCGGCCAAGGCGAGTTATTCAATGAAGTGGAAGAGATTGTTGAGGAAGTTGAGGCAGAGCAGCAATCCATTAGCTATACCCGTAAAAAGCCGGTGCGTAAGCCACTGCCAAAAGACTTACCCCGTGAGCAGGTTATTCACGACATCACCGATAAGACCTGTGATTGTTGTGGCGGTGAGCTGCATAAAATGGGTGAAGATAAGTCAGAAAAGCTTGAGTTTATACCCGCTCAAATCAAAGTGATTGAGCGCATTAGGCCTAAGTACGCTTGCCGTCACTGTGATAAATCCTCGACTCAGACACCGATAAAACAAGCCTCAATGCCTGCCATGCCCATCAACAAAGGCATTGCGACGGCGAGTTTATTGAGCCAACTTATCACCAGTAAATACCAATATGGGTTACCGCTTTATCGCCAGGAAGCGATGTTTAAGCAATACGGTATTGAACTCAGTCGCCAGACCATGAGCAGTTGGATAGACAAATCCGCCACACTCTTCGCGCCATTAGTTGCGCGGCTTAAAGCCGAACTGCTAAAGCAGCCCACGTTGTTTGCCGATGAAACACCATTGAAAGTGGTGAAATCCGATAAAGTGAACAGCTATATGTGGGTGTATTGCTCGGGTCGAGACTCACCAGACCCGAATAATCCTATCCCTAATATCGTGCTTTACGACTTCCACAATAGTCGCGCGGCCGCGTGCGTGGTCAATTATCTTGATGGATATCAAGGGTACTTGCACGTGGATGGTTATCAGGCCTATGCCAAAACAGAGGCAACGTTAATCGGCTGTTGGGCTCATGCTCGTCGTAAATTTATCGAGGCGAAAAAGCTACAAGGTAAAAACAAAACCGGCAAGGCAGATGTGGTATTGAGCCTTATCCAAAAATTGTACGGCGTTGAGTCACGCATCAAAGATAAAAGTGTGGATGATAAATACACGACAAGACAACAAGCCAGTGTGCCTATACTGGACAAGCTAAAAGCATGGCTTGAGCAGAACCAGCCAAATTTAGTGGGCAATGCCAAACTGATTGAGGCGGCTAATTACCTGGCTAATCAATGGCACAAGCTTATCCGCTATGTGGATGATGGACGACTCAGCATCGATAACAATAGAGCTGAACGCGCAGTAAAACCGTTTGTGATAGGCCGAAAGAATTGGTTATTTAGCCAAACGGCTAACGGTGCACATGCTAGTGCAACCCTTTACAGTATTGTGGAAACCGCAAAGGTTAATGGACTCATCCCATTTGATTACATCATGGCTTGCCTTAATGACCTGTGCCAACCAGCACCGGATATCGATAGCTTGTTACCCTGGAATTTTAAAAAATAGGTGTGGTTCGCTAGACGCTTACTCTTTATCAAGTGATACTGTTGTTTTAGATTAACTGAGAGCAATTTAGAGGGGAGTTATTCTGAATTAGGTTAGCAATCATTAGAGGTATTTAACGTTGATTTATTCACTACGATAATAATCAGTCACATCCAAACTTAGATAACAAAAAAGCGCCTTTCGGCGCTTTTTTAGTTTGGTTAATCAGGTGATTAACGCTTATCAACGCTCACAAAATCACGCGCAGACTCGCCAGTGTATAACTGACGTGGACGGCTGATTTTATGGCCTGGTTGATCTAACATTTCTTTCCAATGTGAAATCCAACCAACAGTACGTGACAGTGCAAATAACACTGTGAACATATCGTTAGGGATACCAATGGCTTTCATGATGATACCAGAGTAGAAATCAACGTTCGGGTATAGCTTCTTAGAGATGAAGTATTCATCTTCAAGGGCAATACGCTCAAGTTCCATTGCTACGTCTAATAATGGGTCAACCACTTTAAGTTCTTTAAGGACTTCATGACAGGTTTCACGCATCACTTTAGCGCGAGGGTCGAAGTTCTTATAAACACGGTGGCCAAAGCCCATTAGACGGAATGGATCGTTTTTGTCTTTCGCTTTCGCGATAAACTCAGGAATGCGATCAACACTGCCGATTTCTTCTAACATTTCTAAGCAAGCTTCGTTAGCACCACCATGAGCGGGCCCCCACAACGAAGCAATACCAGCTGCGATACATGCAAATGGATTCGCACCAGAAGAACCAGCTAAGCGGACTGTAGATGTAGAGGCATTTTGCTCATGATCAGCATGCAATACAAAAATACGTTCCATTGCTTTTTCAACGACTGGATTAACTTTGTACTCTTCACATGGAGTAGCAAACATCATCGACAGGAAGTTACCCGCATAACTTAAATCGTTACGTGGATAAACAAAAGGTTGTCCCATTGAGTACTTGTAGCACATCGCTGCGATTGTCGGCATTTTCGACACTAGGCGGTAAGCTGCAATTTCACGATGCTTTGGATTGTTCACATCAAGAGAGTCTTGATAGAAAGCAGATAATGCACCGGTTACACCACATAGCATAGCCATTGGGTGTGCGTCACGACGGAAGCCTCTGAAGAAGAATGCAATTTGCTCATGTACCATAGTGTGTTCTTTCACTGTGGCAACAAATTGTTCGTAATCAACTTTCGACGGTAATTCACCGTAAAGGAGCAGGTAGCATAAATCTAAATAGGTCGATTCGGTTGCTAGCTGTTCAATTGGGTATCCACGATGCAACAAAATACCTTTATCACCATCGATATAGGTAATTGCTGACTCACAAGATGCAGTAGCTAAAAAGCCTGGATCGAAGGTGAAATAACCTTTCTTCCCAAGTGTGCTAATATCGATTACATCAAAACCTTCAGTACCTTTTTTAATCGGTAGGTCGATTGAATCGTTTCCTGGTAACTCTAATTTGGCTATATTATCAGCCATACCCCGTTCTCCTTACGTCATTCTTATCTATGAGTGCGGCATGTTAAGCGGACATTACTGTACAGTGAATGTGGATCACAGATCAATTTAAATAAGCGTTTAAATTTGTTAGACCATGGTATATATCAGCTGAAAACCGCTCTGCGCTTGCATTAGAATAAAAAATCAATAAAAAAACTTATTTTGCATAATGTGAGGTTTGTATTTGACAATTCCCACGAGTATACTTGCCTGCGTCCCTAAGGGAGACCAACGTCACAGTTTAGGAATGATGAATTTACGAACTAAATAGTGATTTCTCAACTGATTAAGATGTGTGAGTAGTCTGTTTTTTGTTTAATACTGTTATGCCGAATGTCGACATTGTCCATTAAGCAAAAAAATAGACACATAACAAAAACAATGCTCAATGGAGCTGAGTGAGCAGAACGTGAAAAAGCAAAGACCTGTCCATCTAGACCTGCAGACGATAAGCTTTCCTGCGACAGCTATCGCGTCAATCCTACACCGCATTTCCGGTGTCATCATGCTA
Organism: Shewanella sp. MF05956; assembly: GCF_059758055.1. Lineage (NCBI taxonomy): Bacteria > Pseudomonadati > Pseudomonadota > Gammaproteobacteria > Alteromonadales > Shewanellaceae > Shewanella > Shewanella sp. MF05956. Next base: position 221,663 of record NZ_JCAYNV010000007.1, on the reverse strand, counting down.
TTTGCTATTGGTATCCTTCTTTGGTTGTTAAATTCAACTTTAACATCAGCAGAAGGTTTCGCTAGCGTACAATCCTTGTTCGATGGTTTCGTGATGAAGTTCATCCTCTGGGGAATTCTTACCGCGTTGGGTTATCACTTATTAGGTGGCATTCGCCATTTAGTGATGGATACCGGTCGTTGGGAAGAGTTAACTTCGGGTGTCGCATCAGCTAAAGCTACTTTTGCTTTAGCAGCGGTTTTATCAGTAATAGCGGGGATTTGGGTATGGTAACAAACGCAGCAAGTTTTGGACGCAGTGGTGTTCATGACTATATTCTATTACGCGCAAGCGCAGTGATTCTCGCTTGTTATACTGTCTTCTTAGTTGGCTTTATCGCGTGTAGTGCCCCGTTAACATTCGAGATTTGGAATGGCTTATTTAGTTCACTTCCAATGAAAGTATTTACCCTTATAACGTTAGTTGCTTTGCTTATCCATGCGTGGATTGGTGTATGGCAAGTATTGACAGATTATGTCAAAAATACAGCGTTACGTGGTGTATTACAGTTTACCTTTGTATTGATTGCTTTTAGTTATTTAGCGTCAGGCATAGTAATAGTGTGGGGTGTTTAAGTGAGTATTCCAGTACGCGAATTTGATGTAATCGTAATCGGTGCCGGCGGCGCGGGTATGCGTGCGGCATTACAGATTTCTAAAGAAGGTAAGAGCTGTGCGCTTTTATCTAAAGTGTTCCCGACTCGTTCTCATACCGTTTCTGCTCAAGGTGGTATCACCGTAGCATTAGGTAATGCACACGAAGACCATTGGGAACAACACATGTACGACACGGTTAAAGGTTCTGATTTTATCGGTGACCAAGAAGCCATTGAGTTTATGTGTCAAACCGGTCCAGAAGCAATTATCGAACTTGAGCAAATGGGTCTACCGTTTTCTCGTTTCGAAAATGGCACAATTTATCAGCGTCCTTTCGGCGGCCAGTCGCGTAACTTCGGTGGTGAGCAAGCAGCTCGTACTGCTGCAGCAGCAGACCGTACTGGTCATGCGTTGCTTCATTGCCTTTATCAACAAAACGTCAAGCATAAAACAGATGTGTATTCTGAATGGTATGCATTAGATCTCGTTAAAAACGAAGATGGCGTTATTGTGGGTTGTACTGCGATTGAAATTGAAACGGGCGAGATTGTTTATTTCAAAGCCAAAGCAACTATTTTAGCCACTGGCGGTGCAGGGCGTATTTACGCTTCAACCACTAATGCGCACATTAACACTGGCGACGGTGTTGGTATGGCTGCTCGTGCAGGCGTTCAGTTACAAGACATGGAAATGTGGCAGTTCCACCCTACGGGTATTGCTGGTGCAGGTGTTTTGGTTACTGAAGGTTGTCGTGGTGAAGGTGGATATCTTCTAAACAAAGATGGCGAGCGTTTCATGGAACGTTATGCGCCAAACGCGAAAGATTTAGCATCACGTGACGTGGTTGCACGTTCAATGATGACTGAAATTCGTGAAGGCCGTGGTTTAGACGGTCCTTTAGGTCCACATTGTTTACTAAAGCTTGATCATTTAGGTAAAGAAACCCTTGAAGCTCGTCTTCCTGGTGTATGTGAATTGTCTCGTACCTTTGCTCATATTGATCCAGCCGATGGTCCAATTCCAGTGTTGCCAACTTGTCACTATATGATGGGCGGTTTACCGACTAAAGTGAGTGGTCAAGTTATTCGTATGAATGATGATGGCACTGAACAAGATGTATTAGGTTTATTTGCTGTGGGTGAGATTGCTTGTGTATCTGTACACGGTGCAAACCGCTTAGGTGGTAACTCACTGCTGGATTTAGTGGTATTTGGTCGTGCTGCTGGTCAGCATTTAGGTAAAGCATTAGATGCGACACCTGATCCAAAACCGGCTTCAGACGTAGAAATTAATGCATCACTTGCTCGTCTTAATCGTTGGGAAAGCAACAAAGACGGTGAAGAGCCTGCGGTTATCCGTAAAGACCTTCAATTGTGTATGCAGTTAAATTTCTCTGTTTTCCGCAGTGGAGATGCCATGGCTGAAGGTTTAGAACAGCTACAAGCAATTCAAAAGCGTCTTGAAAATGCTAAGTTATCTGATAATTCGACAGAATTTAATACTCAACGTATTGAATGTTTAGAGTTAGATAATTTAATGGCTACAGCGCTAGCAACGGCTTATGCAGCTAACTTCCGTACTGAAAGCCGTGGTGCGCATTCTCGTGAAGATTACTTAGATCGTGATGATGATAATTGGTTATGTCATAGTTTGTATAACCCAGTCACTCAAGGTATGAGCAAACGTGATGTCAACATGACACCTAAATTACGTGAAGCGTTTCCACCCGTAAAACGTACCTATTAGGCAGGAGTTGCAAAAGATGAAATTAACATTTGCATTGTATCGTTATAATCCTGATGTAGATACCAAGCCTTATATGAAGGATTACACCCTTGAAGTGCCTGATGGCACTGACATGATGGTGTTAGATGCGTTAATTAAACTGAAAGAACAAGACTCAACGCTTGCGTTCCGTCGCTCATGCCGTGAAGGTGTGTGTGGTTCTGACGGTGTAAACATGAATGGTAAAAACGGATTAGCGTGTATCACGCCATTATCGACCTTTAAAGGGAAGAAAATTGAAATCCGTCCTTTACCAGGCATGCCAGTAGTTCGTGATTTGGTTGTTGACCTTACTCAGTTCTACAAGCAATACGAAAAAATTAAGCCTTATCTGATTAATGACGAACAGGCTCCAGCTCGTGAACATTTACAATCACCTGAAGAGCGTGCTCATTTAGATGGTTTATATGAATGTATCATGTGTGCATGTTGTTCAACTGCTTGTCCATCTTTCTGGTGGAATCCTGATAAGTTTATCGGACCAAGCGGTTTATTACATGCTTATCGTTTCTTAATTGACAGTCGTGATACGGCCACAGAAGAGCGTTTATCTGAACTAGATGATGCTTACAGTGTGTTCCGTTGTCATGGCATCATGAACTGTGTTGATGTTTGTCCAAAAGGATTAAACCCAACTAAAGCGATTGGTCACATTAAGTCAATGCTGCTTAAGCGAGCTGTTTAATGCACGAAGTTGAGCAAAATAATGTAGATTATTAAGCTCTAATAAGAGTCATCTTCAATCTTGGGGATGGCTCTTTTGTGCGTTATAAGTAAGACCTTCTGCTATTATCTTTTAGCTTATTGAAGATAATGTCAGTCTACGTGTGAAGTAACTTCGTTACTCACTGTTATGTTTATGGCTAGCACGTGTATCAAGTTTGAAAGGAATAACAATGCACCAAGGCATCATGAAAGCCTGGCTCGAGTCGTCACATTTAAATGGTTCGAACTCGTCCTACGTAGAAGAGATGTATGAATCCTATCAAGAAGATCCGCAATCAGTTTCGTCTGATTGGCAGCTTGTTTTTGATAATCTTCCTCCCGTTGAAGGTGCCTCTGTCGAAGTACCGGAAACTGCCCACTCTAAAGTTCGTGACTATTTCCGCAGTTTAGCACTAGAAAGTCGCTCTAAAGGCGCTGCTCGCGTCAGCGACCCTGAGCTGGATGCGAAGCAAGTTAAAGTTCTGCAGTTAATTAACGCTCACCGTTTTCGTGGCCATCAAAATGCCAATCTAGACCCATTAGGGTTATGGAAGCGTGAAGCTGTTCAAGAATTAGATCCTGCTTATCACGGGTTAAATGCTGAAGATATGCAACGTGAGTTTAATACGGGTTCATTCGCTTTAGGCGGTGAAACCATGAAACTTGCTGATATCATTCATGCCCTTAAAAGTACTTATTGTGCTTCTATCGGTGCTGAATACATGCATATTACTGACACCGATGAAAAGCGTTGGATACAACAACGTCTTGAACCGACATTAGGTAAAGCCAAATACGATAATGCAGTTAAAAAACGTATTCTTGAAGGCTTGAATGCGGCTGAAGGTATTGAAAAATATCTTGGTGCTAAGTTCCCTGGTGCTAAACGTTTCTCGTTAGAAGGTGGTGATGCGCTCGTTCCGATGATGCGTGAAATCATTTATCGCGCAGGTGAAGCTGGCACGAAAGAAATCGTAGTGGGTATGGCTCACCGCGGTCGCTTGAATTTGCTTATTAACGTGCTAGGTAAGCGTCCTGCTGAATTGTTTGACGAGTTTGCCGGTAAGCATGCTGATACTCATGGCTCAGGTGACGTTAAATATCACCAAGGTTTCTCATCAGATTTTGAAACGCCAGGTGGCAATGTCCATTTAGCGTTAGCCTTTAACCCATCTCACTTAGAGATCGTTAATCCAGTGGTTATTGGTTCTGTTCGTGCTCGTCAAGATCGTCGTGGTTGTAAAGACGGCCTGCAAGTGATGCCTATTACCATTCATGGTGACTCAGCCATTACCGGTCAAGGCATTGTGCAAGAGACATTTAACATGTCTCAAACACGTGGCTTTACGGTTGGCGGTAGTATTCGTATCGTCGTCAACAACCAGGTGGGCTTTACCACATCTAACCATGCTGACGTGCGCTCTACAGAATACTGTACCGATATCGCGAAGATGGTTCAGGCGCCCATTTTCCATGTGAATTCAGATGATCCAGAAGCTGTAGCGTTTATTTCTCAGTTGGCTGTAGATTATCGTAATGAGTTTAAACGGGATGTGGTGATTGATTTAGTTTGTTATCGCCGCCATGGCCATAACGAAGCGGATGAGCCTAGTGCAACGCAGCCGCTAATGTATGCCAAAATCAAAAAACACCCAACACCACGTAAAATATACGCTGACAAATTAATTGCTGAAAACAGCATTCCTGCTGATGAAGTGACCGGGCTGATTAACCATTACCGTGATGCGTTAGATGCGGGTGATTGTGTGGTTAAAGAATGGCGTCCTATGACGTTGCATACTGTTGACTGGACACCGTATTTAAATCGCGAATGGGATGAAGATTACGCCGGTTCAATGTCGATGGAACGCTTGCAGAATTTAGCCAACAAGTTGGTTGATATTCCACAAAGCCATACATTACAGTCTCGCGTTGCTAAAATTTGTGCCGATCGTGCTTCAATGGCCTCAGGTGAGAAATTATTAGACTGGGGTTTCGCTGAAACCTTAGCTTATGCTTCTATCCTTGAAGACAAAAAGCGCGTTCGCATTACCGGTCAAGACTCTGGTCGCGGCACGTTCTTCCATCGTCATGCGGTTTTGCATAACCAAAACGACGGAACGACCTATTTACCTTTGCGTAATGTGGCTGACGAACAAGGGCCAATTGATATTACAGACTCAGTGTTGTCTGAAGCATCAGTACTTGCATTTGAATACGGTTACGCAACAGCAGAACCTGGTGGATTAACCATTTGGGAAGCGCAGTTTGGCGACTTTGTTAACTGTGCCCAAGTGGTTATTGACCAATTCTTATCATCTGGTGAGCAAAAGTGGGGCCGTTTATGCGGTCTAACAATGTTACTGCCTCATGGTTATGAAGGTCAGGGTCCAGAGCATTCAAGTGCGCGTTTAGAGCGTTTCTTACAACTTTGTGCTAACCACAATATGCAGGTATGTGTGCCATCAACACCGGCACAGGTTTACCACATGTTGCGTCGCCAAGTTGTACGTCCTATGCGTCGTCCATTGGTTGTGATGTCACCTAAATCTTTATTGCGTCACCCGTTAGCGGTATCAAGTTTAGAAGAACTTGCTGAAGGCACTTTCCAAAATATTATTGGCGAGATTGATACTTTAGACGCAAGCAAGGTTGATCGCGTTGTATTTTGTAGTGGTAAAGTGTATTTCGAGCTTCTTGAAAAACGTCGTAAAGAAAACATCACTAACGTTGCCATTATTCGTGTTGAGCAGCTATACCCATTCCCTGATGTGGAAATGCGTGCAGCATTAGAAACATATCAACATGTTAAAGATTTTGTATGGTGTCAGGAAGAGCCGCAAAACCAAGGTGCATGGTACTGTAGCCAGCATCACTTCTGGGCTAACATTCCTGCAGGTGCTCAACTAACTTATGCCGGTCGTGAAGCGTCAGCTGCACCAGCATGTGGTTATCCATCACTGCATGTACACCAGCAAGAATCATTAGTTAATAGCGCATTAAAACTGTCGTAATAGATAATTTATATAAAGGGAAGCTTTCCATGAGTATCGAAATTAAGGTACCCGTATTACCAGAATCAGTTGCTGATGCAACAATTGCTACTTGGCATGTAAAACCTGGTGAGGCGGTCACTCGCGATCAAAACTTAGTTGATATCGAGACTGATAAAGTTGTGTTAGAAGTGGTAGCACCAGAAGACGGTTCGATTTCTGAGTTGTTATTCCAAGAAGGCGACACAGTTTTAGGCGAGCAAGTGATTGCTAAGTTTGTTGCTGGTGTTGTGTCTGGTCAAGAAGTGACTAAAGCTGAAGCTCAAGCTCCTGCTAGTGACGCGGCAAGTGATGAGTCTAGCGACGCATTAAGCCCATCTGTACGTCGTTTAATTGCGGAGCATAATCTTGATGCTGCAAAGATTAAAGGCACTGGTGTTGGTGGGCGTATCACTAAAGAAGACGTTGAAGCATTTGCTAAATCAGCACCTGCTAGCAAACCTGCTGCTGTAGCGGCACCGGTTGCACCGTTAGAAGGTCGTAGCGAGAAACGTGTTCCAATGTCACGTCTTCGTAAAACGATTGCAAAACGTCTTTTAGAAGCGAAAAATTCAACGGCTATGCTAACTACGTTTAACGAAGTTAACATGAAGCCAATCATGGATATTCGTAAGCAGTACCAAGACATTTTCGAAAAACGCCATGGTATTCGTTTAGGCTTTATGTCTTTCTATATCAAAGCTGTGACAGAAGCGCTAAAACGTTTCCCAGAAGTGAATGCCTCTATTGATGGTGATGACATTGTTTATCACAACTATTTTGACATCAGCATTGCCGTATCAACACCTCGCGGATTGGTAACACCAGTTCTGCGTGATACCGATACCATGAACTTAGCTGAAATCGAAAAAGCGGTACGTGAATTAGCCATTAAAGGCCGTGACGGAAAACTTTCTGTTGCAGACATGACTGGCGGTAACTTCACTGTGACTAACGGTGGTGTTTTCGGCTCACTAATGTCTACACCAATTTTGAACCTGCCACAAAGCGCAATCTTAGGCATGCATGCCATTAAAGATCGCCCAATGGCAGTCAATGGTCAGGTTGAAATCCTGCCTATGATGTACCTAGCACTCTCTTACGACCACCGTATTGTTGATGGTCGTGAGTCAGTTGGCTTCTTAGTCGCAATTAAAGACTTCTTAGAAGATCCAACTCGTCTGCTACTTGATCTATAAGTTAGTAGATAAACCCTCGTCGCTGGCTCATGGTGAGCCAGTTGGATTTGATTAGAAGTATATGGATAGATCATCATGAATTTGCATGAGTATCAGGCAAAATCTTTATTTGCCGAATATGGTTTACCAGTCTCTGAAGGCTTTGCATGTGATACTGCTCAAGAAGCAGTAGAAGCGGCTGGCCACATTGGCGGAAACTTATGGGTTGTTAAGTGTCAAGTACACGCAGGCGGCCGTGGTAAAGCGGGTGGCGTTAAAGTGACCGGCAATAAAGACGAAATCAGAGCATTCGCTGAAAACTGGTTAGGTAAGAACTTAGTAACGTACCAGACTGACGCTAAAGGTCAGCCAGTTGCTAAAATTCTAGTTGAAAGCTGTACTGACATCGCTAACGAATTGTACCTAGGTGCAGTGGTTGACCGTAGCACACGTCGCGTTGTGTTTATGGCATCAACAGAAGGTGGTGTTGATATTGAAACTGTGGCTGAACATACGCCAGAGCTTATCCACACAGCTATCATTGATCCGTTAACTGGTCCTCAAGCTTTCCAAGCTCGTGATCTTGGCTTTAAGTTAGGTTTAAACCCAACTCAAATGAAGCAGTTCACTAAGATCTTTATGGGTCTTGCGAACATGTTTAACGACCATGATTTTGCGTTATTAGAAATCAACCCACTTGTTATCACAACTGAAGGCAATCTTCACTGTTTAGATGGCAAAATTGGTATTGATGGCAACGCATTATTCCGTCAGCCAAAAATCAAAGCGATGCACGATCCATCACAAGATGACGCTCGTGAAGCGCACGCTGCTAAATTTGAATTAAACTATGTTGCTTTAGACGGTAACGTAGGTTGTATGGTTAACGGTGCTGGCCTAGCAATGGGCACAATGGACATCGTAAACCTACACGGCGGCAAGCCTGCTAACTTCTTAGACGTTGGCGGTGGAGCAACGAAAGAACGTGTAGCTGAAGCCTTTAAGATCATTCTTTCTGACAGCAATGTTAAAGCGGTATTGGTTAACATCTTCGGTGGTATCGTACGTTGCGATATGATCGCTGAAGGTATTATCGGTGCGGTTAAAGAAGTTGGCGTTAAAGTGCCAGTCGTTGTACGTCTTGAAGGTACTAACGCCGAATTAGGTCGTGAAGTATTGGCAAAATCTGGTCTTGATATCATCGCGGCTACAAGTCTAACTGACGCGGCTGAGCAAGTTGTTAAAGCTGCGGAGGGCAAATAATGTCTGTTTTAATTAACAAAGATACCAAGGTAATCTGTCAAGGTTTCACTGGTGGTCAGGGTACTTTCCACTCTGAACAGGCGATTGCTTACGGCACGCAAATGGTTGGTGGTGTTTCTCCTGGTAAAGGTGGTCAAACTCACCTAGGTCTTCCAGTGTTTAACACTGTTAAAGACGCTGTAGCAGCAACAGGTGCAACTGCAACTGTTATCTACGTACCAGCACCATTTTGTAAAGACGCTATCCTTGAAGCAATCGATGCTGGCCTAGAGCTAATCGTTTGTATCACTGAAGGCATCCCTACACTTGATATGCTACAAGTGAAAGTGAAGCTAGAAGAAACTGGCGTTCGCATGATCGGTCCAAACTGCCCAGGTGTTATCACTCCTGGTGAATGTAAGATTGGTATTATGCCTGGTCACATTCACTTACCTGGAAAAGTCGGTATTGTTTCTCGTTCTGGTACATTAACGTACGAAGCGGTTAAGCAAACGACTGATGAAGGTTTCGGCCAATCTACTTGTGTAGGTATCGGTGGCGACCCAATTCCTGGTACTAACTTCATCGACGTATTGGAAATGTTCCAAAACGATCCACAGACTGAAGCGATTGTTATGATCGGTGAAATCGGTGGTAATGCTGAAGAAGAAGCGGCTGCTTATATCAAAGCACACGTAACTAAGCCTGTTGTATCTTACATTGCTGGTGTTACAGCACCAGAAGGTAAGCGCATGGGCCATGCTGGCGCAATTATCGCTGGCGGTAAAGGTACTGCTGAAGACAAGTTTGCTGCTCTTGAAGCTGCAGGCGTGACCACTGTTCGCTCTTTAGCTGACATTGGTAAAGCTTTACGTACTCGTACTGGTTGGTAATTTATTCTCCAGTTTAAAAAGGCGCCTCGGCGCCTTTTTTATTGCCTTTGAGATAGGTTTTTATCGATGCCCATCATCAGTATTATTTTTCCGATTATGTTTATGGTTGCACTAGGTTATGGACTCACTCGAGCCGGCTTTTTTAGCAAAGAACATATTGCAGGGATCAGTAAATTTACTTTTTATGTCAGCATACCCGCTTTTCTATTTATTAATATGTTTGCCGCACCATTAGCACAAAGTATTGATCCATTTTCTTTATTCGCTTTTTATATCCCCGTGTTGGCAGTGTTTGCCATTGGTTACCTTATTAATCGATATTTGGCGGCTAAAACACTGCAACGCAGCGATGCCAGTGCCGTTTTTGCTTTAGGCTGCAGTTATTCTAATACTGTGATTGTCGGTTTGCCGGTGATTACCGCGGCATTAGGTAAAGCAATGATTGGGTCAATATTTATGATCATTACTTTCCACAGTGCATTTCTATTTGCGTTAACATTTGCTTTGGCCGCTCGTGCTCAGCAGCAAGGTTTTTCGTGGCGCCATTTTATACGCTCCATGGTATTAAATCCGGTTGTGCTAAGTATTAGTCTTGGTATTGTAGCCAATGGCTTGAGCCTTAATTTAGGCGAACAACTTAATGATGGGCTCGTATTATTAGCCAAGCCTGCATTGGCCTGCGCATTATTTGTTTTAGGCGCTAATCTGAGTTTTTATCGGATAGGCGACAACTGGCGTTTTGCCTTGATAGCGAGTGGGTTAAAAGTACTATTATTACCCGCTTTAGTTTATGTGATGGCGGCTATCGTGTTTGAGTTACCTGCGCAAAACACCATGATGTTAGTCTTATTAAGTGCTTCACCGTTAGGCGTCAATGCCTACCTTATTGCGACTGAGATTAAGCAACATCAAGCAACATTAGGCAGCACGGTAGTGTTATCGACTTTGTTATCAGTATTAAGCTTTAGCTTATGGTTAACGTGGTTGGTTTAGCAGAAGTAATACCAATACATGAATTTCAGATAATAAAAAACCAGCAACAATGCTGGTTCTTTTACAACACAAACCGACTATTCGTCAGCGTGATCACATGTGTCGTTAGTGCAGTGACCATAAAGATACAAACTATGGTGCGTCAGCTTAATATTATGTCTCATTGCGATTTCATCTTGACGGCGTTCAATGACATCGTCAGAAAACTCAATCACTTTATCACAGGTTAAACAAACCAAATGGTCGTGATGTTGCTGTGTCGACATTTCAAACACGGCTTTACCATTTTCAAAATGATGACGATTTAAAATACCGGCATCATCAAACTGGTTTAAGACTCGGTATACTGTAGCTAGGCCAATTTCTTCGCCAATTTCGAGGAGTTTTTTATATAAATCTTCAGCACTGATATGTTGGTTACCTGGGTCTTGCATCAGTTCTAGAATTTTAACTCGCGGCAGGGTTATTTTTAATCCGGCTTTTTTGAGCGCTTGATTTCCATCTGTCATTGCTAATCTCTTGATTGCAGAACCCATCGGTTCATCGGTGGATAATCTGACCATTATATGTCTTGAAGATAAAAACATAAACCTCTTAACACGGTTAATCAACTTATATGCAGATTATTTAGTAAAACAGCCACAAATGTTGATAATATTTGCGTTAAATCACTAAAAACTATTTAATAAACTTACTTATACTAAGGGATTATTGCACTCTATAAGCGATAAGATAAGCTATAAGATAAGATGGCGTTAACAGATAAAAACATCACTTAAGTGGAATTATTGTTAGCTGTTTATCATGATAAGATGCCATAAAGTGTTACTGTTACATTAGCAATAATAGTGTCATAACAATAATAAGGGACTTAACATGTACCGGCAAATTGTGGTACTGACCGGCGCGGGGATTTCAGCTGAGTCAGGGATTAAAACCTTTAGAGATCAACATGGCTTGTGGGAGGAACACCATATTGAAGATGTTGCCACTCCAGAGGGTTATGCTCGTGACATTGATTTAGTCGAGCGTTTTTATAATACTCGCTGGCAGCAACTGCATGGTGGAGATGTTGAGCCCAATGCTGCCCATGCTGCGCTGGCAAAACTTGAAGATGAATTTGATGGTGAGCTCCTAGTTATCACCCAAAATGTCGACGATCTGCATGAACGTGCCGGTTCACGCCGCTTGTTACACATGCATGGTGAGCTATCAAAAGGACGATGCCCGCAATCTTTACAAACGTTTATATTGCGTGAGCCTTTTGGTGTCGATAATTGCTGTACTTGTTGTATTCCTGCGCGGCGATTACGTCCACATATTGTGTGGTTTGGTGAAATGCCATTTGGCATGGATAGAATTCACGATGCCTTAGACCGTTGCGATTTGTTTATTGCCATCGGGACTTCGGGAACCGTTTATCCGGCAGCGGGTTTTGTTGATTCAGCCAACCATCATGGTGCTCAAACGGTTGAAGTAAACCTTATTGCTGCAGACAGACATAGCCAATTTCAATATCATTTAACGGGTAATGCAGGCGAAATTGTACCGCAATTAGTTGAACAGATTTTAGCGGGTAAGGTGATTGGTAGTGACACCGCCGATGAATAAGGTGACAGCCGTTATGAATCATCCTAACGTAGCCATTATTATGCGAGGATTGCCAGGCAGCGGTAAATCTTATTGGGTGGAGCAATACATTAGCGCGTTAGGCATTGAACAGTCTTTTCACATTAGGCAATATGGCTATTTTTCAACCGATGATTATTTTATGCATAATGGCGAATACACGTTCAATCCGCACAAATTGGCGCAATATCATCAAGCTAATTTAACGGCATTTATAAATGCGATGTACCATGGTGAACCTGTGGTTATCTGCGATAATACTAATGTCGCTAAATGGGAGTTTATGGCTTACGAAGCAGCGGCAAGGGCATTAGGGTATCAGGTGAGGGTCGTCTTAGTCGGTCAACCCAAAGATGCACAGCATCAACAATTATGTGCCGAGCGAAATCGTCATCAGGTGCCGTTAGCTCATATTCAGAAAATGGGGCACTTATTTGAAATAGAATAAGGTTTCTGAGGCAATAAAAAAGGCGCTGTTAGCGCCTTTTTTGGGTTTTAGCGTCAGGATTACTGAGCGACAGGGGTTGTTAAGTCAATGCTATAGATAGCAAAGCCAGCAACTACATCAGCCGTTAATGGTAATTTAACCATTTTACGTTGTTGATTTTCAGTCACAAACTTATCAGCAACTTCACTGTCTTGAGTTTCAAAACGAATGTCTAATGCCACTGTAGCATTGTCGATTGTTTTAAAGTCCCAGTTGTAATCTGCAGATGGGTCAACCATAGCATCATAACCACCAGTGGCATTAGGTTGTGATTGTTCAGTGATATAAGCAGACAATGCATCACGGTTAGTATCAGGCAGTTCAAGCACCACGTGATCAGAACCGGTACCCGCAAACGATCCACCAAAAGCACGGTAGTTATTTGATGCCACAACAAATGACATTGCAGCTAATTCGTCACCGGTAATCATAGTGCCGTCTTGCGCAGTGTACGCTAAGTCTACAATACGATTTGCATCAGCATTAACAACTGCGCAGTTACGGTCAAACTTACTTGGCTGAGTGACGTCAATTTTGTATGTTAAGCCATCGATAACATCGAAGTTATACGTTGGGTGGCCTGCACGGTTAATCAAGTTTTGTGGTGTACTGACTGTTGGGTCAATTTGGTTAAATTGGTTGGCTGAACATTCAAGCCAATCTTTTAACTCAGCACCGGTCGCTTTAACCGCAACCATTGTATTTGGGTATAAATACAAGTCTGCAGCGTTTTTGTAAGACAGATCGCCTGCATCAACTTGTACGTATTGGCTTGCATCACCTTCAGCATAACGTCCACCGGCTTTAAATGGCGCAGATGCAGATAGGATAGGTAAGTCTTTTAAATCATCAGTGATTAATGCTTTAACGCGTGCAATTTGTGCATTTGATACAATTTGAACGGTTGGATCATCTTGTACTAAGGTTAAGAAGCTGTACATGTCAGCCGCTGCAACACCAATAGGTTGGCTGACATATTCGATAGTGCCATTATGTTCAACTTCAATCGCATCGCGTAAGCTTGCTTCGCCAGTGACTAATTCAACTTTATTAGCATTGTCGTAAATAGGACGCGCTTTTGCTGTTGATTCCTCATGAATAACAGTCCATTTACCTTCTACTTGACGTACGACTAAATCAACCACACCTAGGTTATCACCCCAACGTCCTGGCATTACGGCTGGTACGCCGTTTAATAAGCCTTTAGTGACATCGGTGTTTGGTAAATCGCTATAGGTTGCAGAAGGGAACACAGAGTGGCTGTGACCAAAGAAAATAGCATCAATACCATCAACGTTCGTTAATGCATATGTTGCGTTTTCTGCCCATGGATCGCCAGGGTTTTCGCTTGAACCAATACCAGAGTGCGGAATCGCTAAAATAATATCAGCGCCTTCAGCTTTCATTTGTGGCACAAATTTATTGGCCGCTTGAACAATACCTAATACTTCAACTTTACCGTCTAAGTTTGCTTTGTCCCATTGTAAAATCTGTGGTGGAACAAAACCGATATAACCAATTTTAATGGTTTGCTCATTACCGTCTACGTCAGTAACGACTTTCTCTTTGATGATATAAGGCGTGAACATGTTTTCATTAAATAATACGTCATCCCAACAACCGTCTTTGTCTGCACAAATAACGTTAGCATTAATATAAGGGAAGTTTGCACCGTCTATTGATTGCTCTAGGAATGATAAACCATAGTTAAATTCGTGGTTACCGATATTACCGACTTCATAGTCAAGCGTATTCATCGCCTTGTAAACAGGGTGAGTATCGGTAAGCATGTTGCTTTCAGTTTTGAATTTATTGGCAATATAGTCGCCCATAGGGCTGCCTTGTAATAAATCGCCGTTATCAACCAATACTGAGTTAGTGACTTCAGCACGTGCAGCATTGATTAAGCTAGCGGTACGCACTAAACCAATGGTTTTATCTTCTTTACCAGAGTAATAGTTGTAATCCATCATATTAGTATGTAAATCAGTGGTTTCCATTACGCGCAGTTTAATGTCTGCAGCCACTGTATCTTTATTATCGTTATTATCTGAATTACAACCGCCTAGCCCCATTGCGCCAGCGATAACAACAGCAAGTACTTTTTTATTTAACATAATTATCTCTCTGTTTATTTGACCCCGGGGCATAATTTGTCATATGCCCCTAACGTAGCGTTAACATCGTTTACCTATTTTGATAATAAAATGAAAACACGCCCGTGATTATAAGCATAATTAATGAATAAATTGTGATGAAACACTAAATTAAATTGATTAATAAGTGAGAACGCTCAAATGTTAAGCGTAATTGGTGATAAATTAATTTTTAACTGAGTTGATTAATGAAGTGAAATATTAACAATATGAAAGGTGTGTTTAATATTCATAGTTTTATATGAATGAGTTTTGTTGTCATTGATTTAATCAGTATTGTCGATGCGTTGAATATATATTCATTATTTTTGTTATTACATTCGCAATGATATTAATTTCATTGCGAATGTAATTTTGGCTGTTGTTATCAATGTAGTGTTAATGATCTTATTACTTTAAAAAGCCTCTACTGCGTAATAAGGGGTCTATTCCTGCTTCTTTGCCCCTAAATTGTCGATATAATTTCATCGGATCTTCACTCCCTCCTTTTGAGAGTATATTGTCGCGGAATTTTTGTGCTGTCATTGGATCAAAAATACCGTTTTCTTTAAAGGCTTCAAAAGCATCAGCGCCTAAGATATCTGACCACAAATAGCTGTAATAACCGGCAGAATATCTACCTGAAAAAATATGAGAGAAATAAGAGCTACGATATCGTGGACTGACTTCATTGATTAAATGCATTTTTTTCAATGAGGCCGCTTCGAATTCCGCTGCGTCATGAATTTGATTATTTTCAAGCGAATGCCAATCAAGATCTAAATAGGCAGCGGCCATGTACTCAACAGTATAAAACCCCTGGTTGAATTGACTTGCCGCTTGAATTTTCTCTATCAAAGATTGCGGGATCACTTCATTGGTTTGATAATGCCTGGCAAATTGCGCTAATACTTCAGGTTGAGTCATCCAATTTTCCATCACTTGTGAAGGAAACTCAGCATAATCCCGTGGTACAGCGGTGCCAGATTGTGAACGATAAGTCACATCAGACAACATACCATGCAGAGCATGACCAAATTCATGGAAGAGGGTACTCGCTTGGGCAAAGGTTAATAGTGCTGGTTCTTTACCCGCTGGACGTGGGAAGTTTAAAACATTCACGACGATTGGCATGGATTCTACACCATTCATCTTATATTGCTGACGATACACGTTCATCCATGCACCGCTGCGTTTACTTTGACGAACAAAATAATCACCCATAAATATTGCCAGTAAGCTGCCGTCTTTATCGTACACCTCCCAGGTTCGCACATCTGGATGATATTTCGGTAAGTCATCACGCTCGATTAATGTGATGCCGTATAAACGATTAGCAGTATAGAATACGCCTTTTATGGTGTTTTCCAGTGAAAAGTAAGGTTTAGTTTGTTGTTCGTTAAAACTATATTTAGCGACACGGATCTTGTCAGAGTAATACCACCAATCCCATGGTTGTATCGTGATATTAGCCCCCTGGGTATCGACTAAAGCCTGCATGTCATTGACTTCACTTTTTGCTTTGCTTAGCGCAGCAGGCCAAATTTTATCAAGTAAGTGATAAACATGTTCAGGTGTTTGTGCAGTACGTTCTTCAAGGACAAAATGGGCATAACTCTTGTAACCCATAAGCTCAGCGAGTTCGGAGCGTAGTGCGGCAATTTTGGCTAAAACAATTTTATTGTCATGTTTATTATCTTTATTTGCTTTTGATATGTAAGCATTAAATATTGTTTCACGTAATTGACGATTATCGGCATAGGTTAAAAATGGTGTTATGGAAGAGCGGTTTGTCGTGAATACCCATTTTCCAGGATAGCCTAGACGAGTTGCTTTACGTGCTGCAATATCGATAACATCTTGTGGCAAACCGGATAACTGTTCTGATTCTTCGATAACAAGTTCAAAATCATTAGTTTCTGCAAGTAAATTATTAGCGAAAATAAGATTTAGCTTACTGATTTTTTCATTCAACTCTCGTAACGTGTTTTTGTCTTCAACTGATAAGTTGGCTCCTCCTCGAGTAAAAGCGAGGTAAGTGTCACGTAGAAGTTTAGTTTGTGCGGTATTAAGCGATAAATTATCGCGTAACGCATAAACCGCTTTGACTCGTTGAAACAGCAAATCATTAAGATAAATATCATCTTTAGATGCCGATAATTTCGGGGCTATCTGTTTAGATATTTTTTGTAGTTCATAACTTGTGTCAGCACTGGTTAAGTTAAAAAAAACGTGTGTCACCTTTGACAGTAAATCTCCAGAGAACTCTATCGCCTCAATGGTATTGGCGAAAGTAGGGGGTTGTGGGTTATTGGCAATGGATGTGATTTGCTGGTGTAACTCTGCTATGCCTGCTTCAAATGCGGGTAAATAATCTTCTGAGGTAATGTTGGTGTAGTCAGGTATTTGGTAGGGGGTGTCATAAGGTTTAAAAAAAGGATTGTTTATGTCTTGTTGTATTATTTGTTCTGCGGTTATCTGAACTTCTGTTAACGTTGCCTGAGAAGGTGACGTTGAGCATGCATTTAGAGCTAAGACAATGGCCATACTGGAAAAAAACGGCTTAAGCGATAATCCCTTCATATGATATCCTTTTCGATTATTACTTGAAACATGAGTAATAAAATGTCGCTCATTTAATCACTCTATTTCAAAGCGTAGGTTATTTTTGAACCCGTATTGTACCTATGTGGATGTAAATATTATTATAGCGAATGTAAAGATTACATTTAGTCTGTAACAAAAAAGCCGAATAACTTGTGAGTTACTCGGCTTTTAAATAACGATGATATATGCACTAACAGGCGGTGATTACGGTTTTAAAATCACTTTTACCGTAGCATCAACATCTGCTTCGTCAATATAACCAATCGCATTAGGATTGCTGGCAACAGCTGATTTCATTGCAGCTGCGCTAGGCACCGTTGCCGGTGGGTTACCTTTACCGGTAAAGACCTGTTTTGACCAAAATGCTTTAAGCTGAGCATCTGATTTACCGGTAACGGCTTGGTGAAACGCACTGCGTGTAGCGTTGCCTTCTTCAAGCTCATAAACCACAACAGATGAATCGCCTTTACCTAAAAAGGCTTTTTTTGCATCACTTGCCGACATATCGCCAGAAGCGCTGTTACCAATAACCACTACGGCAGCGTTTGCTGAAACAATAGCTGACAAACTTAGTGCTAATACACTGAATAACGTTTTCATTTCGACACTCCTTAGAATACTGCGTCAAATTTAACGGTGTAGATTAAGGTGTCATCGTAAGTGAATTTACCTGTTGTTGTGTCCATGCTGTTGTTAAGGAAACCACCAGAGGTGTCACCAAAATCATCAGCATAAGTGACGTCAAATTTAACCGCGACGTTATCGATTGCGTCCCAACGTAAACCTAGGCTGTATGCCATTCGCTCAGCATTAAAGGCAACCATTTGAATTGCTGCGGCTTGAGATAGTGGTAAACGCTCGTCATTGTCTTGAGTTTTCAAGTAGGCGACAGTCACATAAGGCGTAAACTCTTTAATGCGGTAACCTAATGTTAAATAACCAGAATCACTATCAGGGTAGGCTCCATCAACTTCAATACGAGTCAATTCTGTCACTGCGATAACTTCACCGTTATCATAACTTGCGCCGACACCCACGAAGGTACCTTTGTCGTCATTGAGTTCTAAGACTGTGTAGCCTGATTCACTTTTAACGCTACCATCAAACTTTGCTTGACCATATACCGCACGTAAAGTCCACGTTTCATCTGTCCAGCTGACGTTTGCACCCATCAAATTACTGACATCAGTGCCCGTAGCTTTAACTTTCGATTCGCCGCCAAACATTTGCATTGTTAGGGTTGAGTCATCATAGTCGACATCATATGATGCACCTGCACCTGTGTATGACGAGAACGGCACAGCACCGTAAACTTCTTCTGGTGGGCGTGCAAAAGGTTGTGCATATCCCACATCTAAGTAGTCTGAATACATGAATAAAGGTACGCGCAGTTTACCACCACGGAGTTTAATGCCATTTTCAAAACGGTGTGCTAAATAAGCCCATTCTGCTTCTACTTCCCAGTCATATTCGCCACGCATCATTAACTGTAAAACAGCTTGAGTGCGGTCAGAAATATCGAATGTGGCTTGTAAGCCCACTTTGCTGTCTTCACTGAAGTTTGCACTTGAATCAGCACTGTTATAGCCAACGTCATTGTCTGAGCTAATATAAGCACCACTGATAAAACCATTAAGTTTCACTTTATCTTTTAGGCTTGCATTTTGCTGTGATTGTAACGCTTGAACTTGCTGTTCTAACTTGGCGATTTTCGCATCTGCTGCGTCGTCAGCTAGGGCAATACTCGGCGCCATTGCAATCGAAATTGCGACAGGCAACGCTTTCAAATTAAATTTCATGTTGTCACTCCTGGTTATTACTCATCATTCGCCCAAAGGCTCATTTTTATAATAGATATTGCCGATACAATGTACTCAAACCTTAAATTGGTTTGTAATAGATTGCAGTTTTTCACTTATGTTTTGAATATCAACGCTTATTCCGCCCATATCCGTTGTAGTAGCCCTGACTTTTTGCGCACTGCTTTCCATCTCGGCCACATATTGTTGAATTAATACTGACGTATTGTGCTGCTCTTCTGTGGCAGCGGCAATTTGGTCATTCACCTCTGCAATTGCACTGACTTTATTGGTAATACTGGTTAAGGCATCACCCGCTGTTGAGGTTGAACGAACGCCTTTGTCAGCCGTTTCAATACCGCGTTGCATCGCATCAACCGCTTGTTTAGAGGTGGTTGTTAGCTCTTTTAACACTTTTTGAATTTCTTGAGTCGATGTTTGTGTCCGTGATGCGAGAGTTCTCACTTCATCCGCGACAACAGCAAACCCTCGGCCATGCTCACCGGCTCTTGCCGCTTCAATTGCCGCATTTAATGCCAATAAGTTAGTTTGGTCTGCAATACTGCGTATGGTGTCAAGGATGCCATTGACCTTATGAGTAAAGGCATCTAATTGATTTACCACAACCGCAGTGGTTTGTACTTCTTCAGCTAAGGTTTTTATCGTGTCTACGGCTTCATTTACAATCACAAAGCCTTTCTTAGCTTCAGTATTGGCATTTTCAGCCTCTAATGCTGCACTTGATGCATACTCTGCAATATGAGTAACACTGACAAACATCTCTTTCATCGCATGAGAAATTTGTTCAATTGCCGCATTCTGGCGTTCAACATTTAGTTCACTTTGCTGACTGCCGTTTAATAAACCGAGTGCCACTTCATTTAAATGTTCTGTTGTGTGCTTTGTATCGGCAAAAGATGATTGAAGTTTAGTAATAAATTGATTAAACCAATAAACAAGTTCTGCTATTTCATCTTTGCCTTGATATTGTATGCGTGAGCGTAAATCGCCTTCACCTTCAGAGATGTTTCTCAGAGATTGAGTCACATTATCGATTGTACTGATAATAGAGCTATTGACTAATAATCCGAACCCAATCATGACCACCGTCGCGACAATGCCAATGATTAACACACTGTTTTCCGCTTGTTCTGTTCGGGTTATCGTGGTCTGGATCTGTTGTTCAAATTGCTCAGAATAGGCTTGTTTTTTCTCGGCAAACTGCTTAAGTAAGGATTGATAGCGTTTGGCGTTATCAGCCGCTTGAACTTGTATTTTACTAAAGTCGACATCATCTTTAATAAACTCAGCGGCCAAACTTCTGGCGTTTTCATGATACAAGGCTAATTCACGCTTTTGCTGTTGCACATGGCTAACCTCTGTTGGCAGTAATACCGCTAACTCGGTCAAATTATCGTTAATGTGTTTAACCATTGTTGCCGCAATATCTAAACTGTCTTCTTCGCCAGTAGTAATCGCTGACTGAATAGTTTGATCTAACTGTAGTAATAAGCCTTGGTTAACGGTCGCTAAATTGAGCGCGGGATAAAGTTGGTTTTGAAGTCCGTTTAACCGTTGTGCATTGTCTTCACCCGTTTGGTTGTTAATGATTAACGAAATCACAAACGACACAATGGCGACAAATGTTAGCAGGGCAATTCTGTGCCTGATTTTTAAATTAGTTAGCTGCATGGCGCCCTTTTCGTAGTAAGTTGATAACCAGTTAATAATAACATTATAAATTTAGTGATTAAATTGCTAATAAAAACGGATGCTTATTAACAAACTGTTGATTGTGTAAAGTATCGTCAGTTATTGCGTTAAAGCAATATAGGATGCGTTTGAAAATTATTTTTTTAATATAAAAATTAGCATTAGATTTTTCTAATACCATGAAAGTGTGATGTTTTATTGTGATTTAATAATAAACAGTTGTTTTGTTTTTTTAAAGTGATGTTTACATTTGAGATGGCTAGAACTAGAAGTGTAATAAAATTTATTTACAATTTTTTTGTCAGTTTAAGCGTTATCAATGAAGAGTCGGCGTGTAGTTATAACGTTTAGTTTGCACCTCATTATTTTTAAATCTGAATAATTAATAAAGGCGACTTTACATTAAAGTCGCCTTTACGTTACGTGCTGATTGAGTTTAGCGGTTAGTGTTAATAACCAACAGCGGCAGAACCTGCTCGGCGAGGATCAGATGCGCCGAAAATACCTTGATCTGTAACCATGATCGATTGCGTGCTGCCAATAGATTCTTGGGTTTTTACCTGGTGACCTTTGGCTTCAAGTAGCGAGATGGTATCGCGATTTAGCGTATGCTCGGCCCAAATAAAGTCTGGCTGCCATTGATGGTGGATTCGAGCTGCCGCAGTGGCTTCAGCAATATTCAATCTGTGGTCAATGACATTCATGATGATTTGCAAGGTAATGTTAATAATGCGCGAACCGCCTGGGCTGCCAGTCACAATGAACGGTTTACCGTCTTTCATGACAATCGTTGGGCTCATCGAACTTAATGGTCGCTTATTACCTTGAACCGCATTGGCATCGCCACCGATTAAGCCATAACCGTTAGGTGTACCGGGTTTAACTGAAAAGTCATCCATTTCATTGTTAAGTAAAATACCGGTGCCTTTTGCCACGAGTCCAGAACCGTAACTAAAATTAAGGGTATAAGTATTTGCCACTGCGTTACCCCATTGGTCTACAACAGAGTAATGCGTGGTTTGGTCGCTTTCATAACCGGCAAGTTTACCGGGTTTTATTTCACTGCTTGGGGTGGTTTTATTAATCGCGATTTTATCTGAAATCGTTTTAGCGTATTCGCGGCTAATTAATTGTTCTACAGGCACAGTAATAAAATCAGGGTCACCTAAAAATTCACTGCGGTCGGCATAGGCATACTTCATGGTTTCTGCCATAAGGTGTAGCGTATTTGCCGTATTGTGTCCTAACTGATCAATGGGGAATTTTTCGAGGACGTTGAGCATTTCAATAATATGAATCCCCCCAGATGACGGTGGCGGCATAGAAACGATTTCGTAACCACGATAATGACCACGCACCGGTTCACGTTCAACCACTTTGTAGTTTGCTAAATCTTGCAAACTCATCACGCCGCCTGCATCTTGAACTGCTGCTACAATCTTGTTCGCTGTTTCACCCTGGTAAAATCCTTTACTGCCTTTGTCTGCAATAAGTGATAACGAATGAGCTAATTCTGGCTGTTTTAAGATTTCGTTTACTTGATAGTCACTACCATCGGCGTGATAGAAAATTTTGGCAGAACTCGGCCATTGAGTAATACGTGATTTAAGCCCGCTTAATGAGTTTGATAAATCAGAGGTAACCACAATACCGTCTTTGGCTAATTTAATCGCAGGGGCAATCACTTGTTTTAAATTCATGGTGCCGTATTTTGCTAACGCAAGCTCCATACCCATAACGGTACCCGGGACGCCTACTGCTAAGCCATGCTCACGGCTAAGTTTGTCGACGGCATTTCCTTTTTCGTCTAAAAAGATATCTTTATGGGCTTTACTTGGCGCGGTTTCACGGTAATCGATAGCAATGGTTTTATTTTGCTCTGCTAAATGTACTAACATAAAACCGCCTCCACCGATGTTGCCCGCTCTGGGGAGTGTAACGGCGAGGGCATAACCCACTGCAACAGCAGCATCAACGGCATTGCCGCCTTGCTTTAATATATCGACACCAATTTTGCTTGCAATCGCTTCTTGGCTTGAGACCATGCCATGTTTGGCATAAATTGGCTGCGCGGTCGCCATTTCGCTGAAAATAGAGATATCATTGGCATAAGATGGGGCGCTGTGTAAGGCCGGATAGCACAATGAGACTGATAATGCTGCGCTAAGTAATAATGGTTTCAGTTTAGGGAGTCGGCTCACGATCATTCCTTGGTGTTTATTTATTTGATTATGTTGTTGAAGATGCCACATGATAGCGGCAATTGGTATGAGATTTTAAATAGAACGATTAAACATTTACAGGTGGGTATTGAGTGGAACAAACCAGGGCGCTAGTTTATCAATTCAGATTTATTAATACTATTAGTGAGATAAAAAAATCCGATTGGAATGATTACTTTGGAATCACTCATCCATTTACACGTCATGAATATTTATCCGCATTAGAATTAAGCCACTGTGTGAGTGTAAAAACTGGCTGGCAACCACAGCATTTAGTGATAAGTCAGGATGATACATTTATTGCGTTGATGCCGATGTACATTAAAACGCACTCTTGGGGAGAGTATGTGTTTGACTGGGCTTGGGCGGAAGCTTATGAGCGAAATCAATTAGACTATTACCCTAAATTAGTCAGCAGTATCCCCTTTACACCAACAACCGGGCAACGTATTGGCTTTGCGCCATCGCTAAGTGAAGCTGAAAAACAATGTGTGATTGCCCAAGCGAGCCAGTTTATTCGCCAGCAGCTTGTTGAGCGTAATTGGTCATCTTGGCATGGATTATTTAGCCAGCAATCACAACATGAACAGTGGGGGAATACAGACGTCATTCAACGTCTTGGTTGTCAATTTCATTGGCGTAATCAAGCCTATAGCGATTTTAATGACTTTCTGGCGAGCATGAGTTCTAGAAAACGTAAAAACATCATTAAAGAACGAGCTCAAATTCAGCAAGCCGCGTTGCGCTTTACCTTTGTTGATGGCGATAAAGCCACTGTTGAGCAATGGCAAGGATTTGTGCAATGTTATCAACGGACTTATTTGAAACGCTCTGGTCATCAAGGCTATTTGTCGGCTGATTTCTTTTCATTAATCGCCAGGACTATGGGCGAATCAATTCGGTTGTTATTGATTGAGAATAGCGATAATCAACTTGTGGCATCCGCGCTTTATTTTGTCTCAGACAGCCATTTATACGGTCGTTATTGGGGAGCGTTAAACGAGTTTGATGGTTTGCACTTTGAGGCTTGTTATTATCAAGGCATCGAATATGCCATTGCTAATCAGTTAAGTGTATTTGACGCAGGCGCGCAAGGTGAGCATAAAGTGGCCAGAGGATTTTATCCTGTTGCCACTTATTCAAGCCATATTATTAAGCATCAAGGCTTTAGTGAGGCCATTGCTGATTTTTGTCAGCAAGAACAGCAGCACATTAGCCTTTATATGCAGCAGATGACAGAGCAATTACCCTACAAGGTGAGTGATCAGTAAGAGCAGTAACAAGTCTGGCTCTACAGAAGCAATAGCGTCAGTAAGGTCATCTAACAAGAAGGGCGTAGGTTTTTGGTATTAATCCAGTGCGAGCCACACACCTACAAGCATCATCAAGCTACCGGCGATACGGTTCATCCAACGGATATTATCGCCGCGGCTTAAAAACAGCCGTAAGCTTTTACCGCCACTGGCATAGGCTAGCATCGATACGCTTTCGGTTATCATGATAATACCCAGTAACACACCAAGCTGTGGACCAACTGGATTATCGACATTAATAAACGGTGGCAATAGTGAAATCATGAACGCCCAGCCCTTAGGGTTGGCAATGGCGGTGATAAACCCTTGGCTTATCAGGCTTACACGGCGGGTATTGACTTGTGCATTGTCGATGACCGCCATTTTACCTTTCGCGCGCCACATATTAATGCCGATATATACAAGATAGGCGCCGCCGACCCATTTGAGTAAATCAAATACCTGTGGGTAATTGAGCATAATGCTGGCAACGCCTAACACCGCGGCTATCGCAACCAATGCTACGCCAACAAGCTCACCTAACATCATCCATAATGTTTTACGTACTCCAATGCTCATGCCCAGTGTCATTGCTAAGGTCATGCACATTCCTGGGGTGATAGAGACAAAAAAGAACGTGGGTATAAATACGGCTAGTACGGCGTAATCAGGCATGACTCGAGTCTTTAATAAACAATTTAGAGGGCTGAGTGTAATGGCCTAAAATGATAAAAACCAGCAATTTGCTGGTTTTTATGTATCAGATTATATTGATTGCTTACAGCACACCGCGTTTCATTTGATCGCGTTCAATGGATTCAAATAACGCTGTAAAGTTACCTTCGCCAAAGCCAAGGTTATTTTTACGTTGAATAATCTCAATGAAGATAGGGCCGAATAGATTTTTGGTGAAAATCTGTAATAAATAGCCGTCATCATCGCCATCAACCAAAATTTGGTGATGTTTAATGCGATCATGATCTTCGGTGACTTGTGGTAGCTTCTCAAAAATGGTGTCGTAATATTCAGGAATAATATCCAGCGTTTTAATCGATGTGCCTTCCATTGCATCTAATGACGCCACGATATCACGGCTTCTAAAGGCTAAATGCTGTACACCAGGGCCGTTATATTCACCCAAATATTCATCAATTTGATTTTTATCGTTGCCTTTACCTTCGTTAATCGGGATGCAAAAACTGCCATCTGGCGAACGTAACGCATAAGAGACCAATGCGGTTTGCGCACCGCTAATGTCAAAGTAGCGTACTTCGGTAAAACCAAAGATATCCTTATAAAAATTCGCCCATTTCTCCATGGTGCCTTTGTAGACATTGTTGGTTAGGTGGTCGACTTCCATAAAGCCTTTTTCCGGCGTGACAATTGGTTGCTCTAAATCGACAAAGTCGGTTTGATAGATATTGTTTTGCTCGCCAAAAGTGTCGATAAAATAAATTAAGCTGTCGCCAATACCGTAAATGGCTGGGTAGGGCATGTCTTTGTTTGCATCATCTGCAGGTTTAGCGCCGCGATTAACCGCTTCTGTGAATGCAAAGTCAGCATCTTCAACACGCCAACCCATCGAGCAAATTGCTGGGCCGTGCGATTTAGCAAACTCAGCAGAAAAGCCTGAGCGACCTTTATTTAACAAAAAGTTAATGTCGTTTTGTTGGTAATAAACGATGTCGTTGTTTTTTGCTTTTTTTAACATCGAAAAACCAAAATCAATAAAGACCTGGTGCATATATTCTGTATCTGGGCTGGCAAATTCAGTAAATTCGATGCCTAAAAGTCCCAGTGGATTAAGTTCGCTAGCCATTTTGTTTTCCTTTTTGTTATGTCAACACGCCATCACTCTTTGGTGACTTTGGTTAAATATAAACGCGGTCTTAGTTTTCTAACCAAGAGCGGTTGTAATCATCACTCATGCAATTTTTTACATGAGTTGTTAAGTTAAGTGGGTTGAAGGTATCTACCATCACCGCATATTCGTAAGTTTCTGTTTTACCAATCGAGGCTTCGGTGCGGCCAGGTTGTGGGCCATGCGGTACCCCTTTTTGATGTAACGTCATGTAGCCTGCTTCAATCCCGGTACGGCTCATAAAGTCGCCGTCAACGTAATAAAGCACTTCATCGCTGTCGATATTGTTGTGGTAATAAGGTGCCGGGATCGACTTTGGGTGGAAGTCGTAAGGGCGCGGCACAAAATTACAAATCACGAAATTGTGTGCGCTAAAGACTAAATGCTCAGATGGCGGTAAATGAATTTTGCCAACTTTAGGTGCATACTCGCTAATGTTAAACGCCCATGGGTACACACAACCGTCCCAACCGACTAAATCAAATGGATGCCATTGCAACATCATTTGTTGATAGCGATCGCCAAACTTACACACTAAGGCAAACTCGCCTTTTTCAACCACTGCATCGGTTAAGGTTGGGGTGCGAATATCACGTTCGCAATAAGGTGCAGATTCAAGCATTTGGCCGTATTCATTTCTAAAGTGTTTTGGCACTTCCACCATTGACGATGATTCAATCACAAACAAGCGTACGTTTTGATAATCATTAAAGGTTAATTGGTATGTGGTACCGCGGGGAATAATCAAGTAATCCCACTTTTTGGTGTTAATAACGCCGTACTCGCTTAACAGTTGGCCTTCACCCTCGTGGATAAAGACCACTTCGTCAGCATAAGCATTGCGGTAAAACTCAGTTGTGGGCTCAGTGACCTTGGCGGTATACATCGCTACATCGTTATTGAAAAAGATTTTATTACGGGCACTAAAAAAGTTGCCTTGGCCATCGGCCTGGCGCGAATCCAATTTATAGTTTTGAATTAAAGGATCTTGCCATTGCTCACCGTGCCCTAACGTATAAGGCTTAACATCAATCGCCTTTGTTGGCATGTTATGGTGATACTTGTTGGAATAAATATTTGAAAAACCGTGAGTTGAAAATAACTCTTCGCGATAAAGTTCACCATTGTCTTTTTCAAAGGCGATATGACGCTTAGTCGGAATGTGTCCTTGCTTAACATAGAATGGCATTTGATATTCCTATGGTTAATCGACTGCGTGTGACGCGGCTGAATGTTGATTATTGTTATGGCCTAATCGCACTGGGCAAACCAATATGTGATCTTATTAACAATTTAGTGGTAAAGATCCACAAAAAAAAGAATAATAAAAAGCTTATCTCAATCAAATTAATAGATGGTTACGTTAGCTTTACACAAGTGTATTGATAACAAGACACTGGAGCGGCTATGCGAATTGATATTGATGCGTTTAATGTACTGCAAGTCCTTGTTGAAGAAGGAAGTTTTTCTAAAGCGTCGGAGCGATTACATAAGGCTCAGTCTGCAGTGAGCTACCAAGTTAAAAAATTAGAACAACATTTAGGGGTGACTTTATTTAATCGTGATCATTACCGCGCAGAGTTAACGCCGGAGGGAAAGGTGATTTTGGCTGAAGGCCAGCGTTTATTGCAGCACTTGGCTAACATAGAACATCTTGCCAGCAGATTCAGTCAAGGCTGGGAACCCAAGCTTGAACTGGTGATTGATGGTGCTCTGCCCATGGAGCCGATCATGAGTGCTTTAAAGCTGATGTCTGAACATAACATTCCCACTAAAATCCAGTTAAATATGGAGTTTTTAGGCGGGGTGCAACATCGGTTTGAGCGCGATCAAGCAGATTTAATGCTAGTTAAAGATTATCGAACGGGACCGTCTTATCTCCCTAAACCGTTACCGACTATCACCAGTGTGCTGGTGGCTTCACCCATGCATCCTTTGAGTCAATTGCACAACATCAGCCTACCTGAATTACAACAGCATGTTGAGCTCACCATTGAAGATTCCTCTCCGAGTAAACGAGCACGTGATGAAATGCAATTTGGTGGTGATAAAGTGTTTTATCTCTCTGGCTTTATTATGAAAAAGAATGCCTTATTAAAAGGCTTGGGCTTTGGCTGGATGCCTGATTTTTTGATCACAGAAGAACTCGCTAACGGTCAATTAACGCAAGTGGATTTTATTGGTGGTAACCGTTTTAGCTTCACGCCACAATTAGTGTCAACGCTAGAGCGGCCATTAGGCCGAGCAGGCCAATTATTTACCGAACTTATTTTGCAAGAATTTGCCCTGTATCAACAGCAACAAACTGGCTTTAGTGGTACAGGTTTAGGTTAACTGGTATTAACAATAATCACTTAGACATATTATGTCACAAAGTTGGCGTGGGAAAAGTGGTTACATCTTGTTAACCTAAACCTAAACCTAAGGCACAGCGAAGATAAATATAAACGAGTAACATTCATTTTTAAGGAGCAAAAAATGACCAGAAAATGTCACGAAGTCGATTACGAAATTATTGGAACCAGTATGCAGTTGGTCGAAATAGAATTAGATCCTAATGAAGCCGTGGTTGCTGAAGCTGGGGCAATGACATACCTAGAAGAAGATATCTCATTTGAAGCGAAAATGGGTGATGGCTCAGAACCGGAGTCTGGCTTTTTTGGTAAATTATTGGGTGCAGGCAAGCGTGCTATTTCAGGTGAGGGGATCTTTATGACTCACTTTACCAATGAAGGTAATCGTAAACGTAAGGCTGCATTTTCAGCGCCGTTTCCTGGCACAATATTGGCTATCGATCTTGCTGAACATAATGGCGAACTGATATGCCAAAAAGACAGTTTTTTAGCGGCAGCGTTGGGCACCCAGGTTACGATGAAGTTTAATAAACGCCTTGGAGTCGGCTTTTTTGGCGGTGAAGGCTTTATTTTGCAAAGCCTTAAAGGTGACGGTATGGCGTTTGTGCATGCGGGTGGCACTTTAATCAAAAAAGAACTGCGCGGTGAAACATTACGTGTCGATACAGGGTGTTTAGTGGGCTTTACCCCAGGGATTGATTACGACATTCAACGTGCAGGTTCACTTAAATCAATGGTGTTTGGTGGTGAGGGGTTATTTTTAGCGACCCTGCAAGGACATGGCACGGTATGGCTTCAAAGCTTACCATTTTCTCGCATGGCAGATCGTATTATTGCTCACGCACCTTCTAGTGGCGGCAAAGACCAAGGTGAAGGTTCGGTGTTAGGTGGCATTGGACGCATGATTAATTAACAGTTGATTGTATGTGAATTAATTAAAAAAAGGTGACTGAATTTAGTCACCTTTTTTATTCATCTCTACTTTTGGTTAATGGCGTTATTTGGCCGTTTGGCCGAGCTTAACAATGTGCTCAAACTCATTGGCTGTAACTGGTTGCACACTTAACCGAGCACCTTTGGTCACTAACACCATGTGTTGTAATGTCGGGTCACTTTTGAGTTGGCTTAGCGGAACTAATTGATCGAGTTTATGTGTAAACTGAATATCTACTTGCCACCAACGTGGTTTACTTGGGTCTGACTTAGGGTCAAAGTAGCGAGATTGAGGATTAAATGCACTCGCATCAAGTTGCGGTTGGCTGACAACGCTGGCAATCCCAACAACACCTGGTACTTTACAGCTTGAATGATAGAACAGAACACTGTCACCCGCATTGATGTCATCACGAATAAAATTTCGTGCTTGATAATTACGGATCCCTTGCCATGACATTGTATTGTTTGGACTATCACGTAAGTCATCAATACTGATGTCATCGGGTTCAGACTTCATTAACCAATATTTCATGCATTACTCTTTTGTATTTATTATTGGGTATACATTACCATCCACACAGCAAAAAGCCGACAACATGATGTTATCGGCTCTATGGTAAACGTCAGTTTATACTGGTTTTGTTACAACTGTTTGGCCAATTGGCGTTAGGCTTAACAGTGCTAACTTAATGTGTTGTATCGCAAATGGAATGCCAATAATGGTCACAAAGCAGGCCAGGGCATGGGCTAAATGACCAATCGCTAACCATATACCAAAGAACAAGAACCAAATGACATTACCGATTAAGCCGAAGCTACCGGTGCCGAGATCTTCATTACCCGTTAAGTGTTTACGATTCACACTTTCTTGGCCGAATGGCCAAAATGCCATTTCGCCAATCACGAAACACGCACGGCCAAATGGAATACCAATAATACTGATAAAGCACAACAGCCCAGCAAGCCACCAGGCCAAGCCCATCACAAAACCGCCTAAAACAAACCAAGCAATATTAAACAGCAAACGTAAAAGAGACATTGTTATTCCTTATTAGAAGCTAATGTACATAACCTGTACCAATTACTCTTAACTAAGCGATTTTCATGCCAAAGTGTTAAGTATATGCTTTTAATGGGTTTTTGTGATTTTTTGGCGTTGTTTTAGATTGGCTATAGTGAAAAAAACAAATCAAACGGTGAGTTTTATCATTTTTTGGTTAAAATACTCATCTTAATGATTTTGAGATTGATCATGTTTACGACAAGCCCTGTACAGCAGATGTTATTTGAACAAAGACGTATTTTTGTGAAACGTGATGACTTATTGCATCCCGATTTTAGCGGTAATAAGGCGCGCAAGTTTTATCATTTTTTATCGCAAGATTATTCTCATGTTACTCATCTGGTAGGATCTGGCTCTGCTCAAGCAAACTCATTATATTCAATGTCTGTATTAGCTAAGCAACGAGGCTGGCAATTTGATTATTACGTGAGTCACGTAAACGACTTTATTATTCATCACCCAAAAGGTAATTATGCAGCGGCAATCGCGAATGGCGCCAATATTATTGATGTCAGCAAACGGAAACAGGCTGACCAATATCAACAGATGCATTTAGATGACGTCGTAAAACAAATACTAGAGTCCAACAATTCGCAGTTTTGTTCACTGTTACACATTCCTGAAGGTGGACGCTGCGAATATGCTGAAGTAGGTTTAGCAATATTAGCCAACGAGATCATCGATTGGGCTCGATTAAATAACATCAGTGAATTAAAAGTTTTTTTACCCTCAGGTACAGGAACAACTGCCGCGTATTTAAATAAGCAACTCATACAACAATTAGCCTGTATTGATGCAACCCAACTCAATATTGAGGTGATAACCTGCAGTACTGTAGGCGGTGATGGCTACTTAACAGAGCAATTTTCACAATTAGTCGACAAGGTGTATTTTCCGACAGTAGTCAATGATGGCCATAAATATCATTTTGGTAAGCTCACTAGGCGCTGTTTTGATATGTGGAAAACTGTGTGTGAGTCTGGCATTGAGTTTGAGTTACTCTATGATCCTGTTGGATTTTTAGTGCTAAAAGATTATTTAGCTAAACACCCGCAGTGGCAAGGCGATATTGTGTATTTACATCAAGGTGGGGTATTGGGGAATCAAACGATGCTACCAAGATATCAACGTAAATTTGCAAAATAGCGATAACTAAACGCAAAAATGTAATGAGTTTTTTAATGAAAAACTTATTGAAATATCGATGGGATTTTGTAAAGGGTAATTCATTTTGCTCTGTTTTAATAAACATCGGTAAGTGAGAGGAGAATACCGAGAAATGAGTTTATTAAATAACAGAGCAAATGATTAACGCGATGCGTTAGGGGTATTACTTACTTGCAGATATTAACCATTTCATGAAGTTTATTGCTTCAATACGCTTTGAAAAGGTTTTTTTGTTTTTACCTAGGCTGTCGGTAAAAGCAATTGAATTTTTGTTTGACGAAATTGAATTAACTGGAAAGCTAACTGAAATTTCATGTCCATTTATGTTGTATGACATATGTCACATTCCTTATTTGTGCTTATCACCCTTGGGTGAAAAAATTGTTCAATATAATATCCTTGGCATTTTTTAGTGGTGCGAAAGATTAACTTGTCGAGATTTAACTTAACCTATTCTGAACTCACTAATCAAGTGTTGTTTTATAAATAGTTGATTAAGATAATAAAACCTAATCACTATTGTTTATACTTTTCACTTAACGGAGTAAGTTGAACATAATTATATGACAGTGTTATGACGGATAAAGTTTGTTGATAATGTTCATACAAACATTGGCCATGTCATGGTCAATAAAAATGAGCAGAAGCTTGTCTTGGGTTTACGAAGGAAGTTGAGCAGACTTACAGGTAGGTACCAAAATTAACAAGATTTTTAAATCTGTATGGATTCTATACTCACTTTTCGTTTATAGCAACAACGTTTTTCATAAAAAAGACAAATAACATGCATTTTTTGCTTGATTACCGCTATAAATATTATATTTTCAATTGGTTTTTATTTTAAGTTGATGATTTAAATCGCGATAATGTTATTATCGCGATTTACAGCAACACCTAATTAATAAAGTAACTCACCAATAGGATTGAGTAACTTACTGATGCCTTTTGTAAAGTACAGTGGCGCATCTACGATTGTGTAACATAAACAACCTTCAGTTGTTTTAGGTGAATGCTCGTGGTCTTGGTCAAGCAACATAAAGTCACCTGGTTTGTAAGTGTTGTAACAATCACTAAACTCACCAGCTAGCAATAACGTTAACTCAGAACCTTTATGGGTGTGATCCGGTATTTCACCGTTTGCCGCAATGTGCAACAAGCTTGCTCTTGCTTGTGGTTCACCGGTGTCTAAACGTAAGCGGCTCACTTTACCTATGCCTTGCCATGAAGCATTAATTTGCTTTTTAAACACACGCGGTAAAGGATAATGCTGACCTTTAATGGTGACACTGTTGTCGATTATCTCAGGCTGTGATGTAGCCTTACTATCAACACTATCAACACTATCATCGGTGTCTAATGCATCGAGTGTTGATGACAAAAATTGGCTGAGTAAATCGTCGAACTCAACGTGTTGTTCCGCTGCGGTTGTATTTTTGACATCACCTTGCTCAAACTGCTGCTCAGACAACGCAATTGTCATTTGATCTAGCTGTTGTTGGCAATGCGGACAAAATTCTGCATGCGCTGCGATGGCAATTGACATTGAAAGAGGCAACTCACCTTTAGCGTGGAGAGACAGCAAATGCTGATCTGGGTGGTAATTAATCATAATGTTTCTCCATAAAGCTTTTTAACTTTTCTAAGCCGAGTCTAAGTCGGGATTTAACTGTTCCGATAGGAATGTTCAGTTTGTCTGCCAACTCTTGTTGTGTCAGCTCTTGCATGTAAATACCTTGAACCACCTGGCGTTGTAATGGTGGTAATTCTTCAACATGTTGCAGTAAGCTTGCTGATAATAAAAAGTCATCATCATTATTTTCTGCATCATCTGATTCAAATAATGGCCAAATGTCATCACCAAATGCATCTTCACGGTTGTGTTGTACTTTGCGAAGCATGTCGAAACATTGATTACGCATAACGGTGAATACCCAAGTGCTAACCGCAGCTTTGTCTGCATTGTACAAATGTGCTTTGGTCCACACGCGAGACATGGTTTCTTGTACCAAATCCATTGCTAAACCTTGCTGGCTTAAACGCTGGACTCCAAAAGAGTTTATTTTGGGCGCGAAATGCGAAAAAAGTTTGGCAAATGATGTTTTGCAGCGGTTGTTTGCAACCTGCATCATAAGTTGAGCAAGCTCGTCTGCTAGCGGATTAGGTTCGTCTGATTTCATAGCACCATTTCGTTGATTAGAGGATCTTTGTGCAAGATTTCCCTTATCATAACGAGTTTGTGCGCTTTGTGATTGAACATTTTCCATTTTTTTCACTCGCATCCAATAAATCACTATTGAGCATATGTGTATATGCCATTTATGCAGCTACTAAAACAGCTGCACAGGGTAGTTGATCAAGTCATTATTGAGTTATACGGCTGATGTAGATTAACGGATCATAAAATGTGATTATTTTATAACGTCGAATAAAAAAGATTTAGCCAATAGGTGGTCGTGACTATGAATGCACTGGTATTTTTCCTTGGCACTCAATGGAATAATCTCTAACCATCGTTGGCATACCCATGAAATGTCGTTAAAGTCGTTTTCACTGTAATGGGCTAAATGTTGTGGGTATTGTTGCAGCAGCTGTTTTAATGTTTTGCTGAGATACTGATCTTTTTTACGCTCATTGAGTTTAATGTGTGGTTGAGCAGGGTGCGTTTCAATGATATTGCTTGGCCACCCATCAATGAGCGTTACCTCAGCACGTTTTAAGCCATCACTTTCTTCTGTAATGTTATTTATGGTGAAGGTTTGCTTACCTTGAACACTTATGCCCAATAAGCCATCTTCTAACGTTTCAAAATCGATAATGTGTGTCAGAGTGCCTATTGGCATGATGGTTTTTTTGTCGTCAGATAACATGCACAGCCCAAAACCCTGGCCACTTTTTAGCGACTCAGACACCAATCGTTTGTATCTGGCTTCAAAAATCCGCAGTTGCGTATACCCTTGTGGGAGTAGGCAAATCGGTAAAGGAAAAATTGGGATAATCATTACAACCTCTGGATTGTGTATTACGGTGCATCGGCTTAACTATACGCTTGCTGAGTTATTGTTGATCACCTTGATTAACCCAAATGAGTTTATCTTCATTTATCGACAATGCGTTAAGCTTAGTGATAAAGCGCTGCTTAATAACCGGGTCAATGGTGGCGGTGCGCGATAGAATCCATGCATAGTCATTATTAGGACCGATCACCAATGAATCGGTATATTGCCCTTGGTCATTTTGTACAATATCGTGTATTTGGTATGCGCCGTAAAATGGGCCAAAGAAGGAGACCTTGAGTAAACCTTGATTGCTGCCGTTAATAAAATAAGCTTTACCTTCAGCTTGATCCCATTGTTGTTTATCTTGTTTGAATCCTTTATTGATGACCACCACTTTGTCGCCGTCAACACTGTATTGCGCAGTGACATTTGACATA
Organism: Shewanella sp. MF05956; assembly: GCF_059758055.1. Lineage (NCBI taxonomy): Bacteria > Pseudomonadati > Pseudomonadota > Gammaproteobacteria > Alteromonadales > Shewanellaceae > Shewanella > Shewanella sp. MF05956. Next base: position 186,502 of record NZ_JCAYNV010000007.1, on the reverse strand, counting down.
TTGCGTTCAAATGAATGATCTAAACGGGCGATTTCATACCAGGTGCCTAAATATTGATTTAGCTCAAACGGCTTGACCACATCGACTGGTTTATCAATTATTGTGCAGGCCGATAGCCCAAATACTGACAGTGCAAGTAAAGGCATTTTTATCATCTGACTTAATCGTTTTTTCATTGTCGACTCCGTTTTATAAAACTATATCGATTATTGTTAACTATACGACTTAGAACATTAGATTGATCTTCAATTAACCGGTTTAATCCTTTTTTGTCGGTTCTATCATGCTTACTACGTCCTTTTGTCTGCGTTTTTTAGTATAATTTACTCGATTGTTATTTTCAGTAGGTGGATGGCTTTATGAGAAAAGTGCTCGATACGGTAGATCAACGCACCAAGTTAGTCGGTGAAAACCGTTTAGAACTGTTATTATTTCGCATTAGCTCTACGCAATTATTCGCAATTAATGTGTTTAAAGTAAAAGAAGTGGTGAAGTTACCCACTATTAATGCTTTTCCCGGCAGCAATGCCAATATTTATGGCGTCGCGAATATTAGAGGTGCATCAATCCCGGTGATTAATTTACGTGAAGCGATCGGTTATTCGCCAAGGCCGATTACCGAAGACAGTAATTTGATTATTACAGAGTACAATCGCAGCGTGCAGGCTTTTTTGGTCGGTAAAGTTGAGCATATTATCAATATGACTTGGAGCGACATTATGCCGCCACCAAAAACATCGGGTGGACATAATTACCTCACTGCAATTACGAAAATTGAGCAAGATGGGCTCACTCAATTAGTGTCCATTATTGATGTTGAGAAGGTACTTGCAGAGATTATTGATTACGATGTTAGCTTATCTGACGGGGTGTTAGATGAAGCATTAGCGGGGAAAATGCACGGTCGTAAAGTGTTAATTGTCGATGACTCGTCTACGGCACGTAAGCAAGTTCGTGATACGTTAACACCATTAGGCATCGAGATTGTTGAGGCATCAGATGGCTTACAGGCATTACAGCTGCTGCAAGGCTGGGCTGATAATGGCAAGCATGTGGCAGATGAATTATTGATGATGATTACCGATGCCGAAATGCCCGAAATGGACGGTTATAAGCTCACTGCGGAAGTGCGTGCTGATCCGCGCATGGCATCATTATTTATTACGTTAAATACGTCACTCAGTGGCAGTTTTAATAAAGCCATGGTTGAAAAGGTGGGCTGTAACGAGTTTATCTCTAAGTTTCAGCCAGATTTGTTAGTGGGTGTGGTGCAAGACCGGCTGCGTGCGATTTTGTCGGTATAGATCACTAACTATGATTCCATAAGGGTTACGGCAGAAACTTATCTGCCGTTTGTGCGTCGCACTCGTGCCACGTTATGTCTGGTCATTGTCTTCGATTAGCTCATCAATAATTCTACGTTGATGTTCGCGAGTGATACCAATATTGAGCCTAGCGACTTTAATCGCATGGCAAAATTTAGCTTTACCAAGTAACGTCACCAATTGTTTCAGAAAGTTTGGGTCAAGTGATAATGTATTACTGTAATGCTCAATTGCTTTTGGTAATGATGTGAAGGTGACGTCGTCAAACTCGAACCCACGTTGATAATGACCATTTTCACCATCGAGTAGTACTCCTTCTACACTTAATGGCCAACCTTTAGCGTTAATACGTCCTTGCGCTATTTGGTACATCATCCATGCACTTTTTTTAAAGCCACCAAAGATTTTGCACTCAAATTCAGACTCTTGTAATTCTTGCTCGGTCCAATTAATGCCAATGGCTAAATCTTTACGGTAAAGGTGCATTAGCTGATCTTTAACGGCATCGCGGCAATCCCAAATCGAGGTTAATGGGTTCTTCTTCGCTAAGCCTAAGCACTCTTTACAAGCCGGCACCGCAAGAGAGGGGTGCGGTGTGTGGGTCATTCGATAATAATCAAAAATTTGATCACTCGGTTCTGCGCAAAACCAACATGTGTGGCGCTGTTCAAAAGGAATATCAATTAATGTTGGCATAGGCTTGCACGCTTTAAGTAGTGAGTGGAGAGCTTAAAATAAAAAAGCCGCTCATAAAGAGCAGCTTAAGTGATGTCGATTCAAAAAAGTTATTCTTTTTCGAAGTCGACTAATTCTTTTGCCAAAATGATTGGATCAATTTCTTCGCATTCTTGATCGGCTTCCCAATCAATACCGATAAGTACACCATCGTCATTTAAATCGCCAACCCAGTACTCTAAAAACTCAGTTAGGGTAATGGTAACCGCTTTATAATCTGCCCATTCTTCAGTGCAATGACTGGTCGCGGCTGCTTCGCTTGACCATAAAGGCATCACGTCGGTTTCTTCAAATTCAGATGAGTCACATACTACCCAGCCTTCACCTGTTTCATCTTGTAAGCCCCATAAGACTTGGTGTTGTTTTACGTTTTCGATAAAGCCGATTAGTGCGGGAGTTTGTTCGGTCATGATAAGTCGCTTCAATGAGTGAGAATTAACCTCATTATACGTACTCACAAAATAAGGAAAAGGCTTAATTAATGACAATGTTGTTAATGCTGATTCTTTATACCAATTGGGTGATTAAAATGGTCGGTTTTGAATAAATAAACAGGGATTAATGCTAACAGGTCTTGTTTCCTGAGAAGCGATGCGTCACGATATTCGTCATTCATTTGTGATAAGTAAGTGTTTTCATGACCCATAAAAGCCGTTTTTCAGTGTTTGTTGCTTCCATGTTTGTTTCAAGCACCTTATTAAGTGCTTGCGCGGTATCCGCCTCCCCAGAACCTGTTGTGATTGTTCCGCCTGAGCCTGTACAAGCAGATTTTGCCACTTGTGTAATTAATTTGCAGCAAAAGGCCAAAGCGGCTGGGATATCACAACATATCATCGACACGACTGTTGCTCATTTAAAGTATGTGCCTCGAGTGATAGAACTCGATAATCAACAACCCGAGTTTACGACCTCGTTTGGCGATTACTTTGAGAAACGGGTCACGACTTGGCGCGTTGATCAAGGTCGAAAAATGATGGCAAAGCATCAAGCATTATTGGCTAACTTAACCAAAGAATATGGTGTCCCTGGGCAGTACATAGTCGCTTTTTGGGGCTTAGAAACAAACTTTGGCAGTTATAAAGGCAGTATGCCTGTTCTTGATTCGCTCGCGACATTAGGTTGCGATCCTCGTCGCAGTGATTATTTTACCGGCGAGTTAATACAAGCATTAAAGTTAAAACAGCAATATAATTTCGCTGATAATAAAATGGTTGGGTCGTGGGCCGGAGCCATGGGGCATACTCAATTTATGCCGACTAATTACCGTAAGTATGCTGTTGATGGCGACGGTGATGGTGTTGCAGACCTATGGAACAGTGAAGCTGATGCGCTCACATCGGCCGCTAATTTTTTACAACACTTAGGGTGGAAAGCGGATCAACGTTGGGGCCGTGAAGTTCTTATTCCTCAAGATTATGCCTTTGAGTATTTAGGCAGTAAATCAGTATTACCGTTAACACAGTGGCGTGCCTTAAATATAAAGCAGACCAATGGCCAGCCAATAGCCACTGCAGATATGCAAGCTGCATTGTATTTACCAGCAGGACACACTGGGCCAGCGTTTTTAGGTTATGACAACTTTAATGTGATTATGCGTTGGAATCGATCTGAATTTTATGCCATTTCAGTGGGGCATTTGGCTGATCGTATCAATGGTTCACCAGAATTAACTCGTGCCGTTCCCAAACAACCAAGATTAAGCCGCGAAATCGTAAAACAACTCCAGCAAAAGTTGAATGATGCCGGTTTTGATGTGGGTAAACCGGATGGTATTTTTGGACGTAACTCTGCATTAGGTTTGCAAGGATATCAAAAGCAACATGGCTTGATTGCTGACGGATTTCCAGATGTCGATACCTTTAAACGTCTTGGTATTACGCTATAACATTGACTTTTTTGTGGCTGCTTTGGCGGCCTTTTGATAAGCTTCGGCAAAATTTTAGCGTTAAGGAATAAAAATGAGCATTAAAGACGATATGGTTGTGCAGTTTAATTACTCACTGCGTGACGAGAAAGGCGAAGTGATTGAGTCAAATGAAGGCCGCGAGCCGATTGCCTACTTACATGGCCATGACAACATGATGCCTGGTATCGAAGATGCCATAAACGGTAAAGAAATTGGTGAGAAGTTTACCATTACACCAGCAGCAGCAGACACTTATGGTGAACGCCAACAAGATGCTGAGCAGCGTGTATCTGTAAAACATTTAGTGGGCGCTAAAGTATGGAAACCCGGCATGGCAGCAGTGGTCAACACTGAACAAGGTCAACGTCAGGTTACCATCATCAAAGTCGGTAAGTTTATGGCGACTGTGGATGTTAACCATCCTTTAGCGGGTCGTGAATTAACATTCGACATTGAAATTGTTGGTGCTCGTGATGCTTCAGACGAAGAAATCGCACATGGTCATGCCCATGGCGCTGGTGGTCATCACCACTAAGTAATATTGTTATTTACTCTGAAATCCCAAGTGAATCACTTGGGATTTTTATTTGGGTAACAGTATGATGACTTAAGTATTTTTTAACGCTATTAAAAGGGAAGGTCATGGTCATTGATTTTTCAATCGGCAAGCTCATTGTTACCATCAATGAAATCCAGTGTCGTTTTCATGACAATCATATTGTATTAACCGCTTCTGTTGACGACATCAGTTGTTTTCATCAAGGTCTGGTTATTGCCGCTGATGGTGGCACTGTGCGTTGGAGCATTAAGCTCGACAATGCGACACAATTAGAGCAAGTGCTCAATTGCACCGGTATTCAAGCTCAGTAAGCTTAAGCTAATAACCTCAAATCTGTTTGCAAATGGATTGGAATGATATGCTTAGTGCACATCTTGAATTAATCTGTTTAAGTATAGTGACTGTTGATCTTTCAGGCATAGAGTCAAAATCAACAGGCTCTCGCGAGCGGTTAGTTCTTTGAATCAAGTTTTTGATATAAATAAGGTCAATTTGATGTCTTCATTAGAAAAAATTGTAATCGAACCACAAACAACGGCTACAGCATGTGTTATTTGGCTTCATGGCTTAGGCGATTCTGGCGCAGGTTTTGCGCCTGTAGTTCCGGTGTTAGGCTTACCTGAAAATCACAGTATTCGTTTTATTTTTCCTCATGCACCCGAGCAAGCTGTGACGATTAATGGTGGCTATGTGATGCGTTCTTGGTACGACATCAAAAGCATGGATTTACATGACAGAGCAGATATTCAAGGGGTATTGAGCTCTGAGCAAGCCGTGCAACAATTGATTAATGAGCAAATAGAGAATGGTATCAGTGCGGGTAAGATTATCTTGGCAGGATTTAGCCAAGGCGGAGTAATGAGTTTATTCACGGGCTTACGTTTTACTCAAAAACTGGCGGGTATTATGGCACTCTCTTGTTATTTACCTGGTGGAGAACATTTACCTGAACAACTTGCAGATGAAAACCGGACAACACCTATTTTGCAACATCACGGTGAACAAGATGATGTTGTGCCATTGTTTGCAGGGAAAATGGCAAATGATGCGTTAATAGCCGCTAATTATCAGACAAGTTGGCGCACTTATCCTATGGCTCACAGTGTTTTACCTAACCAACTTACTGATATCGGTCAATGGATACAACACGTGTTGAAATAAAAGCTTCACGCTATTGTTTTTTATTCAGAACAATGGTGTCGATGGTGAGGTTTCAAAAAAGTAAGTGATTTTAGTGGCTTAGCAGTTTATCTGTTAGAGCCATTTTTTTTACTTGTTTTTAACATGTTTATTAACAAGTTGACTGTTTTCAAGAGAGAATTGTTGTCTATTTAAGTTATTGTTATTAGTGTATTAAAAATCACATTTTGTCATAAAAATGAAATCAAAAACCGTCAATCTTTGTTATCATTCAGCCTGTGAATTGGATTTTCACAGATTTAAAAATAAATAATAACTCGGGGTAAATCATGACAAACATGTTAATTAAAGGATTAGTTGCAACGGCTGTATTAACAGCATTAACCGGTTGTAACAGTGACGATAAAACACACTTAGTAGAAACGCCTGTCGCAACAACATGTGCCGAAGCAGGTGCAGATTGTAAAATATTTACAGTATTACACACCAACGACAACCATGGCCGTTTCTGGTCTAACAGTGATGGCGAATATGGTATGGCAGCGCGTAAAACGTTGATCGACCAAATTCGTGCTGAAGTCAGTGCAAACGGTGGCGAAACGTTATTGCTATCTGGCGGTGACATCAACACAGGTGTTCCAGAGTCTGATTTACAAGATGCTGTGCCTGATTTTATTGGTATGAACGAAATCGGTTACGATGCTATGGCAGTGGGTAACCATGAGTTTGATAACCCATTAGCAGTATTAGATTCACAACGCTCAATTGCTAATTTCCCAATGCTTGCTGCAAACATTTATAAGAAAGATGGCACACGTTATTTTGATGCCTACAAAGTATTCGATGTTAATGGCGTTAAAATTGCTGTTATCGGCCTAACCACCGAAGATACCGCTAAAATTGGTAACCCAGAATTTATCGGTGATTTAGATTTTAAAGATCCAAAAGATGAAATTGTCAAAGTAATAGCAGAAATTAAAGAAGCAAAATCTGCAGATTTGATCTTCGCAACGACTCACATGGGTCACTATGCTGATGCTGCAAATGGTAGCAATGCCCCTGGTGATGTTGCCATGGCTCGTGCGTTAGCTAAAGGTGATTTACAAGTTGTTATCGGTGGTCACTCACAAAACGCAGTTTGTATGGAGCCAGGTACTAACGCATATAGCGAAACATTTGAACCAGGCAGCGAATGTACACCTGATATGCAGAATGGCACTTACATTATGCAGGCTCACGAATGGGGTAAGTACGTAGGCCGTGCAGATTTTGAATATTTCAACGGTGAAATGCATTTAGTAAGCTACAAGCTAATACCTGTTAATTTGAAAAAATCAGTAACCGATGCTGCAGGTGTTAAAACTAAGGTATTGATTGCTGACGCAATTGAAGAAGATGCAGCATTAAAAGAATTGCTAAAATACTATCAAGATCAAGGTAGCGCTAAGTTAGGCGAAGTGATTGCAACCACTGATGGATTGTTAGATGGTGAGCGTGCAAACGTACGTAGCATGCAAACCAACTTAGGTCGTTTACTTGCTGATGCACAGCGTACTAAAGTTAAAGCTGACATTGGTGTGATGAACTCTGGAGGTGTACGTGCATCTATCGAAGCGGGTAATATCTCTTACCGTGACGTGCTGACCGTTCAGCCATTTGGTAACATGGTGACATTAAGCACTATGACTGGTGCAGAAGTCACAGAATACTTAAACACAGTAGCATCTTTCCAACGTGGTTCTGGAGCTTATGCTCAAATCACAGGTGTGAAAATGACGGTAGATTGTACTGCGCAAACAGTCGCTATCAGTGAAATCAATGGTAAAGATTACAGTGCCACTGATTCTTATAGCTTTACAGTACCAAGCTTTAACGCTGCTGGCGGTGACGGTTATCCAAAACTTAACCCAGTAGCAACAGGTTATGTGGATGCTGAAGTGTTATACACTTTCTTCAAAGACAAAGGTACTATTGTTGCAGCAGATTATGCGCCAATGGGTGACATTGTTTATGAAAACTCAAACAGCCCACTAGGTTGTGAAGTAGCGGCTAAGTAAGATGCATTAAATGGTTTGCCTTGTATTTGGCTAGCCAAGATGCTCTGAGTAAAGTTGATAAATGTGTTAACAAAAAAGGTAGTTTAGGCTACCTTTTTTATTTTCTCAACTTTTTATTTACTCAACTTAGCCTATGCGATGTTGAGTTTACTTCCAGCGAATATGAGTTGTTAGCGTATGGCTCTCACCGGGGGCGAGTACGACTTTATCTTCTAATACATTGGCCGCTTCTAGGCACACCATTGAAAGATAATCATCGCTATTAAATCGAGACAGTCTTATTGATTTGTCTATCCACGGATTCCATAACACCGCAGACTGACTATTCTCACGGCTTACCACAATAGTCCCTTGTGGCGTATGCAACTCTTGGCAACTGGCTAAATCGGTATAAACGCGATCAGTTTCCCGGTCAAAGGTGACGTTATCTTGTGGTTGTTGAATCGGTCCTTGACCAAATTCAATGTATTTTGATTGGCTAAAGCCACTGGCGGTTAGTTGATGAATATCATCAATCGGGAAATAGCTGTGCAACGCTTGAGTTAAGCTAACACTCGTATCGTCATTGTTGGTATTCACAATACTGACTGACAATGATTCGCCTAAGGTAAATAGCACTTTGACTTCGGTGTTATGTGGCCAATATTGACGTTCAAATTCTGTTGCTGGCAAGCTAAACACTAAATCAACAATTTGGTTACGCATCTTGACTGACTCAAGTTTCCACAGCTTATTACGAGCAAAACCGTGTTGAGGGAAATCAGGGTTTTCATTCATGCCAAACCACGGCCAGCACACAGGGATGCCACCACGAATACCATTACCCGGTTGATAATCATCAGCAGATGAAACCCACAAAAGAGGGGGTTTACCCACAGGGATAAATTGGTCTATCTGAGCGCCTTGCATAAAAATTCGTGCCTGACAAAGCTCAGTGTCTACCTTGACATACTCAAGACCATTTGGGTGTTTTAGGGTGGTAACAGAACCCATAGTGTGTGTCCTTGTGTTAAAAGCTGTTTAAAATAATTGTTGTCGTCTTAACAGACGATAAGCCGCTAGCTTAGCGTATTTCTTCCCGTACGATAATACTCTTGTCGTGTGCAGCCTATTGTCTGTATCGTGTTGAATTAGTGATGAAGAGTCTGTGATAAATGGCGGGAGAGGGATTATGTGCGAGTAAAATACAACAGCCTATTATTTGCAGGCATCGCGACATCTTCTGTAAGAATAAGCCCTTGTTGTTTAGCTAAAGTGGTTATCCATTCAATATCCCGTATACCGCTTAATGGATGTTGCTGCTTTAGCCAAACGTCAAACTGTGCATTACTGTCGCTGGTAAATTCACCTGAATAATTAAACGGCCCATAAATAGCAACACATCCTTTAGGCGCGAGTGTTTTACCACAACCCACAAAAAAGGCTTCTACTAATTCACAGCTCATGATGTGTAGTGTATTTGCTGTATAAATCGCATCGATAGCGGCCACTAATTTTGGCCACGACTGACTGACATCAAGTTCGATGCCATCAGCTAGGTTGTTAAGCGGGTAGTGTTGTAATCGTGCCTGTAAATTATCGAGGTAATGTGGCTGGTCACTAGGCTGCCAGCGAAGGTGCGTTAAATGCTCTGCAAAAAATACACAATGCTGCCCTGTACCGCTGCCGATTTCTAGCACCTGAGTTGTGTGGCTTAACCACTGTACCAGATGAGTTAATATTACATGCTTATTGTTTTCGCATGCCTGTGAAAAAGGCAATTGTGCGAGTGGGATAGTATTTTGCATTACGATAGATCGACTTTTTCCATTTCTAGTTGCTGTAAGGCTATGACAGCTTGGGTACGATTGCGCACGCCAAGTTTTCGAAATATCGCTGTTGCATGAGCTTTAATGGTCGCTTCCGACACACCAAAATCATAGGCTATTTGCTTGTTGAGCAGCCCCTCGGCAAACATTTGCAATACTCGATATTGCTGTGGAGTTAAATCTGATAGACGGCTGGCCATTTTATCGGTTGGATCGTCAGACACTGGCACCAATTGAGTACCGCTAGGTAACCAAATATCACCGTATAATACCGCGGTGAGCGCATCAGTTAATGACTCCATAGAGGCAGATTTAGGAATAAACCCACTGCTTCCATAATGGACCGCACGGCTAATAGTATTAATGTCTTCGTGGGCCGAAATTACCACCACAGGAATATCTGGATAGTGAGTTCTAAGATGGATCAAGGTCGAATAACCATGAGATCCAGGCATTTGTAAATCCAGCAGTATGAGATCAAATTGACATTGTTTGTTATTCAGCACATTTTCCAGCGCTTCAGCACTGTCGGCTTCAACCCATTGAGTTTGATTGAATGCACTGCTCAATGCCTGTCGTAAGGCATTACGAAATAACGGATGATCATCTGCAATGACGATATTTAAATTTTCGAGCTTCATGGCGTTTTTTATTCTATGTTGCACGTGAAGATTAATTCAATGTAACAGAAAAGCAATCGAGTGTTCTATTGCTTTATGCATCAAAATGATGCTTTTTTGTGAATAATACCATTGTGCGTTAATAAGAGATGACTCAACGAGAGTTTAAAAGGGCTTAAACAAGGGGCATGACTGAATGAATAGTGGTCCTTTTTCGAAGCTATACAACGCAGTGTAAGCCCTTTAAACACTCGCCAGAAAGGAATGTCCCAGAGGATTTACTCAGCGTACTCGCTATGTGAAAAGGAACGACCATTAGTGTATCGCGACGCTTTAATCAAAAACTGCTGGACGGATTCTGAGTGGTTACTTATTTAATGCGGATTGGTGTAAACAGCAAAGTATGACTTTAGTTTAGGTTTACATCACAGTTTGTTCGATAGCAGCGCAGCACAATGGCTGCGCTGACAAAGACCGCCATTAAGCGTGAGGCCACACTTGTGTAGGTTGTCGATTTTCATCAATTGCAACAAAGGTAAATACACCGCGAATAGCATGTTCGCGATGATCTTTGTACATGTCTTCTACATAAATATTCACCTCAACTTTTAGTGAGGTGTTACCCACATGGATCACTTTAGCAATCAATTCCGCTAAGCTGCCCGCTGGAATGGATTTTTTAAAATCAATACGGTCAGAGCTTACAGTAACTAACGATTTACGACAAAAACGTGTCGCGGCAATAAAGGCCGTTTCATCCATCCACGCTAATGCGTCTCCACCAAACAAGGTGTTGTGATGGTTAGTGTTAGAGGGGAAAATGGCTTTAAATACTCGCGCTTCAGAATGGATAATGCGTGCAGCGATATCTTCAGGAAAATCAGTTTCAGTTTGATCTGGATTTTGAGCAAGGGACATACAACGACCTAAAATTAAACAATAGACAGGATTAAACGCGGCGCATTGTACTGTATGAGCTTAAGCGGTGTCGAATATTACCCAGTGTGGTTTGTTTTCTCTGCGCTAGCCGAGCAGTAAATGCTCAAATACAGGGTTAGCGCTGAGTACATCAATACGTCTAATGTCAGTTAATATAATGTCTATTGGTTGCTGTTGTTGAGTGACGCCGCGAATCGCTTCGTGTTTTGTGCCACCTTGTTGCACGATTGTCGTTTGAGTAAAGTGGCCCACAATTTCAACACCAGAATGCAAGCTTAACTTCACTTGATACTGATGTAAGCACATGATTTCGATAAAATCATAATGAGCACAATTAATTGGGGGCATTTACTCTTTTTATCCTTTAAGTATTCAGCATTCAGCATTCAATGTACAGATGCAAAGTCTCAACTCATTTACGTGGGTGAGTTAATCGCACATCTATTGACGTAATAAATAGTCGTGCAATTAATCAGGTAGTTAATCACTTCGCTAGCTACATCACTAACAGCATCACTAGCTACATCGTTAATATCGTAATAGTACCGTCGATACTTCATGGTTATTACCATCGACAGTGACTATATAGAGTCTGTCGAACTCGCTTGCATCATTAATGGCAGGCTGTTTTTCTGCGCCAAGCAGTTCTGCCAGTGCGGTTGTGGTATTGCTGTGGCCGATCACCAAAATATGCCCTTGCTGACTTAACAATACTTCTGCTGCTTTTTGAAGATCTGTAGGATCATATAAACTGGGTGCCAGATGCTGCTCTTCAGCTACCGCCAATGCGGTTTCACGCGTGCGCTTATAGTCTGTGGTATACACTTTGGCTAACGGGGTGCTTGATAATACTTGAGCTAAACGGATGGCCCGCAGTTTCCCCTGTGCAGATAAGCTCGGATCTTTTCCCTCAAGCTTTTCTGCATGTCTTACCAAGTAAAACACTTTTGCTTTAGCATTTATCATTTGCATAGGTATATCGGTATTTGATGTCTGTGCCATTAATGAACTGCTGAATAGCATAAGAAAGAAGGTGAGTGCATATCGAATGTCATTAGTCATGTATTAATCCATTAATTTGATGGTCATTGTGTTACCGAAAAAGCGCTTTATTTTATCTATCAACACGTTCGGCGTTTATCCTAGCAATAAACTTTCGTTTATGCAGGTTTTCTTTCTTTCGTTTAATCGTTGCACCAACATATAGGTTTATGATGTGGACATTGCCGTTCAGTGCTTTATGTATTAGAAATTATAGATGATTTTAGCTGTGATATGAATGAGATGGACTATTGTTAATTCATACCTTATTTTCTTTTAAAGCAGCAAGACTTGCTTTAGCAAGACATTTATTACCATGCTCACCGGATTGGTTAACCATTAAGGAAAGGATATGCCTGAATCGTTAGAGGCTCAAATTATTCAATTAGAACCAGATGATGCACTACCTTTATGGCGCCACACCATTTTTATGCGCATATTTACTGTGCTAGCGGTACTGAGTATCCCTTTGTATATCACAAGCGTATATGTATGTATTGACCAAGGAATTTGGTACATGGCGGCCTTTGATACGCTCTGGTATGGCTTGTTGCTATTCATTCTCTTTTGGCCTTCGTTAGCAGATAACACCCGATATTTATGGGGCTGTTTGTTGGCTTTTTTTGTCGGTGCAGGATTTTTGCTCGCGGTGGGCCCTTCAGGTGCGGGTTTGTTTTGGTTGTTTACCTTTCCACCGTTAACCAGTGTGCTGCTTGGCGCAAAGCCTGCGGTAATCGCTCAGGTTGTTAATGCTGTCTTGTTAATACTCACAGGAATTGCATTTCATTACGATTGGTTACATTGGCCTGTGATGGAACACTTTTCAACGACAATTTGGTATGTTGTCGTGATTAACTTTTTGGCTACCTGTGCCATAGTGACCCAATCTATTTCCTTTTTGCTGGGTAAATTGACCCATTCATTGCAATCGACATTAGCATCAAGACAGGCGACCGTGATTGGGTTAGCAAAATTAGCGGAGTATCGAGACAATGATACTGGTGCCCATCTTATTAGAATGCAGCAATACGCTAATATGCTCGCAAAACAAAGACTAGATGATGAACACGTGCCGGCAGAGTTAACAGAAGCTTTTATCAAAGAAATCAGCTTGTCATCGATTTTGCACGACATTGGCAAGGTGGGAATTGCAGACCATATTTTACTTAAACCCGGTAGATTAACCCCTGAGGAGTTTGAACACATCAAAGCCCATCCTGTTATGGGGGCTAAAGTGATCGATAGCTTGCTGAAATATGCGCCTCAATGTGAATTTCTGTTGATGGGGCGAGACATTGCTGGTGGTCATCATGAGAAGTCGGATGGCAGCGGTTATCCAAAAGGCCTTAAAGGTGAATTAATCCCATTGTCAGCAAGGATTGTGGCATTGGTTGATGTGTATGATGCGTTAACCTCTCCGCGTTGCTATAAGCGTCCATTTACACATGAAGAAGCCAAAGAGATAATAACGGCAGGTCGGGGTAATCACTTTGACCCAGCACTAGTTGACAGCTTTATGACAATTGAACAACGCTTTGCTGATTTATCGCAGGCCTCTTTGGCACACCATTCAGTAAGTTATGAGCCATAGATAATCAACTTTTACGATTGATTAAGTGTGCCGTAGGCAATGTTGTTAACAACATGCCCGCACTCATTTTATCGTTGCCCATAAAAATGCCAGTCTGTGTAAACTGGCATTTTTTATGGGCATTTAACTTTGTTTATTTGCAAGCATGCTGATGCTTGCAAATAAATTGAACTGGGATTACTTAGCCAACAGATTTTTGCGGTCACGAGAAGCTTGCGCTAATTCACGCAATAACGTTTCAGAATCAGCCCAATGCAAACACGCATCCGTAATACTTTGACCATACATTAAAGGCTCGCCTTTAATCACTTTCTGATTACCTTCAATCATAAAGCTCTCAGCCATAATACCGGCAATGGCGGTACTACCATTGCGCATTTGTGCCATGATACTGTCTGCAACGTTTAATTGATTTTTATGCTGCTTTTCGCTGTTTCCGTGGCTAAAGTCGACAACCATACGTTGGGTTACGCCGACGGTTTCAAGCTGTGCGCGTGCAACTTCAATATCTTCAGCTGAATAGTTAGGGGTTTTACCACCACGTAAAATAATGTGACCAAACGGATTACCGTGTGTGCGGTAAACGGCCATGGCACCGTCTTTATCTGGAGAGTAAAAAATATGCGGTGCTTGCGCGGCACGAACAGCATCTACAGCAATATTAATATTACCGTCAGTGCCATTTTTAAAGCCAACAGGACAAGACAAAGCAGAAGCCATTTCACGGTGGATTTGGCTTTCCGTCGTACGTGCGCCAATGGCACCCCAGGTGATTAGATCAGCAATATATTGTCCGTTCACCATGTCTAAAAACTCAGTTGCAATCGGCAATTTAAGTTCAGTAATTTGCTGTAATAACTGACGTGCCATACGTAAGCCTTTATTTGGGCTAAAGCTGCCGTCTAAATCGGGATCTGAAATTAAGCCTTTCCAGCCCACAATCGTACGTGGCTTTTCAAAATACACACGCATCAAGATGCATAAGTCGTCTTTAAGCTCATGGTGAAGGTCTGATAAGCGCTGCGCGTATTCTAGTGCCGCTTTAGTGTCGTGAATGGAGCAAGGACCAATAATCACGAGCAAACGTTGATCTTCGCCCGCTATGATGGCTTCAACTTCGCGACGCTGAGCAACAAGGTAATCAGCTGCATCTTGAGTTAAAGGATATTCTGAAGCCAACTGAGCAGGAGAAATAACTTTGCTTAATAAGGTTGTTCTGAGTTCATCTGTTTTAATAGTCATGCATATTACCGAGAAATCGTGAGATGCATCTGCATCATATTGCTCGAGATTATATACCCAAAGAAGTTAAAGATGCGAGGCTTAGCCTAGGATTGTAGGCACTAAAAAACAGATTGCCTTAAAAGCCAAAGGCGAATCAACCTAAGTCAACATCGCCATTTGATGATTTTTTATGCTATTTAAAGCCCAAATCGATTGTTTATTTATCAGAACATGTGGCGTTTAAGACCGGTAATATCGAGAATTTTAGTGGCAATTTCTTCAACCGAATGATTGGTGGTATTCACGAATGGGATGCGCTCTTTTTTGTACATCATCTCAACTTCTTTGACTTCAAGGCGGCATTGTCTTAGTGAAGAATAACGACTGTTTTCCATGCGACTTTGACGTATTTCATGCAAACGATGAGGATCAATGGTTAACCCAAAAAGCTTCGACTTATTGCGTTTGAGTGCTTCAGGTAACTTGAGGTTATCCATGTCATCTTCAGTAAAGGGGTAGTTTGCAGCCTTTATACCAAACTGCATCGATAGATATAAGCTTGACGGTGTTTTACCACAGCGCGATACACCTAATAGAATAATATCGGCTTTATCCATGTGTTTCATGGTTTGGCCGTCATCGTTTTCCATCGTGTAGTTAATGGCATCGATACGGGTTTCATAGCCATGATTACTTTTACCATGAGTACGGTGCAATAAAGGCTTAGCTTGCACGCCTAAGTGTTGTTCGAGTGGCGCAACAAAGGTGTTCAAAAAGTCATAATCGACACATTCACTCGAAAAAATCACGTTACGAATTTCAGGATTAATGATTGAGTGGAACACTAACGGTCTTTCACCTGTTGTAATAAAACAATCATTTATTTGCTGCTTAACTTTTTGAGCTTTTTGAATAGTTTCCACAAACGGAATCGTAAGTGCTTCAAATTCTATAGGAAATTGTGAAAGTACGGCATGACCAAAAACCTCTGCTGTGATCGCGGTCCCATCTGAAATATAGAATACTTTTGGTGTCATTCTGACCTCTTGTAGTAATAAAATTACAAATAAAATTATAGATTTACGCGTCTTGTATGGGAGTGTAAGATGCTATTGCCCTCGTGTGAAGTGGCCACTGAAATAAAAAACTTGCGGAGATAAAACTGTGCAGCAATACGTACTCTGGTATCAAGAATTAGGCATGGGTGATGTAAACAAGGTTGGCGGAAAAAACGCATCCCTTGGAGAGATGATCAGCAATCTGGCTAATGCAGGGGTTCAAGTTCCTGGCGGTTTTGCAACGACCTCTCATGCGTTCAATGAGTTCCTTGAACAAAGTGGAGTTAACCAGAAGATTTTTGACATTCTGGCTACATTGGATGTGGATGATGTCAATGAACTGGCAAAAGTAGGTGCACAGATCAGACAGTGGGTTATCGAAACCCCATTCCAACCTGCGCTTGAAGAAGCGATTCGTGAAGCTTATGAGCAATTGTCGAGTGAAACACAAGACGCTTCATTTGCGGTACGTTCATCAGCAACTGCTGAAGACATGCCAGACGCATCGTTTGCAGGCCAACAAGAAACATTTTTAAACGTTAAAGGCTTTGATGCCGTCATGCTAGCAATTAAGCATGTATACGCTTCACTCTTTAACGACCGTGCAATCTCTTATCGTGTTCATCAAGGTTACGAGCATCAAGGTGTTGCTTTATCTGCTGGCGTACAACGTATGGTGCGTTCAGACAAAGCGGCTTCTGGTGTTATGTTTACCATGGACACTGAGTCGGGCAACAACGACGTTGTATTTATCACTTCATCATTTGGTTTGGGTGAAATGGTAGTGCAGGGCGCGGTTAACCCTGATGAATTCTATGTGCACAAGCCAATTTTATCCCAAGGCCATGATGCAGTAGTGCGTCGTAACATTGGCAGTAAGTTGATTCAGATGGTTTACTCTGATGATGCTTCTCATGGCAAGCAAGTTAAAATCGAAGACGTTGCTGCAGATCAGCGCCGTATATTCTCTATCAATGATGCAGAAGTGATGGAGCTTGCAAAGCAAGCAGTGATCATTGAGCAACATTATGGCCGTGCGATGGACATCGAATGGGCAAAAGATGGTAATGACGGCAAACTGTATATTGTACAGGCGCGTCCAGAAACCGTTCGCAGCCGTGAAGATGTGCAACTAATTGAACGTTACCATTTAAAAACCAAAGGCGATGTGATCTGCGAAGGTCGTGCTATTGGTCATAAAATTGGTACTGGTATTGCCAAGGTATTAACCTCAATTGACCAAATGGATCAAATTGAGCCAGGTGATGTGTTAGTGACTGACATGACTGACCCAGATTGGGAACCTATCATGAAACGCGCTAGCGCGATTGTTACCAACCGTGGTGGCCGTACTTGTCATGCTGCGATTATCGCTCGTGAATTAGGTGTGCCAGCTGTTGTAGGTTGTGGTGACGTGACCGACCGCATCAAAACCGGCGATATTGTTACCGTTTCATGCGCCGAAGGTGATACAGGCCTTATTTACTCTGGTAAACAAGAATTTGAAATCATCACAAACCGTGTTGATACATTGCCGCCATTACCAATGAAAATCATGATGAACGTCGGTAACCCTGATCGTGCATTCGACTTTGCTCGTTTACCTAACGAAGGTGTCGGTTTAGCGCGTTTAGAGTTCATCATTAACCGCATGATTGGTATTCACCCTAAAGCGCTATTAGACTTCAACGACCAAACTGCTGAATTACAATCAGAAATCAATGACATGATTGCCGGTTACGATTCGCCTGTTGAATTTTATATTGCACGCTTAGTGGAAGGTATTGCGACTATCGCCTCTGCGTTTTACCCGAAAAAAGTTATCGTACGTATGTCTGACTTTAAGTCTAACGAATACGCAAACTTAGTCGGCGGTGACCGTTATGAGCCTGAAGAAGAAAACCCAATGTTGGGCTTCCGTGGTGCTAGCCGTTATATTTCTGAATCATTCCGCGATTGTTTCGCACTTGAATGTGAAGCGATTAAACGTGTTCGCAACCAAATGGGCTTAACCAACGTTGAGGTGATGATCCCATTTGTTCGTACCGTAAGCGAAGCTTCTCAAGTTATCGAATTACTTAAAGAGCAAGGGCTAGAACGTGGTAAAGATGGTTTACGCGTTATTATGATGTGTGAATTACCGTCTAACGCCTTGTTAGCTGACCAATTCCTAGAGCATTTCGATGGTTTCTCTATCGGCTCTAACGATTTAACTCAGCTAACACTAGGTTTAGACCGCGACTCAGGAATCATCAGTCACTTGTTCGATGAGCGTGATGAAGCCGTTAAAGTATTATTGGCTATGGCCATTAAAGCGGCTAAAGCGAAAGGTGCTTACGTTGGTATTTGTGGTCAAGGCCCATCAGACCACTCTGACTTTGCAGCTTGGTTAGTTGAACAAGGTATCGACACCGTGTCATTAAATCCAGACACCGTTATTGATACTTGGCTATATCTTGCCGAAGCGCATGGTTAATTTAGCCTAAATAGCGTTAAAAATTGCAGCTCAACCTGCAATTTTATCAAGTTGTCATAAAAGCCGCTTTTTAGCGGCTTTTTTTTGTTTATAATGAACTCAATATACTCATAATAAATAAGTCCTCTATGTTACCTTTGCTATCACATAAACAAACATTAGAACCTATCTATCTAGAATATCTCGACGCGCTTGAACAAAGTGAGTTTGAAGGTGAAATAGACAAGCGTTACAGTGCGCGGCTTATTCAAGCAACCGATAACTCGGTATATCAATTTTTGCCTCAAGCAGTCATTTACCCATTGCATCAGCAAGATGTTGAACTCGTTTTGGCATTAGCCTCTCAACCTCAATATAAGCAAGTGACATTTAGTGCTCGCGGTGGCGGCACAGGAACCAATGGCCAATCACTGACCCACGGACTTATTTTAGATGTGTCTCGCCATCTAAACCAAGTGCTCGAGATTAATGTAGAAGAAGGTTGGGCGAGGGTACAAGCAGGTGTGGTAAAAGATGCATTAAATGATGCA
Source organism: Shewanella sp. MF05956 (assembly GCF_059758055.1). Classification (NCBI taxonomy): domain Bacteria; kingdom Pseudomonadati; phylum Pseudomonadota; class Gammaproteobacteria; order Alteromonadales; family Shewanellaceae; genus Shewanella; species Shewanella sp. MF05956. Next base: position 167,493 of record NZ_JCAYNV010000007.1, on the reverse strand, counting down.
TTGCGGCCACATGGTTTCTTTTTTAGTCCAGATTTATCAACGTCAAACCGTGCCACCATTGGCGGTATGGTCAATACAGATGCCTCAGGTGCAGGCTCATTGGTTTACGGTAAAACATCCGATCATGTATTGGGCGTGACGAGCGTGCTTATCGATGGCAGCGTACTTTGTACAACGCCTGTGGCCAACCCACAGCTTGACCAACAACCCTATGGCGACAATCAATTAGCCAACACCATCGCTAAGCAAATCGCAGATGTATGCCGCGAAAAGCGTAGCACTATTATTGAGCGTTTCCCAAAGCTAAATCGCTTCCTAACAGGGTACGATTTAAAGCATGTGTGGAATGATGATCTAACACAGTTTGATCTGTCACGTATTTTAGCAGGCTCAGAAGGTACGCTTGCGGTCATAACCGAAACCAAGCTTAACCTCACGCCGTTACCCAAAACACGCATGATGGTGAACATAAAATATGACTCATTTGAATCAGCACTGCGTCATGCTCCATCATTAGTTAAAGCCAACGCGACCGTGGTTGAAACCGTCGACTCAAAAGTGCTCAACCTTGCTCGAGAAGATATTATTTGGCACTCGGTGGCAGACCAAATCAAAGCGGTGCCTAACAAGATCATTGAAGGTCTTAACATGGTTGAGTTTGCTGGTGAAGATGATGATGTGATCCAAAAAATTGCCCTGCTTGAACAAATGCTGTCAGAACAACTGAGCCATGAGCAATATGGTTTAGTGGGTTTTCAAATCATTAAAGACCGCAGTGACATAGACAGTATTTACGCCATGCGCAAAAAGGCCGTCGGGCTACTTGGCGCCACAAAAGGCACTCGCAAACCGCTAGCGTTTGCTGAAGACACCGCCGTACCACCCGAAAACCTAGCCGACTATATTATGGCGTTTCGTGCACTACTCGATAGCCATAATTTGCAATACGGCATGTTTGGCCATGTAGATGCAGGTGTATTGCATGTGCGCCCCGCATTAGATATGTGCGATCAAGCCGATGAGAAACTCTTAAAAGTCATCTCCGATCAAGTGGCTGCGTTAACCCTTAAATATGGTGGCTTAATGTGGGGCGAACACGGTAAAGGAGTACGCGGCGAATATGGCCCTGCGGTATTTGGCGATGAGCTTTATGCTGTGCTTGAGCAAATTAAAGGCTGGTTTGACCCAGACAATCGCTTAAATCCGGGTAAATTAGTCGCACCGCCAAAGTCTGGCCCGTTAATGTTCAATGTCGACAGTGCCAAACGTGGCAGTTTCGACAGACAAATCCCGGTGCAAACGCGTAACGCATTCCCAGATGTTATGAACTGTAATGGTAATGGATTGTGCTTTAACTACAGCAGCTATTCGCCCATGTGTCCGTCATTTAAAGCCACCGGCGACAGAGTACAGTCACCTAAAGGCCGTGCCGGTCTTATGCGTGAATGGCTTCGTTTACTTGAAGCAGAAGGTGTCGATGTCGACGCATTAGCAAAGTCAAAACCACTAGGGTGGATGCAGCGTACCCAAAATACCCTCAATAACCAACGTGATTACGATTACTCACATGAGGTAATGGAGTCACTTAAAGGCTGTTTGGCCTGTAAGGCTTGTTCAGGGCAATGCCCTGTTAAAGTAGATGTGCCTAAGTTTAGAGCGCAGTTCTTTAATATTTACTACAAACGTTATTTACGTCCAGCCAAAGACTATTTAGTGGCAGGTATCGAAGACTCGTTGCCACTGATGGCTGCAATGCCAAAATTAACTAACCTTGCTTCGCAAAATCCACTGAGCCAGTGGGTCATTAAAAAAGCCATTGGTTATGTGGATGCGCCTAAACTGTCGGTGCCCACATTAAAGCAACGCTTAGACGGCCATGGTAGCCGAGGTTATGATTTAGATGCTTTATGCGCTATACCAGAAGCTGAACGCAGCCAATATGTATTAGTGGTACAAGATCCATTTAACAGTTTTTATGATGCAGGTTTAGTGTATCGCTTTATTCAATTGATTGAAAAATTGGGCTTAAAGCCGGTATTACTGCCGTTTAAACCCAATGGTAAACCGACGCACATTAAAGGTTTTTTAGACAAGTTTGCCAAAACAGCGCAAAACAGTGCCGATTTTTTAAACCGCGTTCACGCGCTGGGCATGCCGATGGTCGGCCTCGATCCTGCTCTAGTGTTATGCTATCGAGACGAATACAAAGAGGTATTAGGCCAACGTCGTGGTCCGTTTGAAGTGTTGCTAGCCAATGAATGGTTAAGCTCAGTCGTTGCAGCACGCAATGATTCAGTACCGTTAACAAATGATGCCCCAGAGTTTACCTGGTTTAGCCACTGCACAGAGTCAACTGCCAAGCCCAATACCGCTAACGAGTGGAAGGCCATATTCAGTCACTTTGGTGCTAAGCTCAACAGTGTCAATTTAGGCTGTTGTGGTATGGCGGGAACTTATGGCCATGAGCTAGAAAACCTTGAGCGTTCAGAGCAGTTGTTTGACATGTCATGGCAACCGACGATTGCGCAAATAGCCACGCACAGCCAAGTATTAGTGTCGGGGTATTCCTGCCGTAGCCAGGTTAAACGCTTTGCAGGGTTTAAACCTCAGCATCCAATTGAAGCATTACTTAAATTAATCAACTAAATGCATTAACGAGATTAAACAAGGTAACAATATGGCAGATGAAACAGCAGCATTACATTCATTTATCCACTCAGGTGAGGCTGCGCTGTGCAGTGAAGACGTGCTGTTTCATATTCAATCCAATGGTGATTGGCTGTATTTAAATAGCCCATTACCGCCTAAGTTTGCTGCACTGTTTAGCAGTATTTTGCATTGCATCGACAACGAATATTACCTTATTACCCCAGTTGAAAAGGTGAGAGTCAGTGTCGACAGTTACCCGTTGATATTGGTGGATTATGAGGCGAGCTCAATAATAGAATCGCCTCACAATACTCAATTAGCCTTTACCAGCAGTATTGGCACACATCTCCAAACGGTTAATCTTGCTGATGTTATCGTTACCGATGATGGCATTTATGCCCCTTTGGTTAGAGGCTTAGTCGGCCAACTTAATCGTGCTTGTTATTATCGATACATTAATGAGTATTTGTCTTGTGACTAAAAATGCTTCTTATCACGTATAGAAATGGTAATCTGAATGAGTTCGAGCGTGTTTAATTGCTGAGCATAGTGATGCAAACTGAACATGCCAATGACGGTGTTGGAGGTATCATTTGAAACGCTTTGAAAGTTTAAGTTACCTGATTTCCCATCTAAATATTACTTTACAGCAAGAACTCGACTCGCGCTTAAAGCGTTATGAGTTAGACAGTAAACTGTGGCCAGTATTATTTACCCTATGGCAAGAAGAAGGGCTCAGCCAAACTGAACTGTCTAAGCGTTGTGATGTGGCCAATTACACCATGACCCGTCTGCTTGATACTTTGCAAGTACAGGGATTTATCACCCGTCATCAAGAAGCCGACAATCGTCGCGCTTTTCAAATCTTTTTAACCGACAGCGGTAAAGCATTAGAACTAGACTTAGTGCACGAAGCCGAGTGGGTTAATGAACGCTTTTTAGCGGTACTCACTGACGCTGAGCAAGATGAATTTATGCGCCTGTTGAATAAAGTGAATCAGTTTAGTCTGTAAAGGTTAAAGTTCAGCGTTGCTTTTGTCCTATTAAATCAGTGTGCATGACTCTTTTTTGTCCCCAAAGTATGTTTGAAATATGGCCAGCGACCACTTACATCTTGGCGCTTCACTCTGCTTCAGACGACATTTAACTGGCTTGCAAATGTCGGCTAGATATCCAGTGGCAGCTAGTCTCTCACCTTTATGTGGTGTGTACTGTGCATAAAAACAGTTGTAATGGTTTTTGGCGTGTCTTTAAGTTTAATCGGCTAATAAGTAAACTAAAGTAGTATGAACAATAATTCTCGAATGTTGTAATGCATTGAAATTAAAGTGTTTTTGTTTGCTGTCAAATATTGGGTTCACTTTTAACGCGCAAGCTCGCTTTTATTGGTCTGTGGAGTTAATTAAAACTGTTTTACATCAATAAGATAGTAAATGTAGGATGATATTAATCAATAACTTAAATGACCGACTTTAAATTTATTTGGCCATTCAATAAGCTGTTATGTATAGCAAGGAGGTTCCGTGGCTTACGATAGAGCTGATTGGCATTACGGTGGTGATTACCCTGAAGATTTACCGCTAGAAAATGCAGGAACACATATAGGGTTATTTTTAGCTTGGATTATAAAAAATAACTTAGAGGGTGAGTTCCATCAAAAAGAGTCTTGTGAAAATCTTATAAAAGTTAGAAATGAAGAAATCAGTGGAAGAGATTTTCTAATCGATATGTGCGATGAGAAATTCTGGGAAGAAGACCTAAGTGAAGAAGGTCAATCTTTTACTAAGCATTACTACGAATCAGATCTTTATCTTAACAACTACGACAGTGCTTTGTCTTCAAATCTTGAAACTTTATATCATGTCGAAAATTCTTGGGATAATTATCATAAATTAGCTCCTTTAATTTCTGCAGCTTATGATAAATGGAAAAAGCCAAAGAAGTTTTGGCAGTTCTGGAAATAGCTATACATAACAAGTCGTTAAAGCAGGACAAATAACAGTTGGCTTTTGCTCCTGCGTCGCTTATTTTAGCCAACAATTATTTGCCTCTTAACGAGGCGTTGAGGTTGTAGAATTACTCTAAAGTAGAAAATCGTGGGTGATTCTTGTGTTTATACAGCCCGTAAAACTCACTTTATAGTAGAATATTCCCTCAGATTTCACGTAGCAACGCAATTTGAGGCTTAATTTTTAATAAATTCTGAGGCTGTTTTTTCTAAAATAGAAATTCTACAGGCTCGTTATGTGTCATGGAGGCTGTGTTGAATATCCCAAAAAAGTTATATAAATATGAATCTGTTTCGGTTCAGTCCTTAGTAAACCTTAAATCACAAACAGTTTATTTTGCTCCTCCTTCCGGCTTTAATGATCCTTACGATTGTGCTTTAAAAGCGCAGATAGCAGAACCGACTGATTCTGAAATAGAGAGCTTGCGTGAAGTTTATTTGGCTAAGGATTGGCCTAAAGAAGTCAAAGAAAAACTTGATAAAGCCTCATTAAAAGAATTAAAACCAGGGCTATTTCGAGCTGCAAAAGATGCTAGTGAGCAAATAATTGACAATTTCATCCGGAGTAGAGGCGTATCTTGTTTCTCGGAAGTAAGCGATGAACTCTTAATGTGGGCACATTACGCAGATAAATACACTGGCTTTTGTCTTGAATTCTCAACTAATCACGAATTATTCGAAAGAGCTAGAAAAGTAGACTATGTAGAAAAAATCCCACTGTTAAATATTAAAAATATTTATGCTGATGGTGAGCGAGATGAAATGATGAACTTGTTTTGTACAAAATCGAAATCTTGGGCTTACGAGAAAGAATGGAGAGTCATTCATAGTGATGCCGGAACTGCTTATACATACCCACCTGAAATTTTAACTGGTGTCTATTTCGGGCCTAATATGCCTTTTGAAATGTTAGAAATAATATGTTTAGTTCTTAAAGGCCAGAACCCTCATGTGAAATTATATCGTGGTAAAAGAAGCGAGCTAGCCTTTAAAGTAGAATTCGAAGAGTTTAACTACACACCATATATTGAAACTCCAGTAGGGAGTTCTGGCACATAACAAGCCAATGAAGCGGGACTGAAAACAGTTTGCTCGGTTTCGCTTCGCTAATTTTTAGCCCCTTATTGGGGCATTAGGTCAATATTCATACATTCATTTCAATCTTAATTTTTAGGGATAACTGTGGAACAAAAAACTATTAGTCCATTAAAGGAAGCATTTCAAAATGTTCGAGAGCAACAAAATATTGATCTTATTCTTCCTGTTTTATTAACATCTGATTTATATATTATTACCGCAGAAACAGAACCTGGCGTGTTTGATTACTTTTATACAAAGTCACCTAATCCAGAACGATTTTGTGTAACTCTAGCCGAAAACGAATCTACTCTAGCTTCTGTAAAATGGCCGAAGCGAAAAATGACTGGCCGTGAATTATTAGTTGATCTGCCAGATGAAATAGAAATCATAATTACTTATGAAGACGGCGGAGACTATATTACTAGAGAACACTTACAGTGGTATCGGAAGCAATTGGCCTAAAAAGCCAATTAACAGGACTAAAAACAGTGGGCTATCGCTCGTGCCTCACTCATTTTAGCCCACAATTTTTCGCCTGTTATTAGGGGGGTGAGGCTGTAGAATTTCTCTAAAGTAGAAAATAGCAGGTGATTTTTGTGTTCATACAGCCCGTTAAACTCACTTTCTAGTGGAATATTCCCTCAGATTTCACGTAGCAACGCAATTTGAGGCTTAATTTTTTAATAAATTTTGAGACTGTTTTTCTAAAATAGAAATTCAACAGTCTCGTTAAGTCACTTGAGTTTGAGGTTTATATGCAAGCACAGAAGTACCTAAGCTTACTTAGTCAACTAAAAATTTCTAAATATAAAAATAGCTCTCAGAGTTTGTGTTGTTTTAATGCTCAAAAAGGAAATGAATATAACAACAATCTTATGATCGTCGGGCGAGCTGTAAATGGTTGGCACCATGAGTTTGATATGAATAATTTAAACGTAGAGACGATGGTTAATGAAATCTTTAATCAGGCGGCTACTTCTGATTGTCCGTTAAAGTGGGTTGAGGATTCGTGGGGGATTAATGAAGGATACAATACAAAGTCATCTGCATTTTGGCGTGTTACCAAACAAGTATCTCAATGTTTAAATGAAAATTCTTCAAGTACAGGATGGGCTAGTAAAATTGTATGGTCAAATCTTTACAAAATTGCTCCAAGCATTACAGGAAATCCTAGTGACAGTCTGTGTGATAAACAGTTTGTCTACTGTAATGAATTACTACTTGCTGAAATTGAAGAATACAACCCAAGAGTAATTATTTTCTTTACTGGTCTTAACTGGTTTAATGGCTTCTTAAGCAATGCTGTATCACTAGCAAGTAATAAAGAACATAGTTTGGTTGAGGCTCATGGAGTCTTAAAGATTAATGATGAAGAAGTCATAATCATAATTGCTAAACATCCTCAAGGCAAACCAGAGGCAGAGATGGTAAATGAAATTTTGAGTATCACATCGGTGACTTAACAAGCTGTTAAACAAGGACTAAATACAGTTGGCTTTTGCTTCTCGTCGCTAATTTTAGCCAACCACATTTAGCCTGTTAACAGGGCGTTGAGGCTGTAGAATTTCTCTAAAGTAGAAAATAGCAGGTGATTTTTGTGTTCATACAGCCCGTCAAACTCACTTTCTAGTGGAATATTCCCTCAGATTTCACGTAGCAACGCAATTTGAGGCTTAATTTTTTAATAAATTTTGAGACTGTTTTTCTAAAATAGAAATTCTACAGTCTCGTTACACATAGACATTTTAACCTGAAACTCACGAATTAGAATGAATGTTCTAACTCGGAAATGTCCAATAACAAGTTATTGTTACGATGAGCATGTACAAACTCAATTCAAATCTCAATTTATAAGGATGTAAAATGGAAGTCGATGTATTTAACAGAACTCACACCAATGACAAAATAATCAGTGGGTCTACTTACAATTTTGTCATTGGCTTAACGCTGTTATGGGGTTTTGCCATCAATTGGCTTATGGTGCTGAATATTTCAGTTGAATCAATCAGTAGCATTAATCCGATAATCTTTTTTATTGGGTATTTTGCTTCGTGTTTTTTTGGTATTTATCTTTTTAGCAAATCAGATAAGCCTATTGTGAGCTTTATTGGCTATAACTTTGTGGTGGTACCGTTTGGGCTGATTATTAATCTTGTGGTGAGCCAATATAATCCAGATATTGTTCAAGAGGCCATTAGGGTTACCGGCATGGTAACGTTTGTGATGATGCTGTTAGGCTCAATGTATCCTGCCTTTTTTAACAAGATAGCGGGTGGGTTAACCATTGCGTTGATTTGTGTGATTGTAGTGGAACTCATTGAAATATTTATTTTTAATACCCATCACGGCATTTTAGATTGGATTGTCGCGCTGATTTTTTGTGGTTATATTGGTTATGATTGGGCTCGTGCTAATGCAATCCCTAAAACATTTGATAACGCCGTTGATAGCGCTGCGGCCTTGTATATGGACATCATCAATTTATTTTTACGAATACTCAGAATTCTCGGTCGAAAATAGTCCACAATAACGATTGATATCAATCGTTATTGTGCTTGTTGATATCAGCGTTTCATATCAGCGTTTAAATGGAGCAGGTAAGCGCCTAGAACAGTAGTCACTCCATATTGATACCATTGCAGTTGGTTTTTTTTGACGCCCTCTGCAATGGTATTACCAGGTGTTAACTCGTTTATATAACGTTGTTCAGTTCAATTTTAGCCCCTGATTTTTAGCCACTGAATTTTAGGTACCAACATCATGGCATTTAATGACTTATTTAGATTGAGCTCGCATGCGGTGATCACCAATGCGGCAGGGGACGTTTTGTTATTAAAAGCCACTTACGGTGACAAGCATTGGGGCTTACCGGGAGGCGGGCTTGATCCTAATGAAACCATTCATCAGGCATTACTGCGAGAATGCCAAGAAGAGTTAAGCTGTTTGGTGAAGGTGAATTATTTATCTGGGGTGTATTTTCACAGTGCTTACCAGTCGCAAGCGTTTATCTTTCGTTGTGAGTTAACCAAAGAGGCGGTGATTAGTCTAAGCGATGAACACAGCGAATACGCATATTTCGCTGTTGCTGACTTATCTTCAGTGCAACAACAACGAATTAACGATTGTCTAGCGTTTAACGGTCAGGTTTTCAGCGCTGCTTTCTAAAGCCGCTTGATGCCAGGTGGTTAACATGCTCATGATATCGTGCGAGTCTTGCAGTTGTGCTAATGGTCTTGGCACTATGTGTTGTTTACTGTCTAGCGCCGCTAGCACCGCTTCTACCTGGTAGTAAAAACCATTGCCTTTGGCTTTAACATTCACAACGTCAGCATCTTGCTCATATAACCTTACTGAAAAATGATTACCTTGAGCTTCTGGTAACCAGGGATTTGAGGTGAACTCAATACTTCCTAAGCTGCCTAAAATGGTAAATCCTGCGTGTAAGCCATAATCTTCAGCTGTGTGTAAATGACATTGCACGCCGTTTGTATAAGTCACAATAGCCGTAGATTCACAAATATTGCCATCTTGCCCACGTCGCCCAGTTGCTTGCAATTGATAATGTTGGCTGATGCTATTACCAAATTGTTGCTGCATGACTAATTGCATTAATGATGCAGGGTAACAACCAAGGTTAAACAACGCGCCAAGACTGGCCGGATTAACAAATTGGCTGATAGCCGCGCAATACTGACCACGAATACTTTTTACGTCACCAATCACGCCAGATGCTAAGGTTTGACATAACTGCTGCATAAAAGGATGCGCAAGATACATTAGCCCTTCTAAAAAGAACACTTTGTTGTGCTTAACCGCATCAAGGCTGGCAATGGTTGATGGCATATCGACCGACAGGGACTTTTCGCATAAGATAGCTTTACCCGCATTGGCTGCTTTAATCACATACTCATGGTGCAAGTGATTAGGCAGGGCGATGTAAATCACATCTACCAGCGGATCATTAATTAATGCATCAAAATCAGTAAATTGATGTGCGATGTTATATTGCGCTGCAAACTCGGCTAACGTTGTGGTGTTACGGCCAGCGACGGCATATATCTGACTTTGACCTTGTGCTTTTATCGCATCAGCCATCACGCCAGAAATAAAGCTGGTGCCTAAAATACCCCAGTTAATTATTTTACTCATCGGTTATTCCTCGGTTGCTAGGCGTTGATAGTCAAAGGCTTGTTTGAGTTCGGTGAGTCCTGCTTTAATAAAGGCTTGAGTATGAGGCGCGGCAAAGTGAGCGTCAAATGCGGCTTGATCATCATAACGCTCCCAAAATACAAATTGCTTTGGGTGAGTTTTATGTTGAGTTGCCATTGCAAGTGAGCAGCCTGGTTCGCTATTCATGTCTGCACAAAATTGACGGATTGCAGCAAGGCCTTGGGCCAACGGTACGTCATCTTTAATGTGAATTTCAGCGGTAATAAAAATGCCTGCTTGATCTAATTTGTAATCCATAACAACTCCTCAATAATGATGGCTCATCGTAAACCAGTTTTGTTAACGGCAATACCAGTCATTGGTGTTTACAGAAAACACTATAGGTTTATAATCTTTGGTATCAATTTATAGTATTTGGGATCAATGAGTGGAGTGGCGATGGATAAATTAACCGCGATGCAAGTGTTTAGCTGCGTAGCTGAGCAAGGTAATTATGCTGCGGCTGCGCATCAGTTTAATATCAGCCGCACCATGGTCAGCAAGCATATTAATCAGTTAGAAGGCTATTTAGGCGTTAAGCTAATCAACCGCACCACACGACAACAAGCATTAAGTGAGTCTGGCCAATTATATTATCAAGAATGTAAAAGCATTTTGGCAGCCATTACTGCCGCTGAAAATACCTTACAATCCATGACAGGCACAGTGAGTGGCAGCATTAAGATTAATGCACCGGTGAGTTTTGGTAATGCGGTACTGGCGCCCATTGTGAATCGTTTTTTGTTAGCGTATCCGCAAGTCGATGTTGACTTACGTTTAGACAATAACCTTGTCGACCCAATGTTAGACAGTGTCGATTTATTGGTTAGGATTGGTGAGCTTAGCGATTCAGCTTTGATTGGTCGCCATATTATGAATTATCACATGCAGTTTTGTGCATCGCCGCAATATGTAGCGCAGCACGCTGAGATAACATCGAATGCAGATTTGCGTGAGCATCACTGTCTTGGGTTTAGCTATTCAAGCAATGGTTCGTTATCTGTGGCGCATCAACAAGTTTTTGGCAAGCGACAGTTTAGGCTGTCGTCAAACAGTGGTGTGGTACTGACTCAAGCTGCCGTTGATGGTTTAGGCGTGGTGTTACAACCCAGTATTGTTGTTAAAGAGGCGATAGATGCTGGCCTCTTAGTCAATATTGCGAGTTTAACCCCACCAGAAGCCATGCCAATTCATTTGTTGTACAAAGATAAAAATTTGCCGTTAAAAATGCGCTCGTTAATTGAGTTTATCGTTAAGCACATTGCTGAACAATAACGTCAGTTTAGCGCTTGATCATGCCTTTTAGTACAATGTCATCATAAGTGACGAAACCTAAAATGTGACCACTTTCGACCACGGGCGCTTTGTTAATGTTAAAGCGCTCAAATAAGCGTGCTGTATAACGTACATCCATATCAGCAGGTACAGAAAATACCGGCTTTATCATGATCTCGTATATATTAGTGCGCTCGGGTGATTTGTCTTTTGCCAACACTTTTCGGGCGATGTCACTCATGAGAACCATGCCATATTCGTCATGTTCATTGCGTTTATCGACCACCAAAATACTGACATTTTTATTGATGGCCACTTGGATTGCTTCTGCAACCGTGTGCATACCGTCAACCATGGCGTAACGGTTATTCATCACATCGCGATTACGGGTAGGGATAATGCTACTCATATTTGATCCTCAATGTCTTTACTTAGCTTAGCAACTTGATGAGCCACACCGACGGCATCTTCAACATCAATTTGAATCGCAATGCCTTTACCTGAATTAGTGTCAAATTCGCCTACTTTAGATATCGTTTCGAGTATCTTGCGGCACATATGTTCTTCAACCAACCATAAAATCACATCGCGTTGTACATCTAAGGTGAGGCCCATAAAGGTTTTCTTTTTTTCTAATCCTTCACCACGAGCATGGTTTATTACCGTCGCGCCAGTGGCTCCTGCAAGCCTGGCTGCATCGAGTACTGCGTCGGTACAATCTTCGTCGACAAAGGCGACGATTAGTTTAAAACGCATAGATTTAGTCCTTAATCGCTTTTCGTTTGGATAAATAATCAACGATTTGGGCGTAACCCATTACGGTGATCATCGGAAATAAACTGGCAAAGGCGATTAAACCAAAGCCGTCAATAAGTGGATTACGCCCTTCAACGTTGGTGGCAAGCCCAAGGCCTAGTGCCGCAACCAAAGGCACTGTTACGGTTGATGTGGTCACGCCGCCTGAGTCATACGCCAGAGGTACAATCATTTTTGGGGCATAAAAAGTTTGAATAACCACGATGACGTAACCGGCCATAATGTAGTAATGGATGGGATCGCCTACTACAATGCGAAAGCACCCTAAAGTAATGCCAATGGCGACACCCAATGCCACAGACATTCGCAGGCCTTGTATACCAATGGTGCCACCTGATACCTGGTTGGCTTTGATTGCTACGGCAATCAGTGACGGCTCGGCAATGGTAGTGCTAAAGCCAATTGCAGCTGCAAAAACATACACCCAAAAATAATCCTGCCAAATAAACGGTGCTTTGCTGCCATCGGGGTGTAAAAACTCGCTGGTGGTTAATTGGTTTGCCATGCTTTCGCCAATGGGGAACAGTGCGAGTTGTAAACCGACTAAGAAAAAGGTCAGGCCAATAATCACATAGACAAATCCCAGTAACACTTTACGCCATTGGGTGACAGGGCGCTTGAGTACGCCAAGTTGAAAGCCAAACAAAATCACTGCAATAGGGATGACATCGCGTGCAGTGAGCAAAAATGTGCTAATCAGCTCAGTAAACAAATTGGCTCCTTATCGCACGCATCAGTTTAAAAACACCATGCCGTAAATTAATACAAAAATCATAGGGCTAAGGCTGGCAAATGCAATGAGGCCAAAGCCGTCTAACATCGGGTTTCTGCCTTTAATCACACTGGCAAGGCCGACGCCCAATGCAGTCACCAAAGGCACGGTAATGGTTGATGTGGTGACACCACCTGAATCGTAGGCGATGCCGATAATATTGGCTGGGGCAAAGCTGGTAAGGATCATCACAAGTACATAACCACCAATGATGATGTAATGAATAGGCCAGCCTTTAAGAATACGGATCACGCCAAGTAAAATGGCTAAACCTACCGAAATCGCAACCGTGATACGCAATCCCATAGCATAGGAACTCATGGCCTGCTTATTAGCCTCAATCGCACCGGCATTTGCGGCAACTTGAGCCGCTTCATTGGCTACGGCTGTTAGCGCCGGTTCTGCTAATGTGGTGCCAAACCCCAATGAGAATGAGAAAATTACTAACCAAAATATACTGCCTTTTCGTGCTAATGCTTCTGCTAATGATTCACCAATGGGGAATAAGCCCATTTCTAAACCAAACACAAAAAATGTTAATCCCAAGACAATAAAGACTAAGCCAATAAGAATAGACCCAAGCTCTGCGGGAGCTTGGCGGAGGACAAATATTTCAAAAAAACTGACCACCAATATAATGGGGACAAGGTCTTTAAAGCTACTCAACATGGCTTGGAGCAATTTTGCGATGGCAGACATCTATACTCCTGAGGGGTAAAGTGATGGGTTCTGATCATGTTTGGCACTTATGTTGGCAGTGTTGGCACTAATATCCAGTGATATAAATAGTAAACGCTTTATTAAGTGTGACTCTTGATAGTAATTTCGCAACATATTGTTTACACTGATTTTCATTAAATTGACTCAGGTCATAAAAGTCAGGCAAACTGTGCCGTACATCTTTGATTACTGATTTATACCCTGTGTAATAAAGGATCTTAGGTAAAACTAAAAAGGACTTTAACCATGAAAAAAACACTTTTACGCTTATCCATTATCGCCGCGTGTGCAAGCCACATGGCCTACGCTCAACCTACGGACATGGTCACTGGGTCGGTTGATTTTTCATCAGCATATCAACAATACAACCAGGCTGTTGAGGCTAATAGCCAAGCCGATATCATCACCTATGCCCAACAAGCTTACGAACTTGGCGAAGTAAAATTCGGCGCAGACAGCATTGATAGTGCCAAATTAGCTATGAACTGGGGAAATGCCATTGTTGTGCAATCGAAGCAGAACAATAATGGCAGGGTGATTCAAGATGAACAGGTGATAAAAGCGCAACAATTATTTGAGTCAGCTTTAGCGGTATATCGTCAAAAATTGCCTAAAAATGATATTGCCCTTATCGATCCACTTGTGGGCTTAGCTGAAACCACCGCAGATGATGCTTATGCCAAAAAAGTGTTGTTTGAGGCGATTGATATTGCTCAAGAAGCGGATAATGAACTCACTATAGCTGAAGTGAAAACTTTGGCTTTTTATCGCCTAACGGGCACGGAGTTTTATACTCGTACAGTTAGAGGTTTTGCTTTTGACGCCTATGATATCTATGTCAGTAAGCTTCCAGAAAACGCGATAAAACGTGTTAATGCGACTTATCTTTATGGGGCATTAAATGAAGCAATGGGTAAACACACTAAAGCTGTTTATGCTTTAGTTGAAGTGATAAAACAATATCAAGCATTACCTTACAGCCATCCTCATGAGCTGCGTGCTCATGCCTTGTTAGTTGATATTTATCAAAAGCAAGGCCAAAGTGATCAAGCCACTGAGCATTGTATTGCCATTGGTAAAATGACGCCATGGAACGAGCAACAAGAGCAAACGCCTTTATTTAGAACGCCACCAGATTACCCTATGTCTTATGCAAAGCGGGGTAAAAGTGGTTGGGTAAAACTACAATTTACCGTAGATGAGCAAGGTTTTGTGCAATCGCCTCAAGTGCTTGACTCTAAAGGTGGTAGTCAATTTGAAAAAGAATCAATTGAGGCGTTAAGCCAGTGGCGTTATGCACCTAAATTTGTGGATGGTAAGCCGGCGCAGGGCACTTCAACAGTGCGCTTAGACTTTACCCTAGGTTAATGAGTCTATAGAGTTGTGAGTTAGCTCAATAAATACATACTCAACATACCCACGCACACAATCACAAAGCCAGATTCAATCATGAACTGGCTTTTTTGTAGCTGTTTTTTACCTTGTTTTAAAATGGTCACCAGTTGGTTTTGTTTGTAGATTCTGCACGATATTAACGACGTTTGCGGATCGGCTATGAGTTGGAAACGGCACTTTTTACCGTTATCGAGCAACACATCATGCATACTCTGTAAACCAAAGTTAAATTTGCGCGACACCACTTTGCCGTTGATAAAAACTCGTTCTAGACCACACCAATTACTGGCTTGTAATTCGATATTGTCTTGATTTAGGTGGTAAGAAAATTTAATCATAATGCTCATCCTTTCACATGATAACCGCGTGTTTACCTATACCCATCACTCAAAACAGCCTTAACATTTTCATCTTTGAACTTGTTGAGTCAGTCATGCAACTGAAAAAAACTGCATTAAGTACTAATAAAGCAGAGCAATGTGACAATTTCCAGCACAAAAATATGAACAATTTGCGAAATAAAGCTATGTTGTTGCTGGCTATGAGAATATTTATTTTTATCATGGAGTATTGCAAAACGTCAGTGATTAAGCATTGGGTAAGATGTGGGCGAATATGAGGTAGCGAGTCGCAATGTGACTGTGAATGAGGATGGTCAATTAGGCATTAGCCAATTCACTTTAACCTTATTGGTTTTAAAGGTCGTGTTAGTGATTAAGCAAAGTGCCTTTATCGGTTGTGGGTCTTTTTAAGCGGTGTAATAGGCTTTTAATAAGTCTTTCCAGGTAATGATCCCCACAATGTGGTTGTTCTCTAATACCGGCAGACAGCCAATGTCATGGTCTAGAATCAGTTTGCTGGCAAGGTTAATATCACAATGAGGGGCTATGGTAACCGGATTATGACTCATCACTTGATGAATTCGTTTTTGTAGGGTTTCGGTATCTCGTATCAATTCTGCAGCGGTGCCAATATTGGGACTAAGAGCCCTTAAAAAATCACGGTGAGACAAAATGCCGGCTAATTTGTCATCTTCATCGATAACCAATAAATGGTGAAAGCTGACATTGTCGAATATTTCTTTGGCGACTGAAAGCCTGTCATACATTTCGATAGTCACAACACGGGTGATCATAATATCTGCCACGCTTATACGATGGTGTGATGATTGATCCTCTGTTTCATTGAACGTGTCCTCTACTGTTTCATTCAAGGTTTTACTCAATGAATTGTTTGATGTGTCTGTCGATGTTGTCATAGATGATTCCCCACTCATTTATTCTTTTATATCAGATAAATAATAGCGTAACAATCAAATAACAACCAACAAACGGACCAAAAAGTATCTAAGGTTATGATGCGGCTTGTTCTCGTGGTAAATGGCCTGCCAGGTACTTTTGGTATTTAAGGGGTTTGAGTTGATGAATATCCACCAGAACTAAGCCATCAATGCAGTCGCCAAACTCTGGGTCGATGCCAAAGTCTAAAAACTTCACGCCTTGATTGTCGCAAAGCTCACCATATTGTTTGAATAATGTGGGTACCGATACGGCCATATTCGCTAACGTCCTTTTAAGTATTTTAAAATTTTCTGCGTAATCGCATCCATTAAATAACTGATCAAGTTGGTTAATTCTGTCTGGGGTAAATTGATAGGAATTAAATGAGCATGCTAAGGTTTCGCTTGATGCAAACTGTTGCTGATAAAAGAACACCAACATTTCCTTTGCTTGCAATGGCAGGCTATCGCTTAACGACACCGGCCCAAATAAATAGCGATATTGTGGATTACTCACTAAAAATGCACCTATTCCTTGCCATAGGTATTCTAAACTGCGTCGGCCCCAGTACTTAGGTTGTACAAAGCTGCGCCCAAGTTCTAAACCTTGCTCTAAATAAGGTTGGAATGCCTGTTTATAGTCAAATAATGACTCGCTGTAGAGTGAGTCTTTTCCTAGGGTTTCACGGAGTGTTTTAGCACTGGCAAAACGATAAGCACCGACAATTTCTAAATCATCTTTATCCCACAGTACAAGGTGTAAATAATGATTGTCGTACTTGTCTGTGTCGCGCCTTTTGCCTGTACCTTCGCCCACGGCGCGAAAGGCAATCTCACGTAAGCGGCCAATTTCACGCATTATTGCACTACTTTGATGATGCTTATAAAGGTAGATCTGCTTGTTGTCTTGAGTTTGTCCGAGTCGTTCGCATTGAGATAATTCACTTTGCAGTTCGCTGCGTTTTTCAGGGTGAGCAATGGCATTTTGGGTGGTAAATAATGGGCTACGATTTTTACCGATACGGTATAAATGATTTTTAAGTAATTTCACTTTAGTTTTTAGGGGGAAATCTTGATTGTTAACGACTTCTTTGGCAATCAGTTGCCCAATACGCACTGGCATGACTTGGTCGACTTGTTTAAACATCTCTTTGACTAACAGCAAGGTTGCAAGGGGTTTGTAAATCATTGAAGCGCCATAAAAGGTGGCTGAGTTTTTAGCATCAACAAACACGGGTAATAATGGCGCATTACAGGCGCGGGCCATTTTTAAAAAACCGCTGTGCCAATGTAAATCGGTGACGCCGGTTGGGCGCAAGCGCGACACTTCACCCGATGGGAATATCAGTACCGCACCTTCATTTTTAAGGTGGTGGTGTATTTCATCCAAATGTTGCTTGGGCGTGCCGCCTGTCATGTTACGTACGGGCAATAAAATAGAATGCAGCGGTTTAATGGCCATTAACAATTCATTAGCGACCACTTTGATGTCGGGGCGAACCTGGCTGATGAGCTTAATAAGGGCGAGGGCATCAAGAGAACCAATGGGGTGATTGGCGTATATCACCACGCGACCTTCGTGTGGGATATTTTCAACTTCGTTATTGGGCACACTGTAGGTAAAGTGTAAACTGGCTAAGATTTGCTCAACAAAGTCTACACCTGATAAATGTGCGTGTTCATTGGCAATGTCATTGCATTGCTTTTCGTGGAGTAAATAACGCAACATAGCTTTAGTGGGCTTGGCTAACCACGGTTTGTTGTGCACATTGGGTAGGTTTTTTTCTAGCACATTATCGACGGAAAATATCATAGTCTAGCCCTTAGTTATGCTACGTACTGTTTTTGAGGGTGTGTATGTTTGTTGCTCTGCATGTCGCTATGTCATTGATTTTGAGCTAGCCGTGATAATGGTTGACGCTGTATCAGTGATTGGGTGTTTTGATTACTGTTATTGACCATCTGCCATTTGCCTCAATAAATAAGTTGAGTCAGTGTTAATTTAAGGTAGGGCAGCGACTTGACAGTTAGGTGAACGATTTATGACAAATCAGAGATATATGTGAGTGTTTAAGCAGCAAAAAGGGAAATGCCAATGCATTTCCCTTTTTGTTAGTTCGGCAGTGTGAACACCACAAGCTTGCTTAATAAAGCCTGTGATGCTTCGATTTCACTATTTTGTCTTGCTATTTCGCCTCACTATCTCGCAGCATCGATAATGGCTTTGGCCATTTCATCGGCGACCGAACCTGTGGTGCGGTTTTCGGCGTCTGCACGGCTAAAAATAGTTAATAGCGTATGATAGATTTGCTCCACTTTGGCTTTAGATGCAGCAGCGTCATAGTTTTTCTCAAATGACACATTAATAATACCGCCAGCGTTAATCACATAATCGGGTGCGTATAAAATACCCATTTGCTTGAGCTTTTCACCATGACGCACTTCTGCTAATTGGTTGTTAGCACAACCTGCAACGATGGTCGCTTTTAGTAATGGTAAGGTTGTGTCATTTAAGGTGGCACCTAATGCACATGGCGCGTACACATCAACGTCTTGAGTATAGATATCTTGCGGGGCAACGACAGTTGCACGAAATTCAGTCGCGACACGGTCAAGCGACGCTTGATGAATGTCAGTGACAATCAACTCAGCCCCTTCTTCGTGTAAATGCTTACACAAGTAATAGCCAACGTGTCCGACGCCTTGCACAGAGATTTTAATGCCTTTTAAGCTGTCAATTCCACGCTGATGCTTAATCGCTGCTTTGATGCCTAAATAGGTACCTAATGCGGTTAACGGCGATGGATCGCCAGATTTGCCTTCAAGACCTGCTACAAATTCAGTTTCTCGACTGGCTATCATAATGTCAGATGTTGACACGCCAACATCTTCAGCTGAATAGTATTTACCGCCTAAACTGTTAACAAAACGGCCAAAGGCTAAGAATAGTGCTTCGCGATCGGTGGTTTTAGGATCGGCGATGATAACAGCTTTACCGCCACCCATGGTTAAGCCGGCAAGGGCATTTTTATAGGTCATGCCACGTGAGAGACGCAATACGTCAGTTAACGCTTCGTCATCTGATTCATAGTTCCACATACGGCAACCACCTACAGCCGACCCAAGGTTAGTATTGTGAACAGCAATAATGGCTTTTAAGCCACTTTGCTTGTCATGACAAAATACCACTTGTTCGTGTTCATCGAACGAAACATGATTAAAAACTGCCACGTTGTTATCTCCGCTTACTAGCATGTTAAAGTAAAGTTCATGTATCTTGGTATTATTGAGTATCCAAGACACAAACGACTGCTTGTTATATTTATTGCAGCACGATAGCATTTAGCGATACTCTCAACAAAGCATGATTTAGTTATTTTTGTGATTGATGTGGAAATTTAGCTTGCCACTTTACGTAAACGTAAAGTAACGTATGTTACATTGATGTTTTTAAGATTGGATAACAGGTGAATTATTGTTCTAACCTGTAATATAACAATAAGATAGGAAGTATTATGACTGAAGAAGTTGCAGAGCAGGTAGCACAGCCAGCACCAGACCAAGAAGCACTAAGACAAGAGTGGGTACGTACTCAATTTCAAAAAGCCAATCGCTTTTTAGCTGAGAAAGGCGTGATCCCAAATAATGTGCTTACCACCGAAAGCCGCTATCTTGCACCTTATTTAGCTATTTGGAAGATGGAATCCAAACAACCTAAAAAACAAACTTTTTGGGTGATGTCGGGTGATTTGCCATCTGACTATGTCGATGTCAAAGTGGCAGCGACGGCTCGCGATGCCATTCGTCATTTCTCAATGATGTGGCAATTAAAAGCAGAAAACCTGCATAAATCAGGCGTGACTAAAGATGCGACGCAGATGAAGTTTGCTCAGCTATTAGTGTCTCGTGCAGAAAGCCTGTACAAAATGCACCAAGACGAGAAACTTTGGGGTTAACTTGCAAATCCTGAATAACAAAAAAGGCACCTAGGTGCCTTTTTGTTTAATACAAATTTAAGCGCTTAGCATTCATCTTCAGCAAGATAAAATAGCCCTTGATTTACGAGTTGTGTCAGCACATCAAGTAAGGTTGTGTCTTCTGTTAACTCGCTGGCTTGCTCAGGCATGATGCTGACTTCATTGGCGAGTAATTGCAGTGTGGACTCATTAACGCCTGGTAACGCAAACACTTCGCCGTTGATAAACAATCTTGACTCTGTGTCTTGCTCGAGACGTAATACTTTTAAGCCACCAATACGTTGAATAATAGCGCCTTGTTCAATGGCGTCCAATAAGTCATCGCTGCTCAATGGTTCTTCATCTTCACAGATATCCAACTCAAAACGATTTTGGCTTAGCAACTTACCTAACATGGTTTGATAGGCTTTAGGATCTTGTGCTAATTGCACTAATAAATCCATAATGCCTTGTTGATGCGTTTGGCTAATGATGCCGGGTGCATCAGGCTCATCCACAGAGGTAAAGCGTTTATTACCTAAATTGTTGTCGATAAGGCTGTCGGCTAATTCAGTTAATAATTCCTGTTGGCTTGGCGCTCTAAACCCAATTGAGTATGAAAGGGCCAAAGTGACTGTTTCGCCGCAATGCGGGTAACCTGGCGGAATGTATAATACATCGCCTTTTTGTAATACCACATCGATAATCGGTTCAAAATCGTCAACTAATGGTGAGTTAGGGTTATCGCCACGACGTTTATGCTGGCCTTTATCACCTACCTTCCAACGACGTTCGCCATCACCTTGAATAATAAATACATCATAGTTATCGATATGTGGTCCTACGCCGCCGCCCGGTGTAGCAAAAGACACCATTAGGTCGTCAAAGCGCCAGTCGGGTAAAAAGCGAAATGCTTCGACTAATGGCTGTGATGCTGGATACCAATGGTTAACGGCCTGAACTAATAACTGCCAGTTATCTTCGCCAAATTGGTCGTAGTCTTCAAATGGACCTTGTACCACGTCCCAATCCTCACCTTTAGTGACAACCACGCGCGATGATATTTCTTCTTCACAGGCGAGACCGGCTAGTTCGTCTGCCGCAATAGGGTCTTCAAAGTCGACAAATGCTTGCTTGATAACAAGGGGTTTCTGTTGCCAATGCTGTTTAATAAAGGCTTGGGTATCAATATTTAATGTGTACATCATTGACCTCAGGTCGTGAGAATGTTTGTCCAATAAAAAAGCGGTCACAGATGCGACCGCTAATGGTATGTATAAGCTTATAAGACTATTTTAGCTCATCAACAAAGGCTTCTGCACGGCCGATGTAGTTTGCTGGAGTCATTTTTTTCAGTTCAACTTTAACGTGCGCTGGCAATTCAAGGCCATCGATAAATGTCGCAAGTTGCGCGGCATCAATACGCTTACCACGTGTCAATTCTTTCAGTTTTTCATATGGCTTTTCGATGCCGTAACGACGCATTACTGTTTGTACTGGCTCTGCCAATACTTCCCAGTTTTTATCAAGCTCTGCAAGCAGCTGCGCTTCGTTCACTTCTAATTTGCTAATGCCTTTTAAGGTCGCTTGGTAAGCAATGAGCGAGTGCGCCATACCGACACCAAGGTTACGTAAAACCGTTGAGTCAGTTAAGTCACGTTGCCATCTTGATACCGGTAATTTAGCGGCTAAATGTTGCATTAATGCGTTAGCGATGCCTAAGTTACCTTCAGAGTTTTCAAAGTCGATTGGGTTCACTTTGTGCGGCATGGTTGATGAACCAATTTCGCCAGCGATAGTGCGCTGTTTAAAGTGTCCTAATGCAACATAACCCCAAATATCACGATCGAAATCGATTAGAATGGTGTTGAAGCGGGCAATGGCATCAAACAATTCAGCGATATAATCATGTGGCTCAATCTGTGTAGTGTAGGCGTTCCAGTTAATGCCAAGGCTAGTCACAAAGCGTTGTGACAATTCATGCCAGTTCACTTCTGGGTAGGCAGAGATGTGTGCGTTGTAGTTACCCACAGCACCGTTAATTTTACCCATAATTTCAACAGCGTTGATTTGGTTTAATTGACGCTCAAGACGCACAGCAACGTTAGCCATTTCTTTGCCTAACGTTGATGGTGATGCAGGTTGGCCATGAGTACGTGACATTAATGGCACGCTTTTGTTGTCATGCGCTAACTTTTTAATCGCATCAATAATTTGCTGACAATGCGGTACCAATACCTGTTCACGCGCTTCTTTTAGCATTAAGCCGTGAGATAGATTGTTAATGTCTTCTGAGGTACAAGCAAAGTGAACAAATTCGTCAATCGCGACTAATTCAGCGTTATCGGCAATTTGTTCTTTAATAAAGTATTCAACCGCTTTTACGTCGTGGTTGGTGGTGCTTTCAATTGCTTTAACGCGCAATGCATCTTGTTCGCTAAAGTTATCTTTGATGCTATCGAGTAAGGCAAGGGCGGTTTCGCTAAACGGGGGAACTTCTTCAATCTCTGGGCAGCTAGATAATAACTTTAACCAGTTAATTTCAACTTGAACACGGTACTTAGTAAGACCGAACTCGCTGAAAATCCCTCTTAATGAGGCGGTTTTACTACCATAACGACCGTCTACCGGAGAGATAGCAGTTAGTGCGGAAAGATCCATTTGAAGCTCCTTGATGAACTTTGTTGTAGGGTGAGTCGATTAATTGTTATTTTGGCTTTTTCTTGCGGTATCAAATATTGCTTTACGGGCAAACACTAAATGGCGACGTTTACCGCCTAATTGGCGCCATAATACCGCACTGCGCATAGCAGCGAGTAATAAAGCTCGAATTTTATGTTGAACTAGGGGCTGCTTTAAGCAGTCCGGGTTACCCGAAATCTGTAATTTTGGACCTAATTCACTGATGATGTCGCTGTATATGCTGGCAAAGTTAGACACGACTTGTTCATCGGTAATCTCAAAGTGGCTCAATTGGCGGTGTATTTGATTAATGCGTTCAGCAAGCATGCCTAAACCATTTGGTGAGCGCGCAAGTTTCCGTTCAAGCGCCAATACACCGACTAAATAGCGGGTGGTTTCGACATCTTTATTGCTGCCATCACCCAATTGATTTTGGATCAGTTGATAGCCTTTATTTAAAATACCTTTGTCTTGATACACATCGGCAGTGGCTTCGGGTTCTGTGACCAAAATGGTATTGAGGGTCGCGGCTAACGCTTCTTTATCACTTTCACCGTGACGCGCTAAATACTGAACCTGACCAATTGCCTGTAAAATACCGGCAAAGGCCATTGTACGTTCGAACAGCAGACTGTCTGGAGTTTGACTCACGGTTTATCCTCGAACTAAGGTATCGATAATGCCGCCACCTAAACAAATATCGCCATCATAAAATACTGCGGATTGTCCAGGCGTGACAGCGGCAACAGGTGTATCGAACATGACAGTAATATTGTCAGGATCGTTATAAACTAATGTACAGATAACATCGCGTTGACGGTAACGGGTTTTAACTGTGATTTTACTGTTATTAGCAGGGCCTTTTCGGTCAACCCAATGTAATTGGTTCACGGTCATACCGTGCGACATTAAACGCGGGTGTTCAGCACCTTGTGCAACCACTAATACATTGCGCAGTAGGTCTTTTTCTACTACGTACCATGGGTCTTCGTTGCTATTTTTAAGTCCACCAATGCCTAAGCCTTTGCGTTGACCAAGGGTGTGGTACATCAACCCTTGATGAGTGCCTATGACTTCGCCTTCGGCGGTTTCAATGTCACCTGGTTGTGCCGGTAAATAGGTGGCTAAGAAATCAGTAAACTTGCGCTCGCCAATAAAACAAATGCCGGTGCTGTCTTTTTTGTCGTGAGTGATTAAGCCCATTTTTTTGGCTATTTCGCGTACTTCGTGTTTTTCAAGCTCACCGACAGGGAATAAACTGCGCGCCACTTGCTCATGGCTGAGTGTATATAGGAAATAGCTTTGGTCTTTATTGCCATCAACACCGCGGAGCATTTCAACACTGCCATCGCTGTTGTCTCGGCGACGAACATAATGGCCCATGGCGATATAGTCGGCGTCTAAAATCTCGTCGGCAAATTCTAGGAATGCTTTGAATTTGATTTCTTTGTTGCACATGATGTCTGGATTAGGCGTACGGCCGGCTTTGTATTCAGCTAAGAAATACTCGAACACGTTGTCCCAGTATTCGGCTGCAAAGTTGACGGTGTGCATTTTAATACCAAGCTTGTCACATACTGCTTGCGCATCTCTTAAATCATCTGCTGCAGCGCAATATTCGTCGGTGTCGTCTTCTTCCCAGTTCTTCATAAACAGACCTTCAACCTCATAGCCTTGCTGGATAAGCAAATAGGCCGAAACAGAAGAGTCCACACCGCCGGACATGCCGACAATGACTTTTTTACCTTGAGAAGTTGGGTTGATTGATGTCATAAATCCTAAAACCGTTGAATATAGAGAGTATGTATATGGTGGCGTTATGCAGTGGTTTCAAGCCAGTGATACCAATGACTCAACCTGAATAGCCGTTAAACACAGTCATAAATTACACAGATAAGCCTTTCGCTTATGGTGCTATTGGTACATGAAAGCGTGTAAACATCACATTTGTGCGGCGCATATTCTACCATGCATTCGAGCGTTGGGCTATCTTGAACGACTGTCAATTAGGCTTAACCCACTGACTTATCGGTGTGCAAATAATCAGCGTTAAGCAATGATAATGGAAAATGATGGCTAACACGTTTAGCTGTTATTGGCGGGCGATTGTCTCGCGTTGCGGGAGGCGACTCATCTAGTAAACCCGCTTGCGCAATAAAATCATCGATGCTTTTGAGCACCAGTGGGCTGCGTAACTGTGCAGAGCGTTGAGTAATTTGCGAATATGATAACCAGTGAGTGCGCACTATCGCACAGTCTTGTGGAATCGATTCGATGGGCGTATCAAGTTCAATACAAAAAGTGTAACGCACAAAGGCAAGGTCTTGGTTGGCACTAAATTGATAAATACCGACAAGGGCTTGCGGCATTATTGTCAATCCAGTTTCTTCTGCAATCTCACGAGCACACGCATTAATCAGTGACTCATTGGCTTCTAAATGACCGGCAGGCTGGTTAAATTTAACCTGTCCATCAATGTGTTCTTCAACCAGTAAAAATTGACCCTGGCTGTAAATAACGCAAGCCACAGTGGTATTCGGTTTGTAACGTTGAGTCATTTATGCCAATCCTTATGATAATGCGATTACCGTTAGGTTGAATCGCCTATTGACTGAGTTGTGAATATTGCCCAGTAGGCAAATCATCTAGACACCATTGACCTATTTTATAACGGATTAATCTTAAGGTTGGGTGACCTACATGGGCTGTCATCCGCCTGACTTGGCGATTACGTCCTTCACAAATTTGTACTTCAAGCCAGGTTGTTGGAATGGATTTGCGCTCGCGTACGGGGGGCACTCGTGGCCAAATGTCGGGTGAGTCCATCACTCTGACCATAGCGGGTAGGGTCATACCATCTTTAAGCTCAACGCCATCACACAATGCTTTGATTGCTGCGTCTGTTGGTTCGCCTTCGACTTGCACCCAATAGGTTTTAAAGGTTTTTTTATTGGGCTGAGTCAACTTCGCTTGCAGCTTGCCATCGTTAGTGAGCAGTAATAATCCTTCACTGTCACGGTCTAGTCGTCCAGCGGCATATACATCAGGGACCGGAATAAAGTCTTTTAGCGTTTGCCGGCCTGCTTCATCAGTAAATTGGCACAATACATCAAAAGGCTTATTAAATAACACGATAACAGGGTGTTTAGCCGCTGGCTTGGTGCTTGCTTTACGCTGTGCCCCGCGATGTTGTGAGTGGTTAGCACCTGCTGAACCGGTGGTTTTAGCGGTGCTTTTTTTGAATGAGCTGAATTTACCGACATTTGACATAAAGGTTTGGATAATATCCTTTGTTGAATACGAGTGAGCAATTGTTGAGTGAATCTTGAGCGATTTTAAAATATTTAATCTTAGTTTACTGTGTATTCGCTATTAGTGGAATTTGAAAATTGCCCAGAATGATCTATGATGTCCGCCTAAAAATTGTGATCTGTACCTAATTTATCATTCGCGGCGGTTGTTTTTATTCAAAGTAAGCGCGGCGATGGCGTCAAAACATAATAAAAAATGGGATAGGGGATTTCACATACTTAATTCACACAGGGTGTGTGCTGTAGTTGCAAATCAAGGTTCACTCCGGTGAGTGTTATCCACCAAAGCCCGTCAAATGCTTACACAATTTATTCTAATAAATTATTAATTTACAATAATGTAGGAAAAAAAATGAAAGATAACACTCCAACGATCATATACACAGAAACTGATGAAGCCCCAGCACTTGCTACTCTGTCTTTATTGCCTATTATCCGTACCTTTACTGACGCAGCAGGCGTAAAAGTAGAAACGCGTGATATTTCTTTGTCAGGTCGTGTTATTGCTAACTTCCCTGAAAATTTAACCGCAGAGCAAAAAATTGCTGATGCGTTAACAGAATTAGGCGAATTGGCGAATAAGCCAGAAGCCAACATCATTAAATTACCAAACATCAGTGCGTCAGTTCCGCAATTAAAAGCGTGTATCGCTGAGTTACAAGCTAAAGGTTATGACATCCCTAACTATCCGGATGAGCCAAAGACTGATGCTGAAGTAGAAGCTAAATCGCGTTACGACAAAATTAAAGGCAGTGCGGTAAACCCAGTATTGCGTGAAGGTAACTCTGATCGTCGTGCGCCTACTTCTGTTAAAAACTACGCTAAGAAAAATCCACATTCAATGGGCAAATGGGCAAGTGATTCACAATCTCACGTAGCACACATGAATGAAGGCGATTTTTACGGTAGCGAGCAATCTGTAACGTTACCAACAGCCGATAAAGTGAATATCGTACTGACACAAGCTGACGGTAAAGAAGTTGTGCTTAAGAGTGGCCTAGCGTTACTTGCTGATGAAGTGATTGACTCAGCTGTCATGAGCAAAAAAGCATTAGTTGATTTTTATACTCGTGAAATTGAAGCGGCTAAATCAGAAGATGTTTTATTATCGCTTCACTTAAAAGCCACCATGATGAAAGTGTCTGACCCTATTTTCTTTGGTCACGCTGTTAAAGTGTTCTTTAAAGATGTATTTGCTAAACACGGTGCATTATTTGCTGAACTAGGTGTTGACGTAAATAACGGCTTTGGTGATGTGTATGCCAAAATCAAGTCACTTCCTGATGCAAAACGTAACGAAATTGAAGCTGACATCGCTGCGGTATATGCTGCACGTCCTGCATTAGCAATGGTTGATTCAGACAAAGGCATCACTAACCTACACGTACCAAGTGACATCATTATTGATGCTTCTATGCCTGCAGCGATCCGCTCATCGGGTAAAATGTGGGGCCCAGACGGCCAGTTACAAGACACTAAAGCAATGATCCCAGATCGTTGTTACGCTGGTGTGTATCAAGAAACTATCGCTTTTTGTAAGAAGCATGGTGCATTTGACCCAACGACAATGGGCAGCGTGCCTAACGTAGGTCTTATGGCTCAAAAAGCTGAAGAATATGGTAGCCATGATAAAACATTCGAGATCGGCGCTGCGGGTACTGTGAATGTGGTTAACCAAGCTGGCGATGTGCTAATGAGCCACAACGTTGAAGCTGGCGATGTTTACCGTATGTGTCAAGTAAAAGACGCACCAATTCTTGACTGGGTTAAGTTAGCGGTTAGACGTTCACGTTTAAGCAATACTCCAGCGATTTTCTGGTTAGACAGCGCTCGTGCACACGATGCTGAATTAATCAAAAAAGTGACTAAATACCTAGCGGCAGAAGATACTTCTGGGTTAGACATTCAAATTATGTCTCCTGTTGATGCAACTCGCGTGACCTTAGAGCGTATCATTAAAGGTGAAGATACGATTTCTGTTACCGGTAACGTATTGCGTGACTATTTAACGGATTTGTTCCCAATTCTTGAATTAGGCACAAGTGCTAAAATGCTTTCAATTGTACCGTTAATGAATGGTGGCGGATTATTTGAAACGGGCGCGGGTGGTAGTGCACCTAAACACGTTCAACAGGTAGAAAAAGAAGGCCACTTACGTTGGGATTCTTTAGGTGAGTTTTTAGCGCTTGCAGCTTCTTTAGAGCACTTAAGCCAAACGGCAAACAACCCTAAAGCACAAGTATTGGCTGACACGTTGGATGTCGCGATTGGTGAGTTTTTAGACAGCAACAAGTCGCCATCTCGTCGTGTGGGTGAGTTAGACAACCGTGGCAGTCACTTCTACCTTGGTTTGTATTGGGCAAATGCCTTAGTTAAGCAAACCGTAGACACTCAGTTAGCTGAACATTTTGCACCTTTAGCACAATCGTTAGCGGCGAACGAAGCGGTTATTTTAGCTGAGTTAAATGGTTCACAAGGTCCAGCAGTTGATTTAGGCGGTTACTATCGTTTAGATGCGGCAAAAGCTGAAAAAGCCATGCGTCCAAGTCCAACATTAAACCAATTTATTATTGGTTAATGGTTAATTGTGTCGGGTCATTATTGCGTCAACGTAGTTATGACCCGGTTATCTAAAAGATAAAGCTCAATAATAAATAAATTGATCGTTGAGCTTAAATTTTAGGCAATAAAAAAGACAGGGATTAAAATCCCTGTCTTTTTGTTTTATAGTCTCACCTACTATATTGTAGGAGAGATGGCTGAAGCATGCATTCCTTTAGGGCCTTCTTCAACTTCGAAGCAAACAGGTTGACCTGCTTTTAAGGTACGATAACCTTCCATTTCGATTGTTGAATAGTGCGCAAATACATCTTCGCCACCCTGATCAGGGCAAATAAACCCGAATCCTTTGGCGTTGTTGAACCACTTTACAGTTCCGTTTGCCATACTTCCACTTCCTTCTGTTGTCTACTTACCAGTAAGATAGTAAAACTTATTATCCAGCGGTCTAGTATTCGCCGCCTACCAAACAGAATGAAATTTGTACGAAAAGATGTCAAGCGAAAATTAACATAAACACAACATTTAATTAATTTAATAATATCAAGTGGTCGGGAACCAAACGAGAGGCTAGTATTAAACAATGGCAAAATTAGGCAGTGTAGAACATATTGAGGAAAAGGTTGAATCTGAGCTACAACCACCCCATATGTATAAAGTGGTGCTAAACAATGATGATTACACCCCGATGGATTTTGTAGTTGAAGTGTTACAACGCTTCTTTGAGAAAAACGAGCAGCAAGCTGTTGATATCATGTTGGCGATACATCACCAGGGCAAAGGATTGTGTGGCGTTTTCCCTTTTGGGATAGCCGAAACAAAAGTATTTCAAGTAAATCAGTTTGCAAGAGAAAACCAACATCCGTTACTGTGTACATTAGAGAAAGCATAAAAATCGTTTTCTTACAGTCTGTGGTTAAATTTAGGGGGTGCTTATGCTGAACAAAGATCTGGAAGTCACCTTGAACCTAGCGTTTCAGCAAGCTAGAGATTCACGTCATGAATACATGACGGTAGAACATTTATTATTAGCGCTTATTGATAATCCTGCAGCATACGAGGCGCTCATCGCCTGCGGTGCGGATGTCAATCGTCTCCGTGAAGAAGTGGCTAATTTCATTCAACAAACCACACCCATTATTGCCGAGTCATCTGAAGAGCGTGAAACCCAGCCTACATTAGGGTTTCAGCGCGTACTTCAACGGGCAGTATTTCATGTGCAATCTTCTGGTCGCGACGAAGTGACTGGTGCCAATGTGTTAGTGGCTATTTTTAGTGAGCAAGAATCACAAGCTGTGTATTTGTTACGCCGCAGTGAAATTACTCGTCTTGATGTAGTTAATTTCATTTCACATGGCATGGGTAAAGATGAAGATTCTGGCGAGTCGTCAGATCAAGATCGCATTGATGATCAATCTGAAAATAGTGAAGATCGCAGCATGTTGGCGCAATTTGCTTCTAACCTCAACCAACTGGCTAAAGAAGGCTCGATTGACCCATTAATTGGGCGTGATGCTGAAATCGAGCGAGCCATTCAAACATTGTGTCGTCGCCGTAAAAATAATCCGTTATTAGTCGGTGAAGCGGGAGTGGGTAAAACGGCCATTGCTGAAGGTCTTGCATATCTTATTGTGAATGAACAAGTTCCAGAAGTGATGGCGAATGCCACTGTGTATTCACTTGACCTGGGTTCCTTGTTAGCGGGCACTAAATATCGCGGCGATTTCGAAAAACGTTTTAAGAGTTTATTAAAAGAATTGTCTGCTGATGAACATGCTATTTTATTCATCGATGAAATCCATACCATAATTGGTGCAGGTGCGGCATCTGGTGGTGTTATGGATGCTTCTAACTTATTAAAGCCCTTGTTATCGAGTGGTAAGTTGCGCTGTATGGGCTCGACGACGTTCCAAGAATATCAAAGTATTTTTGAGAAAGATCGTGCTTTAGCACGCCGCTTCCAAAAAATTGATATTAATGAGCCGTCAGTGGCCGAAACCACCAAAATATTGATGGGGCTTAAATCTAAATACGAAGAATACCATGGCGTACGTTATACCCAAGCTGCAATCAGCAGTGCGGCTATTTTGTCGGCGAAACACATCAACGATCGTCATTTACCTGACAAAGCGATTGATGTTATTGACGAAGCTGGCGCACGCATGGTGATGATGCCGCAAAGTAAACGTAAAAAGACCATTGGTCAGGCAGAGATTGAAGCAATCATCGCGAAATTGGCGCGTATTCCTGAGAAGTCGGTATCGTCTACTGACAAGGATATGTTACGTAACCTTGAACGCAACCTTAAGATGGTGGTCTTTGGGCAAGACAAAGCGATTGAGAGCCTTAGCGCTGCCATACGCTTATCGCGCAGCGGTTTAGGTTCAGAGAAAAAGCCTGTTGGTAGTTTTATGTTTGCTGGCCCAACTGGGGTCGGTAAAACCGAAGTCACCAATCAATTGGCTAACTGTCTTAACCTGAAACTCATTCGCTTTGATATGTCTGAGTATATGGAGCGTCATACCGTATCGCGTTTAATCGGTGCTCCTCCGGGCTATGTAGGTTACGACCAAGGTGGTTTGCTCACTGATGCTGTGATTAAAAATCCGCATTGTGTGGTACTACTGGATGAAATTGAAAAAGCACATCCAGATGTATTCAACTTGTTATTACAAGTCATGGATCACGGTACATTGACCGATAATAACGGCCGAAAAGCCGATTTTAGAAATGTCACCTTAGTCATGACCACGAATGCGGGCGTACAAGAAACGATCCGTAAGTCGATTGGTTTTAGACAACAAGATCATACTCAAGATGCATTAGCTGAAATCAATAAAATGTTTTCACCTGAGTTCCGTAATCGCTTAGATTCGATTGTGTGGTTTAATCATTTAGACATGACCGTCATTGCAAAAGTGGTTGATAAGTTCTTAGTTGAGTTGCAAGCACAGCTTGATGATAAACGTGTAACGTTAGATGTTACTGACGAAGCGCGTACCTTGTTAGCTGAAAAGGGTTATGACAAGTCAATGGGCGCACGCCCTATGTCTCGTGTTGTTACTGAACTCATTAAGCGTCCACTGGCAGACGAAATCTTATTTGGTGTACTTGAGCGTGGTGGTATTGCTCATATTGATGTCAAAGACGGTGAGATTAATATTGATTGTGAGGCCACTGAAAAAGTGTCTTAAGCGTCAGTAATGCTTTTAATTTGGCAATAAAAAGATGACCGTTTGGTCATCTTTTTTTATCTGCGAGCTTTTTGTCCGCGAGATGTATCGACGTTAATGATACCCATCACATTAATTATGTAATCCGTAAAAAGCATTACACTTTTTACGCGGCATGGATCCGGTTGGATGTTTCTGCCTGACTAGATAATGAATACGATTGGTAGCATGTCATTAGACTCAACAACAAAAAAACCGACTGACAGTCGGCTTTTACAATGTTGAGGCTAGCGATTAACGTGCGCGGAAGACGATACGACCTTTTGATAAGTCATAAGGAGTCAGCTGAACCGTGACTTTGTCACCCGTTAAAATACGGATGTAGTTTTTGCGCATTTTGCCAGAGATGTGGGCTATCACCACATGTCCATTTTCAAGCTCTACGCGGAACATTGTGTTTGGCAAGGTCTCAAGGATAGTGCCCTGCATTTCAATGTTGTCTTCTTTCGCCATTAATAAGTTATCCCATTAGCCTTCAAATTTGAAAAATCGGGCGTATCATGCCCCAAAATCGCCTAACTGTAAAGGCCGTTAACAAGAAAGAGGTTCAAGTTCTTCGCCAATTTGCCAACCTTGTGGTGTTAATATTTGATAAGGTCGATATTGGCGCTTGTAACGCATTTTCCGATTTTGATCAATTTGATAGCCTAAATACAAAAATCGTTTACCCATCGATTTTGCTAATTGACATTGAATTAAAATCATCAAGGATCCTAATGACCTTTCGGCATAGTCGGGATCAAAGTAACTGTAAATTGCAGAGAAGCTATGCGCCATATTATCGGTGACAGCAACCCCTATCAATTGCTCCTTATCAAAGACTTCGATAAACATAGGTGGTAGCCAGTCAGACAGTAAAAAGTCGTCGTACTGGCTCTGTGAGGCCGGAAACATAGGCCCATCGTAGTGGCGTTCGGTTATGTATCGCTGATAAAGCTCAAAGTGCTCAGGACGTGTTTGATAGCTTACTTTCCAATGTAAATCTTGATTATTCTTCAAGGTTCTTTTTTGACGTTTAGAAAGCACAAAATCGTGCACATTTAGACGTATAGATTGGCAAGCATTACAGCTTGGGCAGCGGGGTTTATAAATTGAATTGCCATTTCGACGAAAGCCCATGCCCAGTAATTGTTCAAATAATGCCCCGTCAATATGCGGTTCTTGAATGATCAATAACTGCTCTTTATTGCCTTCGATATAATTACAATCAAAAGGCTGACTTATGCCTACGTTGACGGATTTAGAATTCAATTAACACCTCTTGTGGAGTCCAAATAGACGCTGATATTGACTGTTCTCGATGTTGGCGTAATAAAGTTAAAAAGTCACATCTAGGCAAGGCTTTGGCGCCTAAACTGATTAAATGCGGGTTCATGACTTGCGCGTCAATCAAACGAAAATCATGTTTAACTACGTGTTGATTGAGTATAGCAAATGCCGCTTTTGATGCATTAGTTTGCCGATGGAACATCGATTCACCGCAAAATATGCCTCCGACAGGGATACCATACAAACCGCCAACAAGCTGTTCACCATCCCACACTTCAATTGAATGCGCTTTACCTTGCAGGTGTAATTCATAATAGGCCATTTGGATTTCAGCTGTAATCCAGGTGCCATCTTGAGCACTTCTCGGCGCAGCGCAGCCGGCTAATACATCTAAAAATGCATGATTGATAGTGTATCGCCAGCTCGACTTTTTAAGGAACTTAAGCAGACTTTTACTGCCAAAAGGATGTGTCGGTATAAATACGGCGCGAGGATCTGGAGACCACCATAGAATAGGGTCTTGTGCGTTAAACCACGGAAAAATACCCTGGTAATAAGCTTGTTGTAAACGCTTCGGTTGCAAGTCACCCCCTATGGCCAATAAACCATTAGGATCAGTGAGTGCATGCTCTGGCGGCGGAAAGCTTATAGATTCATTTAAATAAGACAGTGAGTTCACAATTGAGTATATTAATTGGCATACCTTGTCGTTAACTTAGCGGAAAATAGCGATGTTTAAAATCATAACCGTCACAGGAAAGAGCATTTTTGCAGTATTGCTGACATTTTGCTTATTTAATAGCCAGGCACAAGCCGCTTACGAGCGTAATCAAGCCGTTCCTGTTGAGAAAGTCCTGTATGGCACAATTGAAAGTGTTAGGCATGTGAGCGAAAAACAATTGGTAGAAGACAGCCACAGTGGTTGGAAAACCTTTGGCGGTGCCTTAATTGGTGGTGTGATTGGTCATCAATTTGGTGGCGGTTCTGGCCAAGATGTTGCGACAGTTCTGGGCGCGCTTATTGGCGGCGGTTTAGGCAGTCAACATGGGCGTTCAGCTTATTATCTAGAAAATAAATTAGTAGAATTAATGATAACCCAAGAAGATGGCAACCAAGTGATGGTAATCCAAGACCTGGACCCTGGCATGAGTTTCAATGCCGGTGATGAGGTGAGGGTCGTTTATTTAACCGGTTACGTTCGTGTCGATTTAGCGATGTAGTGATGTAGCAGAGAGTTACATCCTATAACCTGCAGTGAACACTGTGATTGCAGAGGTATTAACGTAAGCGAAAACAAAAGGAGCCGCGGCTCCTTTTGTTTTGATTCTTATTTACAGGTAACGTTTACCTCGTAAATAATTAGAATCCACGCGGTAATGTTTGACTACCTGCCGTCGTTTCAAGCTTTAAGCGCCACAACTGTTTAGGGGTCAATCCACCTGATGTTGTTTTCGCTTTTTTACTGGGTTGTTTTTTTACTGCAGCTTGGATTTGAGTAGCAGGTTTTACAGCTGCAATAGCATGTGTTGCACAGTGTTCTGCATGCATGCTTTCAAGCTCGCTAAAACGAACCGATTTAGCGCCGTCAATTTTATACCAGCTACCAGCTTGCTCAATCGATACTGCTTTGCCTGATTGTTTTTCAAGGGCAAGTTGCAGTTGGCTGATGACCTCTTCTTTAGTCAATGTTGTCATAGTTAATAACCTATTTGTTATCATGTTAAATGAAGGTTGTGACTAATTTTAAAGTGTTAACACTACAAAAGTCCAATATGTGACTTTAGTTGTCGGTTTAATGCTCAAAAAGTAGGAATTATCAGCATTTATCACTGAAATAGTTTAAATGCTCGAGCATGAGTAACACAAACCCCGATTGCGGATATACAATATGGCTATGCATTTTTCTCAAAATTAATACTGTTTTTTGTCTACATCGCTATTTTTATGTGCGGTGTCATTAAGATCTTTTGAAACGACGATGTCTCAATTTTATAGGAATATTATGTCCACACATTATCCAGGTCAGTCAGCGATCACCCGCCAAGATTTAGCCGCCTATTTAGACAGCTTTTTAAATGTTTCTGCTTTTAAAGATTACGCCCCCAACGGTTTACAAGTGCAAGGTAAGTCAACTATTCGCACCATCGTGACCGGTGTAACGGCATGCCAGGCACTGATAGAACAAGCTGCTGCGGTTAATGCTGATGCGATTTTGGTTCACCATGGTTTTTTTTGGAAAAATGAGCCTGAAATTATTACCGGGATGAAATACCGCCGTATTAAGGCTTTAATGGATAACGACATCAGTTTATTTGGTTATCATTTACCCTTAGATGCGCATCATGGCATTGGTAATAATGCTCAGTTAGCATATCAATTGGGGATTTTAAGCCCGCGAGTATATGAACCCATAGCGCAAGATTTACTGTGGCATGGACACCTAGAACATCCTGTTACGGCAAGTGAGTTTTGCCAATTACTCAATAACGTGCTTAAGCGTGAACCATTGCATATTGGCGATAACAGCAAACCTATTTCAACAGTGGCGTGGTGTACCGGTGGAGCGCAAGATTATATTGATCAAGCCGCACAAATGGGGGTGGATGCCTTTATTAGTGGAGAAGTATCAGAGCGTACTTACCATGCCGCGATGGAACAAGGAATACATTATTTTGCGGCAGGCCATCATGCAACAGAACAATTTGGCATTCAGGCATTGGGTCAACATTTAGCCAGTAAGTTTGATTTAACCCACCATTTCATCGACATCACTAATCCTGTTTAGTGGTGATGTAATGCTGTTAAGTTGCCTAACGTTATGCTTTGTTTGATAAGGATAGTGAATGACTGAATACTTTTTGCAGGCTTTTATATATTTAACTGCGGCTGTCATTGCCGTTCCATTGGCCAATAAACTTGGTTTGGGCTCAGTGTTAGGTTATTTAATTGCTGGTGTAGTCATTGGTCCGATAGTCGGTTTAGTGGGCAACGAAACCAATACCATTCAACACTTTGCCGAATTTGGTGTCGTGATGATGTTATTTTTGGTCGGTTTAGAACTTGAGCCGAAAATGCTTTGGGCGATGCGTAATCGACTTTTAGGCCTAGGAGGATTACAAGTCGGTGGCTCAGTGGTTGCGGTAATGGCCTGCGCGATTTATGCCGGTTATCAAACCAGTATTGCACTCTCAATAGGATTAATTTTTTCGTTATCGTCGACAGCGATTGTATTGCAAACCCTGTCAGAAAAACGTCTTAATAAAACGCATGCAGGCAAAAATGCCTTTTCGGTGTTGCTGTTCCAAGATATTGCCGTTATTCCGATGCTGGCGTTTATTCCCTTATTGGCATTACCTGAATTAGTCGAAAAAGCCCAGGCAGCAGCCAGTAACTTGAGTGAGCAGCATGAACAGCTTAGTTTGGTGGCATCATTACCGGGTTGGGCCTATGCCATAGTGCTGTTACTGGCAATTGCCGTTGTGGTGCTGGGCGGACATTACCTGAGCCGGCCACTGTTTAAAATGGTCGCAGAGTCTGGCGCACGTGAAATATCTACCGCTGCGGCATTAATGCTGGTGATTGGTATCGCGGCGTTAATGAGTTTAGTGGGGATTTCTCCGGCTTTAGGGACATTCTTAGCGGGTGTTGTATTAGCCAACAGTGAGTTTAAACACGAGTTAGAAGCCAATATTGGGCCTTTTAAAGGGCTATTGTTAGGACTGTTCTTTATCACTGTAGGCGCAGGTATCGATTTTGCCGTGTTATTTGCTGATTTTGGCGAAATAATATTAATCACGTTAGGTGTGATGCTTATAAAAGCACTCGTGCTGTTTGTATTAGCCTTAATATTTAGAATTAAAGGCAGTGACCGATGGTTATTTGCATTAAGCCTTGCGCAAGCTGGAGAGTTTGGCTTTGTATTATTAAGCTTCAGTGTGCAGCAACATGTTATCCCAACTGACTTAGCACAGACGTTATCTATCGTCGTTGCCTTGTCGATGTTTTTAACCCCAGGCTTATTTATCTTATTTGATAAAGTGATTTACCCGCGTTTTCAAGTTAAAACCAATCAACGTGAACAAGATAATATAGACGATGAGGGTACCGTGATTATTGCCGGTATTGGCCGTTTTGGCCAAGTGGTAAACCGTTTTCTTATTTCAAATAATATTAAAACCGTTGTGCTGGATTATCAGGTATCACAAGTGGATACCATCAGGCGGATCAATACGAAAGCCTATTACGGAGATGCAACGCGCCCAGATTTGCTGAAAACGGCGGGCATTGAAGATGCCTCTTTATTTGTGGTGGCGATTGACAACCGAGAGAGCAGTGTAGAGTTAGTGAAATATTTGCATCATAGTTATCCTAAACTCAAAATTGTCGCCAGAGCGTTCGACAGAGGGCATGGACACTTGCTTAAAGAGGCTGGGGCAGATGTGGTTGAGTCAGAAACGCACCATTCTGCACTCGAACTGAGTGTATCGTCTTTGCAGTTACTTGGGCACAGTGAAGAATATGCCATGAGGCGCAAAGCTACTTACAAACGTGTAGAAAAAGAAGCATCAAAGCGTCTTTATGATTTTTGGCTAAAAGAATCAGCAGGGGAGCGTTTTAGTAATGACTTTATTAAGTTATTTATGTTGTATGAAGAACGCTTAAAGCAAGCCATGGATGAAGATAATGCTGCTCATCAAGATGATACTGATATCGCAAATCTACACAATGATGATACCGCTGAAGTGATAACCGATGTTGAAAATAAAAATGATACTCAAGCAACCACTTAAGTCAGAGTCTGATCTGTCACATCTGTCTACAATTGCTGATAGGTGTATATATCGGGCTAACCAATCTCATAAGCTAATCACTTTAGCCAATTAACAAAAAGACCGCCGGAGCGGTCTTTTTAATTTATCGGTTTAGTCCTCGAATATATCTATCATAAGGACTAAACAGCAAACATACTTTTATGGTCACAATGATACTATTTTACGCGCATACCCGGTTGTGCACCTTCGTGTGGCTCTAAAATAAACAGGTCTTTACCGCCAGGTCCGGCTGCTAATACCATGCCTTCGGAGTCACCAAACTTCATGGTGCGCGGTGCAAGGTTAGCCACCATCACAGTCAACTTGCCGACTAAATCTTCAGGTGCGTAGGCTGATTTAATCCCTGCAAACACTTGTTTAGTCTCACCACCTAAATCAAGTTCTAGACGCAGTAACTTATTTGCCTTTTCAATGTGTTCAGCTTTGCTGATACGGGCAATACGCAAATCAATTTTTGCAAAGTCATCGAAGGTGATTTCAGGACTAATAGGGTCTTGCGCTAATTGATCAACTGCTTGTGTCGGCGCTGGCGCTTGAGTCACTTGCAGGTTTTCTTTAGACGCTTCGATAATGGCTTCGATGCTTTTCATCTCAATACGTTGCATTAAGGCTTTAAACGGCGCAATTTCATGACCAGATAAATCTTGCGCTAGGTTTTCCCACGTTAAAGTCAGTTGTAAGAAACCTTCAACATCTTGTGCCAGTTTTGGTAACACCGGTTTAAGGTAGGTCACCAATATACGGAACAAGTTTAATGCATTACTGCAAACCTGATGTGCTTCTTCTTGTTTATCGTCTTGCTTAACTAACTGCCATGGTGCGGCGTCAGCAACATAACCGTTTGCAATGTCAGCTAATGCCATAATTTCACGCATGGCTTTACCAAATTCACGGGTTTCATAAAACTCGGCAATGGTTTCTTTTTTAGCTAAAAACATCTCGGTTAGGCTCGTGTCAGCGACGTTAGCAAGCTTACCGTCAAAGCGTTTACTGATAAAACCTGCGGTACGAGAGGCAAGGTTAACCAGTTTTCCGACTAGGTCAGAGTTAACGCGCTGAGCAAAATCTTCTAGATTTAAATCTAAGTCATCAATACGGCTATTTAATTTAGCGGCATAGTAATAACGTAA
This sequence comes from Shewanella sp. MF05956, assembly GCF_059758055.1. NCBI lineage: Bacteria > Pseudomonadati > Pseudomonadota > Gammaproteobacteria > Alteromonadales > Shewanellaceae > Shewanella > Shewanella sp. MF05956. The sequence continues at coordinate 128,318 of NZ_JCAYNV010000007.1, read as the reverse complement.
ATATTCAGGATCTAAATTATCAAGATAAGTACGTGCTTTAATGAACGTGCCTTTTGATTTTGACATCTTTGAACCGTTTACCGTCACATAACCGTGCGCATATACGCTGGTCGGCTTGCGAATACCTGCGCCTTCTAGCATGGCTGGCCAGAACAAGCTGTGGAAGTAAACAATGTCTTTACCAATGAAGTGATAAACCTCAGCCGTAGAATCAAGGCTCCAGAAATCATCGAAGTTGAGATCGTCACGTTTGTCACATAAGTTTTTAAACGAGCCCATGTAACCGATTGGCGCATCTAACCAGACGTAAAAGAATTTACCTGGCGCATCGGGTATTTCAAAACCAAAGTAAGGTGCATCACGAGAGATGTCCCATTGTTGCAAGCCTTGCTCAAACCATTCGCCCAGTTTGTTGGCCATTTCTTGTTGTAATGAACCCGATTGAATCCATTCTTTCAACATGCCTTCAAATGCAGGTAGGTCAAAAAAGAAATGTTCGGTGTCTTTCATAATCGGTGTCGCACCCGACACGGCTGATTTAGGATTAATCAAATCTGTGGTGCTGTAGGTTGCGCCGCAATTATCACAGTTGTCGCCGTATTGGTCTTCAGACTTACATTTCGGGCAAGTGCCTTTAACGAAACGGTCTGGTAAGAACATGTTTTTTTCAGGGTCATACAATTGCGAAATGGTTTTGGTTTTGATGTAGCCGCCATCACGTAGCTTAAGATAAATATCGTTGGCTAACGCGCGGTTTTCGTCGCTGTGAGTGCTGTGGAAATTATCAAATTGAATATTAAAATCAGCGAAATCTTGTTCATGCTCTTTTTGCACCTGAGCAATCATTTCTTCTGGTGTAATACCCATCTGCTGAGCCTTCAGCATGATTGGCGTACCATGAGCGTCATCGGCACAGATGTAATAACATTCATGCCCACGTAACTTTTGGAAGCGCGACCAGATATCCGTTTGGATATATTCAAGCATGTGACCTAAATGGATCGGACCATTGGCATACGGTAAGGCACTTGTGACCAGTATTTTTCGCTGTGATGTCGTCATTTTGTCTCTATATCAAATTACACCAAAAATATGGCTTAATCGTACCTGATTGAGTGACATTTTTCATCAAAACATGACTTAAAAAGTGTATTAATCACTATTTTTTTACCAAGTTCTGATACACTTGTAAAAATTTCATGTTCGGAGCCATTGTTTTGGTTAAATCGCATACAAACTATCAATTAAGTGATGAATTATTGTCACCAGTGTTAGATATTTTAGAGGCCTTTGTTGATCCTTATTTGAAAAAAGGCTTAGTTTCGGCACAGTGCGTTACCGCACTATCAATATCAGGAAAACGTTTACAGCTCAGCTTAGTTTATCCTTATCCTTGCATGACCCAATATCGCGATACAGTGATGGCCATAACGAACCGTTTAGCGGTGTTAGATGCCATTGATGAAGTGGAATGCGAAATTGATTTCCAGCCCCGAGTTTACTCAGCTTTACCCTCTATAGCTCCTATTCCAAATGTAAAACAAGTGATTGCGATTGCATCTGGTAAAGGTGGTGTAGGTAAATCAACCACAGCAGTCAATTTAGCATTAGCGTTAAAGGCAGAAGGCGCTGAAGTGGGCATTCTTGACGCCGACATCTACGGCCCTTCAATTCCGTTAATGCTAGGCATACCAAATTTCAGACCACAGTCTCCAGACGGTAAGCACATGACCGCGGCATTAGCTCACGGCATTTCAGCACAATCGATTGGATTTATGCTCAGTGGTGATGAAGCCGCGGTATGGCGCGGCCCAATGGCTGCGGGTGCGTTAGCGCAATTGCTAAATGAAACCCAATGGCCAGAACTTGATTATTTAATTATCGATATGCCACCAGGAACCGGTGACATTCAATTAACGTTATCGCAAAAAGTCCCTGTGAGTGGCGCTGTTATTGTCACTACCCCACAAGATATTGCCTTAGCGGACGCTAAAAAAGGCATTACCATGTTTGGTAAAGTCAATATCCCGGTATTAGGTATTATCGAGAACATGAGTTTTCACCTTTGCCCTGAATGTGGTCATAAAGAGCACCCATTTGGTACTCATGGTGGCAGCCAAATCGCCGAAAAATACAATGTTCCTTTACTGGGCTCATTGCCACTGCATATCAATATTCGTGAATCTATGGACAACGGCACACCCAGTGTAATCAGTGAGCCAGAAAGTGAAGTGTCAGGGATATATCGCGAAATCGCCCGCAAATTAGGGGCGAAATTAGCACTTCAACAAGTTACATCAACCGTAAAAATTAGCATATCAGACGACGAGTAAGGTTAAGAGATGAATTCTCAGCAGTGTGTCATTATTGGGATTGCCGGTGCGTCGGCGTCGGGTAAAAGTTTAATCGCCAAAACTATTTTTGAAGAGTTGTGCAGAGACTTAGGCACAAACCAAATTGGGGTGATAAACGAAGATGCCTACTATCGTGATCAAAGTCATATGACCATGGATGAACGGGTTAAAACAAACTATGACCATCCAAAAGCGTTAGACCATCAGTTATTAGCGACACATTTAACCCAACTTAAACAAGGTGAAGCCGTTAATATCCCTTGTTATAGTTACACAGAGCATACTCGCACTAGCGAAACACTCGCGATGCAGCCTAAAAAAGTGATTATTTTGGAAGGCATTTTGTTATTAACTGATCCTAAGTTACGTGAATTGATGGACGCTAGTGTGTTTATGGATACACCCCTGGACATTTGTTTCTTACGTCGGTTAACCCGTGATGTTGCTGAGCGTGGCCGAACGATGGAATCGGTGATCTCTCAATATAAGCGTACCGTACGTCCTATGTTTTTACAGTTTATTGAGCCATCAAAACAATACGCTGATATTATCGTACCTCGTGGCGGTAAAAACCGGATTGCGACTGATATTTTAAAAGCTAGAATTCAACATTTATTAGCTAAGTAACCGTACCAAGCAGAGGGTGTTGCATGCGTTTAACTGATATTGAAATTGAACAGTGTTTAGATAATGGCACCATTGTTATCGAGCCGCGCCCTAGTATTGAGGCCATCTCTGGTGTCAGTGTTGATGTGCGTTTAGGTAGCCAGTTTCGCGTATTTAAAGACCATACAGCCCCTTACATCGATTTAAGTGGCCCTAGTGCAGAAATGCAATTAGCACTTGACCGTGTGATGAGTGACAAAATTGAAATTGCTGAAAATGAAGCCTTTTTCCTCCATCCTGGTGAACTGGCTCTGGCAGTGACATTAGAAAACGTCACACTACCGGCAGATATTGTCGGTTGGTTAGACGGTCGCTCATCTTTAGCGCGTTTAGGGTTAATGGTGCATGTAACCGCGCACCGTATTGACCCGGGTTGGCAAGGTAAAATTGTTTTAGAATGCTATAACAGTGGTAAGTTACCCTTAGCATTGCGTCCTGGAATGACCATTGGCGCCCTTAATTTTGAACGCTTAAGCTCCGCCGTTGCGCGTCCTTATAACACTCGTAAGAGTGCCAAATATAAAGATCAGCAAGAAGCCGTGGCTAGCCGGATCAGCCAGGACAAATAATGGCGCTGGTTTGGGTTAACCAAGTAAAACAAGGCTCCATCAGCCCTTTTGACCGAGGACTGGCCTATGGTGATGGTGTTTTTGCGACAATGCGTACCGCTTCTGCCCATCAGGCAGCGGCGGTTTTGTTTTTGGACTCTCACCTGCAACGCTTGCAACAAAGCTGTCAGCGAATTGGGATTCAATGGCAAGCAAGTCAGCCACTTGTCGATCAACTCAGTTTATTAGCCGCCACGTATCCAGGTCACTGTATCAAGCTTTTACTCACTCGCGGTGTCGGTGGGCGAGGTTATCAAGCACCTGATATGGCCAATGTCACCGAAGTGGTTTCAGTACATGCTATTCCAGAACATTATCAACACTGGCAACAACACGGTATCGCACTGGCATCATCACCTATTTCTCTTGCACGACAGCCTTTATTAGCAGGGATTAAACACCTTAATCGGCTTGAGCAAGTATTGATAAAATCACAACCCTTAATCGCTAACACCGAAGATTGGTTGGTGTGTGACACTGATGGTTGGGTGATTGAATCTTCGATGGCGAATATTTTTGCTATAAAGCAAGGCAAGGCTTTTACACCTGCAATAACCCATGCTGGTGTGAGTGGTGTCATGCGTGAACAAATGATAGACCGGCTGTTACAAGAGGGCGTTTCGGTTACCGCACAGGCGATGCAATATGTCGATATTTGCAGCGCAGATCATATTTTTATTACAAACAGTTTATTTGGTGTTGTAGATGTTAACACCATTGACCAATTTCAATTTAGCCGTTGGACGCACACATCGCGATTCAGGCACGTTCTGAGTGTAAATTTATCATCATGAAAAAAACAATAACAACTCGATTACTGGCAAGTTTAATACCGTTATTTGCCGTGCTGTGTATCAGCGGATATTGGTTTGCTACAGACTTAATTGCATTTCAAAAGCAGCCATTACCCATCACTGAATTACAACCTCTAAATGTAGCTGCTGGCACGTCTGTGATTAAACTTGCGCAACAACTTGAACAACAAGGGTTGATTGTTGACAGTTGGAAGGTGAAATATCTGGTGAAACTTGAGCCTAAATTAGCCAGCATCAAAACAGGGTATTATCAATTAATCCCAGGGGATACGTTAGAGAGTGTGTTTAAACGATTACGTTTAGGCCAAGAGGCAGTATTTACCGTTACACTTATCGAAGGTAAATCCATTAAAGAATGGCAGCAAGCGTTAGCCAGAAGCGAGCATTTAGTGGTAGGAAGTGATGACTTTAACCAGGTGTTAATCGCCAATGGCGACACATCGGGGTTACCAGAAGGTAAGTTTTATCCTGAAACGTTTCATTATCATGCAGATGACAACGTACAAGCGGTATTACAACGTAGTTATGACATGATGCAAATGAGCCTTAAACAAGCGTGGGACGGGCGAGATGACGATCTTAAGTTAACGTCTCCCTACGAGTTGCTGATCATCGCGTCAATTATCGAAAAAGAAACCGGTAAGCCTGAAGAGCGAAATTGGGTTTCTGCGGTGTTTAATAATCGCCTAAAAAAAGGCATGCGTTTACAAACAGACCCAACAGTGATTTATGGTATGGGCGAGCGCTACAAGGGTAATATTACCCGTAAAGATTTACGAGAAGCCACTGCATTTAATACTTATAAAATCGATGGTTTACCGCCAACACCTATCGCCGCGCCAAGTCGTGCTTCATTATTTGCCGCAGCCAATCCTGCTAAAGTCGATTATTTATATTTTGTCTCGCGTAATGATGGTAGCCATGTTTTTTCAGCCACTCTTAAAGCCCATAACCGCGCAGTAAACGAATTTCAGAGAAAAAGAAAATGATGAGCCAAACAGGAAAATTTATTGTAATTGAAGGCCTTGAAGGGGCTGGGAAATCAAGCGCAATTGCATTAGTTAACGATTTAATCCAACAGTATACCGGACAAGCCCCTGTGTGTACTCGTGAGCCTGGTGGTACACCATTGGCTGAAAAAATGCGCGATCTGGTAAAAATTGCCGATGAAACCGATCCTCTGTGCGACGAGGCTGAGTGTTTACTCATTTATGCCGCTCGCGCGCAACTGATTGCTAATGTGATTAAGCCAGCTCTTGCTAAAGGGCAATGGGTGTTAGGTGACCGTCATAATTTATCATCGCTCGCTTATCAAGGTGGCGGGCGTGGGTTAATGCCGTTAGTCAAAGCGGTGAGTGATGCTTGTTTAGCTGGCTTTACCCCAAATTTTACTTTGTATTTAGATATCGACCCAAAACTGGGGTTAACTCGGGCGGCCAATCGTGGCGAGTTAGACAGAATTGAGCAACAAGCTATCGATTTTTTTGAACGAGCAAGGCAAACCTATTTGCAGCTCGCATCCCAAGACGACTCTATTGTGGTCATTGATGCAAGCCAAAGCATGGATAAAGTCCATCAAGATATTCGCAGTCAATTGCTACAGCGTTTACCTTTATTGCACAATAATAACTAGCGGATATTGATAAGGACTATGCTGAAATGAGCGATTATCAACTGGCACAATTGCCGTGGTTAGCTGATGCCCATCAAGGTTTTGTTGATGTGCATTATCGCGGTAAAAGCAGCCATGCTCATTTACTGAATGTCGACAATGCCTTGGGCGGTATTGTGCTTGCCAATGCTTGTGCACAAACGGTGTTATGCCAACAATTAACGCCAGTAGGGGCGTGTGGTCAGTGTAAGAGTTGTTTGCTACTGCATTCGGGTACCCACCCTGATTTGCACATTATAGAGCCAGACGGAAATCAAATTAAAGTTGATCAAATCCGTCAACTTTGCCAGGCCTTGACGCAAACAGCACAGCAAGGTGGGGCAAGAGTGGCTGTCATCACTCATGCTGAGCGATTAAACATTGCTGCCGCCAATGCCCTGTTAAAAACCTTAGAAGAGCCCGGTGAAGGCGTGGTGCTAATTTTACAAACTAATCGTAAATCGCAGTTATTACCCACGATAACCAGCCGTTGCCAAACGTTAGCATTTATCTCACCACAAAAAGCCGATATTCAACAATGGCTGGCAGAGCAAGATTTATTACCCGCGCCAAATTCACAAGGCAAAATTCATGATGTAACCTGGTGTATTAACGTAGTGGGTGGTCCTTTATCCTTGGCCAGTAGTTTACGCAGTAAACATTATCAACAGTTACTGGCGTATCGCCAAGATTGGGCTCAGAGTTTAAAAACGGGACATTTATGTCATAGTCTTTTGAGCTTGTCTGAACAACAAATTGTTGATGCACTTAATGTTTTGTATTTGTACTTACGCCAATATGTGTTAAAAAGTAATAGTAAGGTTCAATTACAAACGCAAGTGAGTGACTCGCAGCAATTGAACCCGTTAGTGCAAGCTAAATTATTAGAGCTTGCTGGGCGCATAATGCAAATGTGCCAAAAGCTGGAAACAATGCCTAGTGTGAATACTCAGGCGTTGTGTCAACAATATGTCCTAGCTTATAAACAATTAACACATTGATTAGCTAGGTTTTATATCAACATTTTACGAAAAGAATGCATTCATATATGGTTGATCTTGTAGTTAACTACGATACATTACACAAACTTTATCGTGCTTATATGCCGTTTATTAAACCGGCAGGCTTATTCATTGCGACCACAGAAAGCCATTTTTTAGGCCAAGAGCTAACAATCTCATACCGTTTGCCAAATGCAACGCAAGCCAATGAATTTAAAGGCGCAGTGGTGTGGATTAACCCGATAGGTGCTTCAGGCGGGCGTCCTGCGGGTATTGGTGTGAAAATAAAGTCGGATGTAGAAAGTCATAAACACCATATTGAAAAACTTTTATCAAGCGAACTGTCCTCGAGTGATTTGACCTGCACCATGTAGCTAGGTATTCTTGCGCATCTGATTTAGTTACTGACATCGTTGTGAAAGAATACCCATGTTAATTGATTCCCATTGTCACCTTGACCGCTTAAAAGCGGCTCCTGATACTGAAAGCCTTCACACCATTATGGATAACGCCAAAGCACAAGGTGTTGACTATTTATTATGTGTTAACGTTCGTCAGCAAGGCTTTGAAGCCATGCGCGATAAAGTTGCTGCATTTAATAATGTGTTTCTCTCTTCTGGTGTTCACCCACTTGATGTGCAAGAAGGCTTGAATATTGAAGACATCAAACGATTTGCGACCGATCCAAGAGTCGTGGCCATTGGTGAGACCGGTTTAGATTACTTTTATTCTAATGACACTAAGACGTTGCAACAGCAATGTTTTGAGCAACAAATTGCCTTAGCCGTTGAAGTGAATAAACCATTAATTGTCCATACTCGAGATGCTCGAGAAGACACCATTAATATGCTTAAAGCAGGTAATGCTGACAAAGTTGGTGGCGTGTTACATTGCTTTACTGAAAACTGGGAAATGGCCAAAGCGGCTATCGACTTAGGTTTTTATATTTCAGTTTCAGGGATTGTAACGTTTAAAAATGCTGGGGAATTACGGAGTGTTATCCGCCAGGTGCCTAAAGACAGGTTACTGGTTGAAACAGACTCTCCTTATTTAGCTCCAGTACCACATCGTGGTCAAGAAAATCAACCAGCATACGTTCGTGACGTAGCAGAGTTTGTGGCTGAGCTTCGCGGTGAAAAATTCGATGAGCTAGCACAATACACCACTGATAACTTTTTCAATTTGTTTAAAGATGCTGCCAAATTGATTGGGCGATAGCCATTAATGGCAGATAAAAAAAGACCCAAAACTATCCAATTGTTTTGGGCCTAGGGGAAGGGCTCAATAAAGAGCCTTGCGCTACTGTTGAGGCATTTCATTGGCTGAGTATGGTATACCATCAAGTTGTTGAACTTATAAATGGTTTGCTCTACTTAGGTACATTGAAATGCCAAATTCTCAATGGGCTGTAAAATAAATTATAGTCAGGCTTATTTATTTTGCATAACAGTAGTGAAAATATTTTCTACATCTACATCTACATCTACATCTACATCTACATCTACTTCTAAATCTACATCAGTACCAAGAGTCTCATAATTCAACATGGTTATAAGGTTAAATTGACTTTGTCGCGTACTAACTCTCTTGGTAAATTATTTTTTAGTCTATGGCCTAAATGTTTAACCACGCCTAATACAACGTCGTGATAACTCACCAACATTTCCCCGTGGGCAGTAATGGCTAATTGCTGCTGTAATGCGTCATTAAAAGAGTCTGTTGCAATATCTCTGCCCATTAAAAAATCTTGTGCCTGAGGCGCGGATAATTCAACAGTGCGAGGCAAGTATTGCGCTGAGCTTGATAATGCAATAATGGCTTCGTGTTTGGCTTTATAGCCTTTTTTCATGACATCTGCGAGTTTAAGTCCAATACGCTGAAAGCGCATCTTGCCAATAAATGGCATAAACATGGCTGGAAATAACCAGTATTCATCGTCGCGCAGCATGATGATGTCATCTACGGGGAGTTCGATTGCAAAACTATCGCTAAAGTATTGTCTTAATTCTACTTGTTGCTTATCTCCAGCAAGAGTGAACGGAAAGTTTTTTTGTAACTTCGGCTGTTTTTTTATGCGTTCAACCGATTTCGTTTTACGCATTTTTGCAACAAAAAAGCCTTCACTGTCGTAAATTTGCGGCCAAACATGCAAAAATCCTTCTTCAGTACAGGCTTTGTTTGCGCCATCAAACAGATTTTTCAGTGAGACAAACTCAACGGCATCAGGATAAGTCTGCTGCAAATACTGACAGATGTGTTGGTTTTCTAACTGGCTTAACGTACAAGTTGAATAGACTAGCGTGCCACCTGGTTTTAATGCCAAAAAAGCAGATTCGATCAACGCTTTTTGGGTTTCACTAATGGCTGTAACGTCTTCAATGTCCCAATGCTTTAATGCCAGTGGATCTTTACGAACCGTACCTTCACCACAGCAAGGTGCATCTAATAAAATAGCGTCAAACGATTCAAATAAATATTCGCCAAATACGCAGCCGTCAAAATGAGTCAGAGCAGTATGGCTCGCGCCCATCCGCAGTACATTGGCATGGAGCACTTTTACGCGGCTTGCAGAATATTCATTAGCCACTAATAAGCCATTATTTTGCATTAAGGCTGCTATTTGCGTGGTTTTAGACCCTGGTGCTGAAGCGACATCTAAGACTAATTCTGCAGAGGTATTGTCAGCAAATAAGGCTGTAGGCGGTAACATCGAACTGGCTTCTTGAATATAAAACAAGCCTTGGATATGTTCGATGGCGTTACCCAGCTGCACATCATCTTTACCGTCAATCCAAAAACCGTCATCACACCATGGAATTGGCTGTAATTGCCAACCCGTCTGAGTCATTATCTCAACAAATGCAGGGGTCGTTATTTTTAACGTATTAACCCTGATTGATTTGCGCAGTGGAATATCGCAAATGGCGATAAAATCATCCATAGACAGATGAGCAGGCAATTCTTTTTCGATGTGACTGATAAAGTTTGGGTTTAATTGGGCCATATTAACTACGTTACATTATTTATTGCGGAATTAGCCTGATCATACCACGGAATTGTTGCCCCCGTTTCGCAATGATTACTGTATATTAAACAAAAACTCACCACTGAGTCATGGAGTTATGTGTGCTAAATAGGGTTTGGCTTTTATTTTTTATTGTCGCAGCACTTTCAATTGTTATTCAATTGATTGGTGGCAACACTGAGGTGTTAAGTGAGTCGGTTACGGCATTATTTGCCAGCGCTAAGCTTGCTGCCGATATTTCACTCGGGTTAATTGGGGTATTGGCTTTATGGATGGGCTTAATGCAGGTTGGCGAAAAGGCCGGAGTCGTCGGGCTATTTGCACGTGTATTTGAGCCATTGCTGTCTAAACTCATGCCAGAAGTGCCTCGTGGCCACGTGGCGTATGGCAGTATTAGCATGAATTTAACTGCGAATATTTTAGGATTAGACAACGCAGCAACGCCTTTAGGCTTAAAAGCGATGCACGATTTACAGAGTTTAAATCCGGTTAAAACGGTCGCGACAAATGCGCAGATTTTGTTTTTGGTGTTAAATACGTCTTCGGTGACATTGGTACCTGTTACCGTTTTTTTATATCGTGCCCAGCAAGGGGCGGCCAACCCTGCAGATGTGTTTTTACCAATCCTATTGGCAACGAGTGCATCAACAATAGTGGGATTATTAGTCGTTGCCATTGTGCAAAAAATCTCACTGTTTAACAGTGTTATTTTAGCGTATGCAGGGCTTATTATCGGCTCATTAATGGCTGGTATCGCTTATTTAGTGACCTTGTCTGCAGATGCCATAGGTCAAATGTCGATGGTGCTTGGCAATGGTATTTTGCTCATCTTGATATTCAGTTTTATCCTTGCGGCGGGTTATCGAAAAATTGCCGTTTACGATGAGTTTGTCGAGGGAGCAAAACAAGGCTTTAATCAGGCGATAACCTTAATTCCATACCTTATCGCAATGTTACTGGCCATTGGCGTATTGAGGGCTTCTGGCGCATTAGATTATGCGCTACAGATGTTAGCATCCGTGGTGAGTGGTTTAGGCTGGGATACACGCTTTATTGATGCTATGCCCACCGCGTTTATGAAACCGTTTAGTGGTTCTGGTGCGCGGGCAATGATGTTAGAAACCATGGACCATCATGGCGTTGATTCTTTTGCGGGGCGTTTGGCGGCCATTTTACAAGGAAGCACGGAAACCACATTTTATGTGTTAGCGGTATACTTTGGTTCTGCCGGTATTCGTAATGGACGTCATGCGCTCAGTTGTGGCCTTGCTGCGGATATGGCCGGTATTAGTGCGGCAATCGGTGTGTGTTATTGGTTTTATGGTTAATTAACGCGATAGTAAGTAATTTACAAATTGCTAATAAGTAATAATGATTAAATTACTAATAACGATTAAATAAAAAGGCCGATAGTGATATCGGCCTTTTTGTCATTTATATCAAACTAAACTTATCATTTGGTTTGCGTCGGTTGCCACTCGGCCCATTCTTCAAGCATGTTATGTTGCAAGAGGATACGGTCATTGACAGACAAGGTGTTTGAATCAGTAGTGACATCTCGTGTCGCAATGGCTATCCCGCCAGCTAGAATCGTTTCAAGTGATTGAGTTTCTAGTTGTGCACCCGAAAATAAGCCAACATCTAATTTGATCCCAGAGGCATCCCAAAATTGACTGCTTTTATTGACAAGATGAGCGTATTGGGCGTTCACATGTGCAAATAACGTAATATCAACACCGCTATCCGCTAATTGATATCCATCAATCTGCCCGACATTAATGCCACGGAAAAACAGAGGTGTGCCCACTTTAATTGAACCTAATTGCGTATCGACTAGCTGAAATCTCACAGCATCAGTTGGTACGTTTGCATCTAAGCGAGCATGGTTTTTAGCCGTGAATACATCAGTGGTTAACGTTTCTTTTCCTGGGATTACCCCGATATAAGGACCAGTGAGTAGGGTTTCAGGTGCGTTGATACCCGCAAGTGATATTTGCGGCTCTACAATAAAAAACTCACTGTCTACGCGACTAAAATGAGCCGCATAATCACCATAAAGATAAGCTTTGGCATTAAGTATTGTTAAGCTTGGGTCAAGTTTAACGTGTGATATTTCACCTATTTGATGGCCTTGGTATCGTATCGCCGCTTTGGGTGTCACTTTCGCGCTGACAGGTAAGGTGAGGTCAATCACTTTGGCCTGCATTAACGCTAAAGACTGGTTATCGTATAAGCGTAAATTCGTCTTGGTTTCGCTTGCAGTATTACCGTCTAAATGCCCAAGGGTTATACCGCCATTAATAGCACCTTTAAGTGGCGCTACATCTATATTCACACCAGCAAGACTTGCATTGATGGATACGGCATTGTTTCGCCAAAACACCGTATTGGCTTTGATTAGCGGTGCAAACTTTTTGTCGATGTTAATATCGATATTGAATTTATCTGTTTTAGCCTGCCAATTGATTTTAGCAACGGCCCCAATTTGCATCTTTTTGTAATAAATAGGCGAGCCTTCCACTAAATCAGCACCATCAATACTGTTTAAGGTTAACTGGGTCATTTGTTGTTGCGCGTATAAAGATTGCGCGGTTGCTAAAGACTCATGTAACGCTAAGGTGCTGTTTGCTTCAACCAAAGCCTTACTTTTAGCAGGAACAAGGCTAATAGCGCCTTCTAACATAGTGGTTAAGTCTCGCGTCGTTACATTAACTCCATCAAGGGAGGCATTGATGGCCAATGCACTTTCTGGCACAAAAAAGCTGCCTTGAGTGACGAGATTCTTAAATTCAGGCAGAATCTCGATTTGATATTCAACGCTTGTAAAGTCATCACTTAAGTTAACGCTAACCACTTGGCCGATGGGCAATTGCTTATAACGTATTTGCGCGCCATTGCTCACCCCTGTGTGAGTGGAAGCCACGACAGTTAAAGCCAGTTTATCAGCACTGAGTAGGTCAGGGGCTTGTGAGGCAAGGGTGAATTGCATTGTTTCTGTTTGCGGTTGAGTACCCGGTAATACACTAATGACACTCCCCGTGATTAATCGGCCAACATTTTTCATGCCTTTAAGCGACAGCTCAGCTCCGCTTAACCAAAAACGGCTATCAGGGGTAATGAGTTCTTTATAGTGATGATCAACACGAACGGATAATTCTACTCCGTTTTTTGTCAGTTGTTTTTTGTCAACATTACCGACAGTGATGCCCCGGTATACGATGGCAGTCCCTTCGCTAATATCTTCAGCATCAGCAGTCAATAGTGTGAACATAACACCACCTATAGCGGTTTGTTCATCTTGAAATAATGGGTAAGTATCGCCGTTCTTCGCCTTAATTGTTTCTGAGCCACTGTCGAAACTGATACCACCGGCTAAAATGGAAGCAATACTCTCAGTGTTAACTTTAATGCCTGCCAGTGATGCATCAATCTTTAATCCAGACACATTCCAAAAGCGGGAGTCTTTGTGCACTAAGTGAGTGTATTGCTCTTGTACAAATGCACTAATGATAATTTGTTTATTACCGTCAAGGCGGTAACTGACCACACTACCCACAGGCACTTGGCGGAAGAACACCGGTGAACCCACATCAATAGAGCCGAGTTTTGGGGCTTTTAGCTCAATCATAATACCTTCGCTACCCGGTAAAATTGCCGGCGCTTCGCGCTGAGCTTCAAACTCTGTAGCCGAGCGGCCATCACCAGGTTGAATAGCAATATAATTACCTGAAAATAAGGTATCTAAGCCTTCAACACCGGTAATGCTTGCTTTAGGTTTTACAAGCCAAAACAAAGTATTTTGATTTAAAAATGGATCAGCACGGTAGTCCATCACAACTTTAACGTTAACACCTTTCAAATCGTCATCGATCCCGATATCAGACACTTTACCCACAGTTAACCCTTGGTATTTCACTAAGGTTTTACCAATGTCGATGCCTGCTGCACTCGGGAAATGGATTACAATTTCAATGCCAGACTCTTTGATGCTTTTAACGCCAAGCCAGGCGCCTAAAATTAACGCGACCACGGGCAATAACCAGATTGGCGAGAATAATTTTTTCTTCACAACTTTAGGTGATTCAATTTGTGTCATGTTTTTTTTCCAAGCGGTCCCAGAGTAAACGAGTATCAAGCACTTTAGCGGCCAGTTGTGTTAGTAAAATAACTAACGCAAAAGCCGTCGCTGCAGGCGCAGGTTTAGCATCAAGTAATTGCCCCATATTAACGAGTGCAACGGTTAATGAAATAACAAATAAGTCGAGCATCGACCAACGGCCAATCCATTCAATAATATGAAAACCAACCATTAATTTTCTTTTTGAAATAGGTAAGTTAAAGCTAATAGCGGCTAAGTATGTCGCCAGGCCAAATATTTTTAACCAGGGCACTAAAATACTGGCCGTAAACACAATAATAGCAATCGGAAACATGCCTGTTTGGACGAGATGGCTTATGCCGCTAAAGATGGTGTCATTGGTCACAACTCCACGGTTTGTTAACAGCGTAATAGGGTAGATATTGGCTAGCACTAATAAAATAGTGGCGGTAACAAGCAACGCCCAACTTTGTTGTACGCTGGCGTAATTACGTGTCGATAACGGACTAAAACAGCGACGGCAATGGCTATTGCTCGTGACATTGAGCTTTTTACACACGGAGCATAAACATAACCCTAACTGATTACCTTGTAGATGTGTAGGTGCAGTTACCCCCTGCTGTGTAACGACCTCAACGGGCTGCTCAGATGTTGATGATTGATCAATGTTCATCGACATAACTCCACATGTGTTCAAGATTATATTCTCGTTGTAAAAATAAAATAATGACAAATAACATGGTAAAGCTAAACGTGCCCATACCAAAATACACATCTGAAAAATCGGATAATTGAAATGCTGACACTAAAAAACTGATGACATAAATTTCAAGCATGGTCATTTGTGCAATTAACCCCTGATTTTTGAGTAATGTAGTATAAATGCGTT
Organism: Shewanella sp. MF05956; assembly: GCF_059758055.1. Taxonomy (NCBI): domain Bacteria; kingdom Pseudomonadati; phylum Pseudomonadota; class Gammaproteobacteria; order Alteromonadales; family Shewanellaceae; genus Shewanella; species Shewanella sp. MF05956. Next base: position 113,210 of record NZ_JCAYNV010000007.1, on the reverse strand, counting down.
GCCAAAAAGATCGCTGTAGTTTTAACTTTACGATAATAACTTGCGTTAAAATTGATAAAATTAACACTGCAGGCGCAATCACAGCGGCGACTAATACGGCTAATCCCACCACCCAATATCCTTGTGTCCATACGGCAATGGCGGCTTCTATTACTGTGGTGGTGCGGATACTGCCTAAAAAGTGAATTTCCAATACTGGTAATAAATTCGCGGGGATAAAGATAAACAATGCAGCAAGGCATAAAGCTAGCATGCCATTAATAGAGCAATAAGGTGAGTCATATAATACCGTATCGCAACGCGGGCAAATAGCCCTTGCACTTGAAGGCAATGCACGCTTTGTGACTGCCAGATCACAAGACCGGCATAAGATGATGGAATCGTGGTCATCTAGTTCATGCATCAAAAGTTTTTAATCCATAGTCATACACGGTGTTATAAATGAAGCAAACACTTGCTAGGTCATCTTTTTGACTCAAATGACGGCTGATAAAATACAGCACACAATCTATCTGCATTGCCTGATAATATCAGAATAATCAGAACACTTGCATCATAAGTTAATAGTATGAGATTCTATGTACTGTATATAAAAACAGTGAGGATAATATCATGGCAGTGATTACCCAATTTGTCGTGGTCAGAGAAGGGGTGGAAAAGATGACATTCACATCGAAAAAGGAGGCTGACGCCTACGATAAGATGCTTGATATTGCCGATAACCTACTTCCTTTTTTAACGCAAGCAGATTTAGGGCTTGATGAAAATAAGTGCGAACAACTCGCATTTTATCTAGCAAACAATAAAGATGAGCTTTCTAACTTGCTAAAAGGCACAGTACAGGTTAAAACCCCTCCTGCAGCAAAAGTAAAAAAAGCGTCTGCAAAAAATACATCAGCGGAATAACGACGTTAATGCCCATAGTGAGCATGAGCGCCAGAGTTAAGGAACAAGAATGAAAACCGAATTTTACCAAACATTAAACCGCCAAGCCCAAGCATTGTTAGAAGGCGAAGACGATTTAATTGCGGGCATGGCTAACTTTTCAGCATTACTTAATGATAATTTAACAGACCTTAATTGGGCGGGATTTTACATTAAGCGTGCTGACCAATTAGTATTAGGCCCGTTTCAAGGTAAAGTGGCTTGTACTCGAATTGCGATGGGTAAGGGCGTATGCGGAACCGCAGCGGCTTTAAATGAAACCCAGCGTGTTGCAGATGTGCATCAATTTGATGGTCATATTGCGTGCGATTCGGCGAGTAATTCAGAAATTGTCATCCCGGTTCGCCGCGGCGAAGAGGTTGTGGCCGTTCTAGACATCGACAGCCCATTATTGAATCGTTTCGATGAAGATGATCAAATTGGCCTAGAAATGATGGTAAAAAGTTTCGAATCTTGCCTATTTGCTCAAATAGCGAACAAATAAGACTAAATCATGGTCGCATTCGCTGCGGCGGGCTTTATAATACGCAGCTGCACGCATTTGTACTGGATTTCATTGTTAGCGATGATTTAAGCTGATAGTCAATTCGGTTAAATTGTTAAGGTTTGTTTCAATGACTTTAGCAAACAGGCGGATAGTGATAATTTGTACGTTGAGCTTTAACGATGAAGCTTGGCGAAAGATGAACGACTGCATGGCAATTAATGCCGCTGAACCAGTCCCTTTATTAACGTGGAAGTAAAAATGGAATCAACAGACAAGTTGACCGACACCAACGCAATTTTAGCGTATTTATATGAAACCTTTCCTTTATGCTTTATTGCTGAAGGTGAAACTAAGCCATTAAAGATTGGTTTGTTTCAAGATTTGGCTGAACGGTTAGCTGATGATTCTAAAGTCAGTAAAACACAATTACGTGTTGCTCTTCGTCGTTACACAAGTAGCTGGCGCTACCTAAAAGGTGTTAAAACCGGTGCAAAGCGTATCGATTTAGATGGCAGTGAATGTGGTGAGTTAGAGCAAGAGCATATTGACCATGCTCAGGCGACGCTAAAAGAAAGCCAAGAAAAGGCTAAAGCTAAGCGTCAAGCTCAAGCACCTAAAAATGCCCCAAAGAAGCCAGTGAAGAAAGCCGCACCTAAACGTGCTCCAGTGAAAAAAGAACGTCCAGCACCTGTCGCTGCGCCTGTTGTTAAACTTGAGCCTGCAAAGCTTGAAGAGTTAAAACAAAAGCAACGAGTGAATGTTAAGTTAGGCGCGACACCGGTTCCTGGTGTAGTAACTGATATTAACAAAGAAGATGTGCATGTTCAGTTAGACACTGGCTTGACCATCAAAGTACGTGTAGAGCACATACTATTATAGAAATTTAAGGAGTACTTGTTGATGCGAAAACTTACCTTGGCCGTGTCGATTGCCAGCTTATTTGTCGGCTTTTCGGCGTGGGCAATATCACCAACGATTCAAATCAGCGAGTTACCCAAGCTAGCACAAGAGCCACAACACAAAGTGGCTAGCAAGCGAGTAACGACTTTATTTACTCGCTCGCACTACCATCGTTTTAATCTTGACGATGCTTTTTCTGAACAAATTTACGGACGTTTTCTCGAGCAACTTGACTATCGTCGTAATGTGCTCACAGCAGAAGATATCGCTAGTTTTGACCAATACAAAAATCAATTTGATAATATGGTGGCTTCGGGTGATATAAGCCCTGCATTCACCATGTATGATTTGGTGCAAAAACGTCGTTATGAACGTTTCGCTTATGCATTAACACTTTTAGATAAAGAGTTTGATTTTACCAAAGCAGGCGATGCCTATGAGTTTGATCGCGAAGAAGCGGCTTGGCCAAAAGATGACGCTGAAGTTAATGAATTATGGCGTCAACGCGTTAAGTACGATGCGTTAAATCTAAAGTTAACCGGTAAAACATGGCCTGAAATTGTTGAAGTGTTAGAAAAACGCTACAACAATGCGATTAAACGCTTAAGCCAAACACAAAGCGAAGACGTGTTTCAAAGTGTGATGAATGCGTTTGCTCGCAGTGTTGAACCCCACACCAGCTATTTATCGCCTCGCAATGCTGAACGTTTCCAAATGGAAATGAACTTAAGCCTTGAAGGTATCGGTGCAGTGCTGCAAATGGATGACGACTACACCGTCATCAAAAGTCTTGTCGCTGGCGGCCCTGCAGCAAACAGTGAAAAATTATCTCCTGAAGATAAAATTGTCGGTGTCGGTCAAAAAGATAAAGATATTGTTGATGTTATTGGCTGGCGTTTAGATGATGTAGTCGACTTGATTAAAGGCCCAAAGGGCAGTGAAGTTGTATTACAGATTTTACCTAAAAAGGGTGGCGCAAATGCTAAACCTTTTGAAGTCACCATTACACGCGACAAAATACGTTTAGAAGATCGAGCGGCAACCTCTAAAGTGGTTGAACCAAAAGACGGCCAATATGCCAATCGCAAGGTCGGTGTGATCCAAATTCCTGGTTTTTACATGAATTTATCGCAAGATGTTGCCAAAGAAATTACCAAACTTGAACAAGACAACGTTGAAGGCATCATTATTGACCTTCGTGGTAATGGCGGTGGAGCCCTCACTGAGGCCACGTTATTAACCGGTTTATTCATTGATATGGGGCCGGTTGTTCAGATCCGTGATGCTAATGGCGGTGTCAATCAAAACCGAGATAACGATGGTAAGAGTGCATATAACGGCCCGTTGACTGTGATGGTTGATCGTTACAGTGCTTCAGCCTCTGAAATTTTTGCTGCGGCGTTACAAGATTACGATAGAGCCCTTATTGTAGGGGAGTCAACGTTTGGTAAAGGCACAGTCCAGCAGCACAAAAGCTTAGGCAGAATTTATGATATGTACGAAAAGCCAATCGGCCATGTACAGTATACCATCGCTAAATTTTACCGTATTAATGGCGGCAGTACTCAGTTAAAAGGTGTAACGCCAGACGTTCGTTTCCCTAGTGCTCTAGAGCCAGGTGAATATGGTGAGTCTGAAGAGAAAAATGCATTGCCATGGGACAAAGTACCCGTAGCGCAATACAGCACACTAGGTAATATTACACCAAACTTAATCAGTAACTTAGACGTGAAGCATAAAGCACGTATTAGTACAGATACAGAGTTTAGTTATATCTATGAAGATATTAACGAGTTTAAAAAGCATCATGATGACAAAACGATTTCACTGGTTGAGAGTGAGCGTATTGCTTCACGTGAGTCTGATGATAAACGCGCTTTAGACCGTGAGAATGCTCGTCGTACTCATCAAGGTTTGCCAGTAGTTAAATCGCTTGATGACATTGAAACAACGGATGACAGTAAGTTACCTGATGCATTTTTGGATGAAACGGCATATATCACATTAGATATGGCTGATGCAGAAAAACTGGCTAACGCTAGTACTAAATAAGTCACAACGTAATGACAAAAACGCGCTTAGGCGCGTTTTTTCTTAATAAAATTAATATCGATATGTTTTACCGAATTTAACGAACGGTGTAACTGCCTGGTTATATTTGTTTAACGGTACGATAAGCACTGCGACATCAATGAGTTTGTTCGAAAAGGATCCTGTATGAGCCAAGCACAAGAAAAACACCTAAAAAATTATGCCAAGCCAGTATTCACCATTACCCATGTTGATCTTAATGTCATTTTAGATGGCAAAAACACCAAAGTGACAGCGACAAGTAAAGTGATCCGTAATGGTGATCACCAACACGAGTTGGTATTAGAAGGTGAGCAAATATCATTAAGCTCGGTTAAATTGAACGGTGTGGCTGCAAATTATCGCCAGCATGATAACCAGTTATTTATTACCACAGATCAAGCTGAGTTTGAGCTAGAAGTGATTACCTTGTTAGATCCTGAAGCAAACTCAAGCCTTGAAGGTTTGTACATGTCTGATGGCGCTTATTGCACTCAATGTGAAGCTGAAGGTTTCCGCCGCATTACCTACTTTTTAGATCGCCCTGACGTGCTAGCCATTTATACCGTTCGTATTGAGGCCGATAAATCAGCGTTTCCTTTTTTATTAAGTAACGGTAATTTGGTCGACAAAGGCGAAATGCCGCGCTCTGGACGTCATTTTGTTAAATGGCATGATCCATTTCCGAAACCGAGTTACTTGTTTGCCCTTGTCGCGGGCGATTTTGATGTATTAAATGACAGCTTTACTACGCAATCAGAGCGCGAAGTTAAACTTCAAGTTTTTGTTGATAAAGGTAATTTGCACAAAGCTGATCATGCAATGGCATCATTAAAAAAATCGATGAAGTGGGATGAAACACGCTTTGGCTTAGAATATGACTTAGACATTTATATGATTGTTGCTGTTGATTTCTTCAATATGGGCGCGATGGAAAATAAAGGTTTGAATGTGTTTAACACTAAATACGTCCTTGCCGACACAGCCAGTGCCACGGATGATGACTATCACGGTATTGAGTCGGTTGTGGGTCATGAATATTTTCACAATTGGACGGGTAACCGCGTCACTTGCCGCGACTGGTTTCAATTAAGCTTAAAAGAAGGTTTAACGGTATTTCGTGACCAAGAATTCAGTTCAGATGTTGGTTCACGCGCAGTGAACCGTATTCAAGCGATTCGTGTCATGAAAAACCAACAGTTTGCTGAAGATGCAGGACCAATGTCGCACCCTATTCGTCCAGAAAGTGTCATCGAAATGAACAACTTTTATACTGTAACGGTATATGACAAAGGTGCTGAAGTGATCCGTATGATGCACACCATTCTAGGCGAAGAGGGCTTTCAAGCTGGAATGAAGTGTTATTTTGAGCGCCATGATGGTCAAGCTGTCACTTGCGATGATTTTGTCAATGCTATGCAAGATGCCAGCGGTAAAGACTTAACCCTATTTAGACGTTGGTATAGTCAAGCGGGTACACCTGTGGTGACGGTAACCGATAAGTTTGATGCTGATAAAGGTGAATATCATTTAACGGTTGCTCAACAGGTTGTCTCTAAAGGGGTAAAAGGTCAAACGTTACACATCCCATTTAGTATTGAGTTGTTAGACAGTGCAGGGAACTCGTTAGTTAATAAAGTATTGGATGTCACTAAATCCATTCAAACATTTGTGTTCGATGAAATAAGCTCTGCACCAACACCTTCTTTGTTACAGGATTTCTCAGCCCCTGTTAAATTAGTTTATGACTTTACCATTGAAAAGCTAGTGCATTTAATGCGCTATGCAACAAGTGAAGTTGCGCGTTGGGAAGCATCGGTGCAATTAGTCAGTCAAACGATTTGGGCTAACATTGCCCAGTTGCAACAGCAGCAAGTGATGACCGTCGACAGTCGAGTTATCGAAGCATTTAGGGGTATTATTTTAGATGTTAATATTGATCAAGCGCTTGTAGCTGAAATCTTATCTATCCCATCTGCTTCAGCGCTAATAGAACAAGTTGATACTGTTGATTTAGACGCCCTTGCAAAAGCCAGAGAATTTGTCGTCGAAGAGTTAGCCACCGCATGTGAAGATGAATTATTAGTACGCTATCGCGAGCTGGCTAATATCGATGATGCAGGTGCTCGTGCATTTAAGAATATAGCGCTAAGTTTACTGTGTCAGGTATCTGATGTGCATGAGAGCTTGGTCGAAAAACAATATTATGCAGCGCAAAATATGACTGATTGCCTTGGTGCATTAAAGGCAGCGGCCACCGCACAACTAGCTTGTTTGCCTGCTTTGTTAAGTGACTTTGAATCGAAATGGCACTCTACGCCATTAGTCATGGATAAATGGCTCACCTTGCAAGCGCTTATCAATAGTGATGATGTGATTGAGCACATTAAACAGCTAACTAAACACAATAGCTTTAGTTTCTCTAATCCCAATAGAGTGCGTTCATTAATCGGTGCGTTTGCAGCAGCGAATACGTATCAATTCCATCGTGCAGATGGCGAAGGTTACCGCTATTTAACTAAAATCTTAGTTAAATTGAATAAAAGTAACCCACAAGTTGCCTCGCGAATGATTACTCCGTTAATCCAATTTGCTAAATTTGACGTTAAAAGGCAGGAGTTAATGAAGCAGTGTTTGCAAGAGCTCAAAAATCTGCCCGATTTATCGAAAGATTTATACGAAAAAGTCACTAAATCGTTGGCTTAATAGTTGTCGTTTTACTGTCATCTTATTAAGATTAACGGATGACAGATTAGACAATAAGAAAGGAGAGCTTGCTCTCCTTTTTTGTGGAGAAAACAATGGAATTATACTTTTCTTTGAATGTAAGTTACGACGCTTTTTTACCGTACTACCAAGGGCTTGCTGAAAAAGTAGAAGTGCGTGATCAGCATGGAAGAGTGTTGCACATCAATGGTAAGTATTTTAGAACATTTCTAACCCCTCAAGGGATACAAGGTAAGTTCAAATTATTGTTAAATAATGATGGGAGCTTTAAATCACTGAATAAAATTTAGAGTATATACTCCAAACGTTTGATTGATTCATGTTATGGTAAAGTGAATAAGATGATTATTTATAAGTGTATGAAAATAAACTTTTTTCATTAGTGGTTCATTCTTTGTAAACATTTCTATTATCTCAATTCAAATATAAGCGTGTTTTTTTCGATGCTATTGAACCGGACATCGTTCATTTTCTTAAACATTTTCTTTTTTTTGACCTTGCTCAATATAGTTAAATGCTGTAACAATGGTGTTGCCTGTGGGCTAACAAGATGTTGGTTTTAATTCCTATAACAACTAATCCAACAGGTTACGGAGATGAACTAAAATGAATATTGTTAAAAAAAGATTTAACAAGTCGGCTCTCGCTTTGGGGGTGGTGTCGGCATTATGTTTGGGTATGAGCACTTCAGCCTCAGCAGTTTCGTTTGATTGGGGTGATGTTCAAGGAACATTTGACTCAACATGGACAGCAGGTGCAAGTTGGCGCGTATCTGACCGCGATTGGAGTGGTCAAATTGGCAAGGTAAACCAACCCCAATTTGATTGGTCTGGCTATTCTGCTTTTGGTGGTGCGTTTGGTTCAACCAAATACACATCGGCTCAAATTTGGGACCAGTCTGGTTCATACTCGAGCAACAACGATTTAAGTAATTTATTATATGCCAAAGGTGATACTACCTCTGAGATTGTAAAAGGTCTGCATGAGTTATCACTGAAATACGAAAATTACGGTGTATTCCTTCGTGGAATGTATTTTTATGACCGTAAATTAAACGACGGCACTTACGATTTTAATGACCCGTTAACGGGCCAAAAGTTTGACCCATGTGAAGATAGCGAAGCATCAGAAGTGCAATGTAAAGACATTCGCTTATTAGATGCGTTTGTTTATGGTAACTGGGATTTAAATGACGGTGCTAATCCATTAAGTGTTCGCGTCGGTAGCCAGGTAGTGTCATGGGGTGAAAGTGCACTGATCTCTCATGGTATTGCTGAAATCAACGCGGTTGATTTAAACATCCTTAATGCACCAGGTTCAGAACTTAAAGAAGCATTTCGTCCTCAAGGGATGGTATGGGCTTCTTTAGGGTTAACTGAAAACCTCAACGTTGAAGCTTTCTATCAATATGAGTGGCAGGGTATTTGGGTTCCTACACCAGGGTCCAACTTTGCAACCAATGACTTTGCCGGTTTTGGTGGCTACAGTCAAAATGCACAGTTAGGGTTTAACTCTAACCCTGATATTAATCAAGACTTCTTAATATCTGAATATTCTCGTTTATACGAAGCGGCAGCAGCGACAGGGTTTAACCCTGCATATGCGGCCTACATGACGGCATATTCAACTAAAGTTGCGTTGGTGCAAGATGCTGCAGATCCAAGTGATGATGGCCAATATGGTATTAAATTAGGTTATTACTCTCCAGAATTAGGCGAAACTGAGTTCGGTTTGTACTACATGAACTACCATAGCCGTCGTCCAATCATCAGCGGTTCAGCCTCTAACTTTACTGCAGAAGCGATTGGTCGTGATTATGGTCGATTAGCCGCGAGTGGTGGAAACATCGACCGCGATTTACTGCTGAGCATGGAAACGTTCACTAAATCACAAATTGTTTATCCTGAAGATATTCAATTATATGGTTTCAGCTTTAACACGTTAGTCGGTGACACATCTGTTGCGGGTGAAATTGCGCATCGTGTTGACGAACCATTACAAATCGATGATGTCGAATTACTGTTTGCTGCAATGCCTCAACAGCTAGCAAATGCGGGTTTACGTCCAGATTTAGACGGCATTTCTCAAATGGATGTTCCTTTACCTGGAGAAACTGTTGATGGGTATATCACTCGTGATACCACTCAGGCACAAATGACGTTCACTCATTTATTTGGCCCAACATTAGGTTTAGATAACTTAACCATGCTAGCAGAAGTGGGCGGTGTTTGGATCCATGACATGCCAGGGTTTGATGAGTTGCGTTTAAGTGGCCCAGGTACGGCACGTTCTGGTGGTAATCCAGATATGCCGGGCATTATTGAAGCGTTACACAATGGCCCAGAAACGAATCCATTCCCAACAGATTTTGCTTGGGGTTACCGTCTAGTGGCTAAAGCTGACTTTAACAACGTGTTTGCTGGGGTAAACATGTATCCACGCATCATTTTCTCTCATGATGTTAAGGGTATCACGCCTGATCCTATGTTCTTATTTACAGAGGACAGAAAGTCAGTAGCGATAGGTCTAAACTTTGATTATCAAAGTCGTTGGGGCGCGGACATTTCTTACAACAACTTCTTTGGTGGTGTAGGAACAACAAATGCGATGACTGACAGAGATTACATCTCTTTAAACGTCAAGTATTCGATTTAAAAGGATAATTATAATGAAGAAACTGACGATATTATCGGCAGCAGTGATTATGGCACTCGGTGCACCTGCTGCGCTGGCGAAAGTATCACAAGCTGACGCTGACAAATTAGGCACAACCTTGACTCCTTTAGGGGCTGAAAAAGCGGCGAATGCCGATGGTTCAATCCCCGCTTGGGACGGTGGTATTACTAAGCCTGTTGCGGGTTATACCAAAGGAATGCATCATCCTGATCCATTTCCTGAAGATAAAATACTATTCACCATCTCTAACGCGAATAAAGCGCAATATGCTGAGTTTTTAACGCCAGGCCAAAATAAGCTATTTGAGCTTTATCCTGATACGTACAAAATGAATGTGTATCAAACACATCGTAGTGCATCTGTACCTCAGTATGTTTACGATGCAACCAAAAAGAATGCCGTTAATGCTGAATTAGTTTCACAAGGTAATGGTATTTCTGGTGCAACAATTGGCGTCCCTTTCCCTATTCCAGCAACGGGTTTAGAAGTGATTTGGAACCATATTTTGCGTTATCGTGGTGTGGATGTAGAGACTTATCGTAGCCAAGCAGCACCAACGTCTAGCGGTTCTTATACGCTTGTTGAAAATGCTGAAGAAATTCGTTTTGAGTATACTCGTCCAGACATCACGTTGGATAAACTTAAAGAAACCAATACCTTGTTTTATTTTAAACAAGTGGTTACACAACCTGCTCGTTTAGCGGGTACTGCTTTGCTAGTAAAAGAAACCATGGACCAAGAGGCATTACCTCGTCAAGCATGGACTTACAACACTGGGCAACGCCGTGTTCGTAAAGCGCCAAATGTAGCATTTGATACGCCAGGCACAGTATCAGATGGATTAAGAACTACAGATGACTTCGATATGTTTAACGGTTCTCCTTCACGTTATAACTGGGAACTTGTTGGCAAAAAAGAAGTTTATATTCCTTACAATGATTACAAGCTGCATTCAGACAAATTAAAGTATGACCAAATTTTAAAACCTGGTCATATCAATCCTGAATATGCACGTTATGAAAAACATCGTGTTTGGGAAGTGAAAGCAACGTTGAAAGACGGTATGCGTCACATCTATAAATCTCGCGTATTTTATATTGACGAAGATTCATGGCAGGTATCATTAACGGATATGTACGACAACCGCGATGAGTTATATCGTGTTGGTGTGGCACATACCATTAACTACTATGATGCATTAACGAATTGGAGTACGTTAGAAGTATTCCATGATTTACAATCACGTCGTTACTTAGCAATGGGATTAGATAACGAAGGCCGCATGTACAACTTTGATGCGTCACTTTCAGAATCTAACTTTACCCCAGATGCGTTAAGACGTGCCGGTATTCGTTAATTAGCCGTAAAATTGGGGCGCTTAGCGCCCCTTCATTGTTAAGGAAGTTTGTATGACGTTTAGCATGCTTCGCAGTGCAGTGGCGATTGGGATTAGTGCATGTTTATATACTGCTTCAGTCAATGCCCAATTAGACCCACTAACTGTTCAAATTCAGCCTTTAGCTCAATCCTCATTATTACTTGATATTGCCAATGCGGGCGACCATCTCGTTGCCGTAGGGCAACGTGGTAATGTGCTATTACTTAAAAATGGTCAATGGCAGCAAGTTGCTACACCTGTATTAACTCAGCTAACTAAAGTGTTTTTCTTCGATGCTAAGAAAGGCTGGGCTGTTGGCCATGATGCGACAATTATTCATACCGAGGACGGTGGTGAAACTTGGTCGTTACAAATGCAATCAACGGAGATTGAAAAACCCCTTTTAGATGTGCGTTTCTATACGGCTAATGACGGTATTGCTGTGGGGGCCTACGGATTATTTTACCGTACTGCTGATGGCGGTAAAACCTGGCAAGACGAATTTCATCAAGAGTTACTCTTTGAAGAAGATATTGCTTACTTAAATGAGCTGAAAGCTGAAGATGAGGCTCTTTATTTATCTGAACGTTCTGCCTTATTGCCGCATTTTAATCGTTTGATCCGCCTAGCTGATCAACGTTTATTATTGGTAGGTGAATTAGGGATGGTTGCCGTTTCAGAAGATAATGGCCACACCTTTAGTAAAGTCGATTTTGATTATGATGGATCAATGTTTAATGCCATTCAGGTGGGTGACAACATTTACGTGATGGGGCTGCGTGGTCATGTGTTCAAATCAGATTTAAGTTTATCAGAGTGGCAACAAGTTGACTTACCTGTTGAATCGTCAATCAATGGGGCGCTTGTTACTGCAAATAATGAACTATACCTTGTGGGAAATGCTGGGGTTGTATTGTCTATTGATGATACCAAAGCTGAAATCGTCACTCGACGCCAAGGTGAAAACATTGTGGCAATTGCGAAGGACAGTAAAGGCCAGTTATGGTTTGCCGGTTCTAAGGGACTGTTCCAGCTTAACTAACCTTACGGTTAGATTGGATTATAAAACAACAATAATAGGGCCGATAAGATGTTAGAAAAACTGGTCAATGGATTCGAATCTCATTTATTCCGTAATCGGAAATGGGTCATTATTTCATTTATTTTTATTACCTTTTTTTTAGGTTACCAAGCCAGCCAATTAAAAATGGATGCGGCTTTTAGTAAAAATATTCCGCTTAACCATTCGTATATGCAAACTTACACCAAACACCAAAAAGATTTTGGTGGTGCTAACAGCATCATGGTGGCGGTTGAAGATACGAGTGGCAATATCTTCAACCCGGTATTTTTTGATGCACTTAAAAATGTGCATGATCAATTATTTTTTATTCCGGGTGTAGAACGTTCACAAGTTAAATCGCTTTTTTCACCCTCTACCCGTTTCACCGAAGTGGTTGAAGACGGCTTTGCCGGTGGTCCGGTGATCCCAGCTGATTTTCGTAATGATGATTACAGCTTGAAAATTGTTCGCGACAACATTGAAAAAGCAGGCATTGTCGGTCGACTGATCGGTAACGATTATACTTCTGCAATGGTGTCTGCACAGTTGATGGAGTTTGACCCACAAACGGGGAAGGCCATTGATACCATTGCGTTTGCCAACCAATTAGAACAAGAACTGCGAGGCAAGTTTGAAAACGATAAGATAAAAATCCATATTATCGGTTTTGCCAAGATGGCTGGGGATGTTGCAGAGGGCGCCAAAGGCGTACTGCTGTTTTTCTTAATTGCCATCGTCATCACAGCGGTAATGGTTTACCTGTTTTCTAAATCCATCATGTTAACCATTTTACCTTTAGTGTGTAGTTTAGTGGCGGTTTGTTGGCAGTTAGGCTTATTAACTGTGGTTGGGTTTGGCCTTGATCCCATGTCGATTTTGGTGCCCTTTTTGGTATTTGCAATTGGTGTGAGTCACGGGGTACAGATGATCAACGCTGTGCGTCGCCGTGTACTTGACGGTCAGAGCACAAAAGCGGCCTCAGCGTCAGCATTTCGCAGTTTACTGGTGCCCGGTGGCGTCGCGCTTTTATCCGATACGGTTGGTTTTTTAACCCTGTTAGCGATTGACATCGGCATTATTCGTGAGCTTGCTATTTCTGCCTCGTTAGGTGTGGCAGTGATCATTTTAACCAACCTTATTTTATTGCCATTGGTGATTTCATATTTTGAATTACCTAACAAGCAAGAAAACCCAGAAAAGCGCCAGAAGATTGAAAATATGTGGCGTTGGTTATCAAACTTTGCCACGCCGAAATATGCTGTCATTGTGTTGATTTCAACTGCAGTGTTGTACGGGATTGGTTTTCAGCAAGCGACTAAGATGAAGATTGGTGATTTACAGGGCGGTGCACCCGCACTTCATCAAGACTCTCGCTATAACCTAGACACGTTCTTCATCACTGACCATTTCTCTATCACTACCGATGTGATGACAGTGATTGTTGAAGCAACACCTGAAGCCTGTACTTACCACTCTGTATTAACTCAAATTGACCAATTTGAATGGATGGTTGCCAATACTCCGGGTGTTGAATCTACCGCAAGTTTGGCTTCTGTGGCCAAAAAGGTGAATGCAGGCTTTAACGAAGGCAATCCTCGTTGGGAAATATTACCGCGCACTACTGCAAGCTTGGTACAAGCTGTGGGACAGGTGCCGACAACCTCAGGTTTGTTAAACGGTAATTGTTCAGTCATGCCTGTGTATTTGTTCTTAAAAGATCACAAGGCGGAAACCATTGAAGTTGTGGTCAAGAAAGTAAAAGCGGTTGCGGCAGAACTTAATAGCGACACATTACAGTTTAAACTGGCTTCGGGTCCTGTTGGTGTTATGGCGGCGACGAACGAAGCCGTCAGTGAAGCACAGCTTCCAATGATGTTGTATGTTTATGGCGCGGTGTTTGTATTGTGTTTAATCAGCTTTAAATCACTTAAAGCCACAGTTGCAGTCATTATACCGTTGTACGTAGTGTCAACGTTAGCCCAGGCGTTAATGACTTTACTCGACATTGGCCTAGCGGTGAGTACTTTACCGGTTATTGCACTTGGTGTCGGAATTGGTGTTGATTACGGTATTTATATCTTATCGACAATGTCCAATAAACTGACAAATGGTATGCCAGTACAACAAGCTTACTTTGAAGCATTAGTCGAGCGCGGTAGTGCGGTGATATTTACCGGGTTAACGTTAGCTATTGGTGTGAGCACTTGGTTCTTTTCAGACCTTAAATTCCAAATGGACATGGGAATTTTGCTTACCTTTATGTTTTTAGTAAATATGTTAGGGGCAATTATTATTCTTCCAGCACTTTCGGCTATGTTCTGGCGAAAAAAGTAAATAAAACATGTAATTAAATAAAAAAGGGAGCTTAGCTCCCTTTTTTATTTTGCATAGTTACTCTATGCAAACGACTTAAATGTCATTTTAAACGCTAATCTATGCTGACGACTGGATTTATAGAGGATGTACCACTAAAATTTTCCTCGATATAGCAGCAATTTAGTAATAAACTTTGCACCAGATCTCAGATATGAGTTTCTTTTGTAAAACGCAAAACAGTAGTTTACGTGATAAATACAAATGACTCGGACCGACCGAATCAACAAGCCGAAGCATCCATATAATGATAAAAGCGCTGCCATAGACGCTTAAGGAATCTGCAACATGGCCTTGAAAGATGCAATGCCTTCTGTACTACTTGAAAACGTAGTCAACTTAATTCACACAAAAATCCCTAATTCTCAAGCCAAACAAGTGGAGCAATTTGCTAATTGTCTCTATGCCCATATGTCAAAAGACGATCTCAATGCGCGAAATGACAGTGATTTATATGGTGCAGTTGTTAGCCTGTGGAATGCCCTTAATAAAACATCACCAGATAAAACCCATATCCGGGTGTTTAATCCAAGCCAAGCAAAACACGGCTGGCAGTCAACACATTCTGTGATTGAAGTGATTCAATCTGATATGCCGTTCTTGGTTGACTCATTAACCATGGCGCTAAACCGCATGGGCATAACGGCTCATGTGATGTTACATACGCCATTGGCTGTGATCCGCGACAACAATGCTGTCACCGATGTGTCATTTTTAAATGATGCAGCAGAAGACAGCGGCAATGTTGCGGTATTTTTGATTGAGATTGATAAGCAAAACAGCGATGCCGACATTAAAATTATAGAAAAAGAAATACAGTCGGTACTTGCAGATGTTGCAGCCTCAGTCAATGACTGGCAGTTAATGACAGATAAATTAACTGACACGATTAAACAATTGCCTTCACGGCCATTTCCGGGCAACAAGGCCGAGTTACAAGAGTCGATTGATTTTTTAAATTATTTAAACAATCACCATTTTACTTTGCTTGGCTACCGTTATTACGACTTAAAGCGCGTTGAAGGCGATGTAGAGCTTGTACCTGATTTAGACTCAAGTCTTGGTTTAATGCATCGCTCTAAAGCTACTCACAGTGAGCGTGGCCTTTTACTGTCAACCTTGTCTGACTCAGCACGTAAAGAAGCCTTAGATGAAACGTTATTAGTGTTGACTAAGAGCTCAGCCAAAAGCCGGGTACATCGCCCTGCTTATGTCGATTATGTCGGCGTTAAGCGTTTTGACAAAAAAGGCAACGTGATTGGTGAAGACCGTTTTATCGGTTTATACGCTTCTAATCTTTATAACCGCAGCCCGCGTGAAATCCCTTTATTGGGTGAGAAAGTGCAACGTATCCTTGATAATTCAGGGCTTACACCGCGCTCGCACGATTATAAAGCGTTGATGAACATTCTTGAGAATTTACCTCGTGACGAACTAATCCAGGCTAAAGATCATCAGCTTGCTAATATGGCCCATGGCGTATTAGAAATGCAAGATCGAGATAAGCTTAAGTTATTTGTTCGCAAAGACGGTTTTGGTCGCTTCTTATCGTGCTTAGTTTATGTATCAAAAGACCGTTACAACACTAAGTTACGTCAAGACACACAGCGTATTTTGGCACAACACTTCAAAAGTAATGAAGATGTTGAGTTCACCACGTATTTCTCCGAGTCGACTTTGGCTCGAACTCATTACATTATCAAAGTTGATAATAACGATATGGATGTTGATGTGGCCGCGATTGAAAAAAATCTTATCGAAGCAGCTCGCTCGTGGGATGATAAATTACACACGGCATTAAATAATGCCCTTGGTGAGCAAGCGGGTACTGGCTTAACGAAACGTTATTTAAATGCGTTCCCGCCAAGCTATAAAGATGACGTATTGCCAAGCTCTGCCGTAGTCGACATGCAGCACTTAGAAGCATTAGACGACGACCATAAATTAGGTATGTTGTTTTATCAGCCACAAGAGTCAGCATTAAACGACAACAAAGTTCGTTTAAAATTGTTCCATAAAGACGAACCAATTCATCTATCAGACGTATTACCAATGCTTGAAAACTTTGGTCTACGCGTAATTAATGAACGTCCTTATGAAGTGAAAACCAATGACGGGGCCACGTTCTGGATTTTAGACTTCTTAATGACAGTACAAGGTGCTGCTACAGAGAATCTTGCTGACAGCCAAGACCGTTTCCAAACGTCATTGTTACAGGTGTGGCAAAAGAAACTTGAAGATGATGGCTTTAACCGCATGGTATTGTCGACAGGCCTTAGTGGTCGTGAAGTCTCTATTTTGCGTGCATATGCTAAATATATGCGTCAAATCGATGCAACATTTAGTCAGTCATACATTGAAGAAACGTTCAGTCGTTATCCAAAGTTAGCTGATTTACTGGTGAAAATGTTCATCCGTAAATTCAATCCAAAGTTAAAAACACGTACTTTGAGTAAGTTCCTAGAACAAATCAATATCCAGCTCGATGACGTTTCAAGCTTAGATGATGACCGTATTATCCGTCGTTACTTAGATTTAATTAACGCGACATTACGGACTAACTTCTACCAAACCGCAGTGGGTGGTTTAGCGAAAGACTACATTTCATTTAAGTTTGCACCAGGCCTCATTCCTGAGATGCCTAAACCGTTACCGAAGTTTGAAATATTTGTTTATTCACCTCGTGTTGAAGGCGTGCATTTGCGTGGCGGTAAAGTTGCGCGTGGTGGCTTACGTTGGTCTGATCGTCGTGAAGACTTCCGTACAGAAGTATTAGGTCTTGTCAAAGCCCAACAAGTTAAAAACACCGTTATTGTGCCTGTTGGTGCCAAAGGTGGCTTTGTCTGTAAACAATTACCGACAGAAGGTGGCCGCGAGGCTTACTTTACTGAAGGTCAAGAGTGTTACCGTATCTTCATCCGTGCATTGTTAGATATTTCTGACAACATTATTAACGGTGAAGTGGTTCCACCTGTTGATGTGGTTCGTCACGATGAAGACGACGCATACCTTGTTGTTGCAGCTGATAAAGGTACCGCAACCTTCTCTGATATTGCCAATGCCATCGCAGTTGAATACAACTTCTGGTTAGGTGATGCGTTTGCATCTGGTGGCAGTAACGGTTATGACCATAAGAAAATGGGTATCACTGCCCGCGGTGCATGGGAATCGGTTAAACGTCACTTCCGTGAAATTGGCGTAGATTGTCAAACTACACCATTTAGCTGTGTGGCTATCGGTGACATGGCGGGTGACGTATTTGGTAACGGGATGCTGTTATCTGAGCAAACTCAATTAGTCGCCGCATTTAACCATATGCACATCTTTATTGACCCGACGCCAAACATTCCAGAAAGCTATGCTGAACGTCAGCGATTGTTTGTATTACCGCGCTCAAGCTGGGAAGACTACAACGCAAAATTGATTTCTAAAGGCGGCGGAATATTCTTGCGTTCTGCTAAGTCAATTAAATTGACTCCAGAAATCAAGCAGATGCTTGCTACTGACAAAGACACCATGAACCCAACAGAGCTGATGAAAGAACTACTGAAAATGCCAGTAGATCTGATTTGGAACGGTGGTATCGGTACTTATGTTAAGTCGAGCAAAGAAACCCATGCAGAAGTGGGTGACCGTGCTAATGATGCATTACGTGTGAATGGTAAAGAAGTTCGCGCGAAAATCATTGGTGAAGGGGGTAACTTAGGTTGTACCCAATTAGGCCGTATTGAATACTGTGCTAACGGTGGCCGCATGAACACCGATTTTGTTGACAACGTTGGTGGAGTCGATTGCTCAGACAACGAAGTGAACATTAAGATTTTCTTGAACACCTTGGTTGCAGAAGGTGAGTTAACGGTTAAACAACGTAACCGCTTACTGGAAGAAATGACAGATGAAGTCAGCGACATTGTGATTCAAGACTGTAAAGACCAAACTCGTACTATTTCGGTAACTCAAGTACATGGTGTATCACAGCTTAAAGAGCAAATTCGTTTTATTCAGTACCTTGAAAAAGACGGCAAGCTTGACCGTGCTCTCGAGTTTTTACCAACAGATGATGACTTAGCTGAACGTTTAGCCAACGGCCGAGCATTGACACGTCCAGAGCTGTCTGTATTAGTCGCTTACGCTAAGATGGTGCTTAAAGAGCAATTAGTGACGCCAGAAATCACTGAAGATGCCTATTTAAGTAAATTGTTAGTGGCTTATTTCCCTAAGAAGTTACAAGCTAAATATGCTGACAGAATGACGGCTCATCCACTGCGTGGCGAAATTATTGCCACCTCTTTAGCTAATGAATTAGTTAACGATATGGGCTTTAATTTTGTACAACGTATGCAAGATGAGACCGGTGCAACAGTTGCCGAAGCGGCTATTTGCTATACTATGGCGCGTGAAGTGTTTGGCCTTGATGAGCTAACAACATCAATTACAGACTTAAATGGCGTTATTCCTGCACACGTGCAAGGTGAGATGCTGCATCAGTTACGTCGTAATATGCGCCGTGCCTGTCGCTGGTTCATTCGTCATCGCAATCGTGCTCAGGATATTGTGCAAACAGTGGCCTTCTTTAAGCCAGTATTTGAACAGCTTAAAGCCAACGTTGACCAATATATGATTGCTGCTGAAGTGAAAGCCATTTCTGCTGAAATCACTGCGCTAACTAACCAGAATGTACCTAAAGCTGTCGCACAAGTTGTGGCAAAAATGAGTACCTTATTCTCTGCGTTAGACATTGCGCAAATCGCTCAACTTGAGAATAAGACTCTCGAGTTAGTTTCTGAAACCTACTTTAAATTGGGTGCAAAAGTTGAATTACATTGGTTCTTAGAACAAATCAGTGCTCAACCCGTTGCAAACCATTGGCAAGCGCTTGCGCGAGCTGCATTTAGAGAAGAGCTAGATTGGCAACAGCGTGCGTTAAGTTCTGCAGTATTACGTACCTGTACTGATACCTGCGATGCTGACAGTGTGATTAACGAATGGATGACATTAAACAAGCCATTGCTTGAAAGATGGTATCACATGCTTTCAGACTTCAAGGTCTCACAAACTCATGAATTTGCTAAGTTCTCAGTCGCCCTTAGAGAACTGAACTTGCTGATTTTGCATTGCGAAGGTCAGAAGTAGTTTTATACCCAAACAACCTGGAGATGTTCGATTTCAGCAAGAATTTACACACGTTTAAGCAAGGCATGGATTGCGGTTAATGGTTGTTCCCTTTCCAAAATCAATAACGCAGCATAAACGTGTGTAAAACTTGCCCATTGGGAGTTTCACCGTGTTCCCACTACGTTGTTGCGTTAATTCATAAGGTACCTACATTACCGTATTAACGCGCCTAGTATTGAAAACACGGTGAAGCTCTGAAACACGTATCTTCAAGTAGTTTGGGTATATAATGTAAACAAGCCCTGGCGATTGCCGGGGCTTTTTTTAGGTCTAGGAGAAACCATGTTTTACAAAATCGCACAAAAAGTCATGTTTCAGATGGACCCAGAGTTAGCCCATAATGTGGCTATTGGTAGTTTGAAAATGACGGGGAATACTCCGTTAAATTGTTTTTATCGCCAACATGTAAAATCAGCACCCGTGACCTGTATGGGACTGACTTTTCCAAACCCGGTAGGGTTAGCCGCTGGAATGGATAAAGACGGTGAGTCTATGGATGCATTTCATGCGATGGGATTTGGTCATGTTGAAGTGGGCACCGTTACCCCACGTCCACAGCCGGGTAATGACCAACCACGATTATTTAGATTAAAGCCTGCCCAAGGGATCATTAACCGCATGGGCTTTAATAACAAAGGTGTTGATAACTTAGTGCGTAATCTCATCGCCAAAAAATCCGATATTATGGTAGGAGTTAATATTGGTAAAAATAAAGATACGCCAGTAGAGCAGGGTAAAGATGATTACCTTATCTGCATGGAAAAAGTCTACCAATATGCTAGCTACATCGCCGTCAATATCTCTTCTCCTAATACGCCTGGTTTGCGTGCAATGCAATACGGTGAGTTATTAGATGATTTGCTCAGTTCAATTAAAGCCAAACAAACACAATTAGCCGAAAAGTACGGCAAATATGTTCCTATCGCGTTAAAAATAGCACCTGATTTGTCCGCCGATGAAATTCAAGCTATTGCGGACTCGTTAATTACCAATCAATTTGACGGTGTTATCGCAACGAATACCACCTTAAACCGTGATGCTGTAACAGGATTGTTGCATGCTGAAGAGATGGGCGGCTTGAGTGGTAAACCTTTGACTGATTTATCGACCCAAGTGATCAAACAATTATCGATCTGTTTGCAAGGTAAGATCCCGATCATTGGTGTCGGTGGGATCAATAGTGCTGCTGATGCGCTGGCTAAATTCGACGCTGGCTCAACGATGGTGCAGATATACTCTGGTTTTATATATCAAGGTCCAAAATTGATTGATCAGATCGTCAACGCTTATTGTGTAAAATAGCAGCGAAACTACCAAGTTATTGTTCAAAAATCATGCCGCGATCGAATTGTTGATCGTTCGATCGCGCTAACACTATGATACATATGTTATAATTTATAATTAAATTTTGATATTGCGTGAAATTTCATCTATTATGCACTGGTGTTCATTTTAATTTAGGTGCAGACAGCCATGTTATTAATGCCAAACAAGGACTGGCATTGGGAATACAATGAGACTTGCAAACAGCTGAGTATTTCATTGGGTTCCGAGATGGAGTTCTTAACCCCATATAAAGCTAAACAACTCATTCCAGATGCACTTACTGCCGCTGAATTCAGTATTGAACACGCTAAATTCTATATCAAAATGCTAGATACCCTTCCTAGAGTACTTCACATATCCGATGCTGGTATTGTGCAAACTGCGTTAAATGCCACCGCTGCTCACTTTCTTTTACAATCACAAATGCCTAAGTCGTGGTTTTTTGATGTCAGTGATGAATGTGTTTATTGCGAAGTAGGTAAGTTATTCCAATTAAACTGTGGTTATTCAAAAGTGTTAGCCTTGGTGATTGATAATGGCTTACAAGCCGCAACAGTGATGATTTTATCGCAGTATTGCCAGCTTTCAGACAGCAAATCGTTAGTCCAATTTGACACCATTAAAGTGATGCATAACCGCTTACATCCTTTACGTAAAGCAAGACAAGTCGTCGCGGCTTAATAGAGAAAAAGTGCCATTGAGCGTTTTTTAGATTTATTTTACGCGCGTTCAGTATGCCCTTGCTTACACTCGTTACCCGCACGTCCAGATAATCACACTTCCAGTTACTCGCACGACCAGTTAATCAACAAGAAAGCCTATTCCACATTGATGTTATACACATCGTTTACCACGATTTCGCTTCAACTGCTTATCCTCATAGATATTTTTTAGGCTATGATTAATACCATTTCCATTAATTATGTGACCAATCAGAGTCACTCAGACTGTCCAGTTTGAGGCGCATTGTTGAAAATAATGGTTATTCCCTTTTTAAGACTATGCAACAAAGAAATGGACAGTCTGAGCGCCTCCTGCAAGGCGGGTTTCTGTGCCTTCTATACTGCTTAATAGCATTTTGACGTAGAGCAACTATGCCTACAATCCTATTACTTGCCTAGAAGGCACAGAACTCCCGCTGAATGACCAGATAATTAGTGGAATTGGTATAATACCAATCCGCATTAATAAGTGACCATTACACTGTTTCATTAGACCATTACAGAATGCGTCCAGCGGTTTTTGATTAAGGCGTCGTTATGTCGTCATGGTGTTCACTTTCAAATAGCGAGAATGCAGAGCAAACTGCCGATGAATACTTAAAAGGCGAGTGTTAAAAGGGCTTACGCTGTGTTGTATGATTTCGAAAGATAACCACTATTTATTGAGTCATGCGTTTTGTTTAAATCCTTTAAACTCTCGCAGTGTCATCACTTACTTAACGCGGAATGGTATAGTACCGAGTATCATGTGGGGTGTTTTAGTATTCTGTAGCACAACATCATTGTCTAAATCGTAGGCTAAAATTATTGTCCAAAATCATCGGCTAAAAATACGGAAATGCTTGTATAACTTGATAACTTTACGTTACTTTACTCAATACGGTTAACCGAATGCATATTCTCTTTTATTGTTACGCTAACTTATGATAATGGCTCAATATGTGCCAAAACGTCATCGATTCTTAGTGTAAAGCACATTGTTAAGATAATGGTATTACCTCAATAGTGCCAGTGACTCAACGCGAATAGGACAGTCATCTATTATGACGGTAAAAATCAAAGATCGTACAATTGAAGAGAAAATATTATTGGCTGTGACAGTCGTGGCAATATTAATTTTATCGCCATTCTTGATTAAAAGTGTATTTGAACACAATCATTTACGCACCCTTGTCGATCTGATAGCCGTTGGCGGAATTTCAGTGATTTTTATTGGTGTTTGGTTTACCAGCAGGGTTAAGCTCTTTAGTGGATTGCTTGCCATTATTGCCCATGTGAATATTTTATTTGGTATTTATATCGTCGGTAGCGATTTAATTTTTTGGTTGTTTCCGATTATCATCGCCAGTTTTTATTTATTACCGACGTTTATTGCATGTCTTCTCAATGCCTTACTTATTTCAATTGCCGGAGTATTAACTTACCAACAATTTGATGAGTTCTCGTTACCGCTCATTTTGGCCTCTTTGGTAGTAACCGGTATTTTCTCGTTAATTTTTTCAATATTTATGCAACGCAAAAACCGCCAATTATCAGAAAAAGATAAAATAAGTCAGCTACGTAACAATATTTTGGAATTGATAGCCAGTTCGAGCAAATTGTCCAAAGTGTTATCTGCCGTTGTCGAAGGGATTGAAAACGAGCTGCCACGGGCGATGTGCAGTATTTCATTATTAGATGACACAGGTAAACAGTTAAGATTAGCCGCAGCACCCAGTTTGCCCGCGTTTTATAATGAGGCAATCGACATGGTCAATATTGCAGACGGAACCGGTACTTGCACTCAATCTGTAACACTCGGTAAAAGAATCATTGTTGCTGATATTGCTCGCCACCCTAACTGGTTGCCTTTAGCACATTTAGCCAACCAAGCTAAATTGGTTTCATGTTGGTCTGAACCCATTATTTGTCATCATGGTAACGTGTTGGGCACGATTGCAATATATTTTGATAGGCTTTCAAAACCGACAGATAATGAAATCAATTTGGTTGAGCAATTTGTCAATCTTACCCGAATTGCGATTGAGCGTGACAAAGCCGATAACATTATTTGGCATCAAGCTAACTTTGATAATCTAACCAATTTACCAAATCGACACTTATTACATGAGCATTTAACCAATGCGATGATAATGCAGAGCGCGATAAAAAGCAATTAGTGATCGCGATGTTAGATTTAGATAACTTTAAAGACGTCAATGATTCATTAGGGCATGGTGCTGGCGATTTGGTGTTAATTGAGTGTGCAAATCGAATCAAAAACACCATTAGAAAAAATGATATTGTGGCTCGTTTAGGCGGAGATGAGTTTATTATTGCCTTTGTGGGCACAACGGTCCCAGAGGACATTGATAAAATAGGTCAAAAACTCTTAATTACACTTGCTCAGCCCTATATCATTGATCATAAAAATGTCTATTGTACTGCCAGTATTGGGTTGGCATTTTACCCAAATGATGCAATAACCATCGAAGAATTACTCAGAAATGCAGATCAAGCGATGTACCGTGCTAAATCTCGCGGCCGTAATAGCATTCATTATTTTACTGAGAACATGAGTACTGATTTCCTTAAACGTATGGAAATCATGCGCGATTTACGTATTGCCGTTGAGCAAAAGCAGTTTTACATGGTTTATCAACCTATCGTTAACTTAACAACGTCGCGTATTACCAAAGCTGAAGCGTTAATTCGTTGGCAGCATCCTCAAAAAGGAATGATTTCGCCATTAGAGTTTATTCAGGTCGCTGAAGAAATAGGCTTGATTGTTGAAATGAGTGAGTGGATTTTTAACGAAGTTTCACAACAGGTCAATATCTGGCGTAAAGCCTATTGCCCTGATTTATGCATTAGTATTAATACTTCCCCTGTGCAATATAAAAATAATGGTGCACAAATTAACGCCTGGGCAGATTCGCTTATTTTACGAGGTATTCCTTGTGAGGCTATTTCGCTTGAAATAACCGAACATTTATTAATGGAAAATCAACTTGAAGCTGTTGAAGCGCTTGATAAAGTTCGCCTTCATGGGATGTCTGTTGCCATCGACGACTTTGGCACGGGCTATAGCTCTTTTGCATACCTTAAAGACTTTGATTTTGATTACTTAAAAATCGATCAACGGTTTGTGCAAAACATGTCAGCCGATAATAAAGACACGGCACTGTGTCAAGCGATTATTGTGATGGCCAGTAAACTGAAAATGAGCGTGATTGCTGAAGGGATAGAAACCGAACAACAAAAGCAGTTGCTCATTAATGCAGGCTGTACTTTTGGACAAGGTTATTTGTTTGCAAAGCCGCTTTCTGTTGTCGATTTCGAAGCGTTACTCATCGAACAACATACTCAATGATAAAAAAGTCAATCTTTGGGTGGTATAGGATAGAACTAGGCTCTATTTTGCGAGTTATCTTAAATGATAACTCGCAAGAGATTGGCGGTGATGAATAAAATAACGAGCGTCAGTTTTAGTGCAGAGTTAACTCATCTTTCGAATAATGCTAATCGGTGCGATACGCAATACCCAATGTAAAAATGCCCAGGGATAACTAGGCACAAAGGCATTAGCTTTCTCTTTTTGAATGGCATTTACCATGGCTTTACAACCTGTTTCGGTATCAACTATAAACGGTACTGTTTTGACTTTTTCGTTAATCTCACTGCGAATAAAGCCCGGATGAACACAAGTGACTTTTATAGGCGTATTCATCACATCGATACGAATACCCTCTGTTAACGAAGTTAGGGCTGCTTTAGTCGCCGCGTAAACCGTCATGGCTCGTCTAAAGCCACGTACTGCACTGATGGATGAAATCGTCACTAAATGGCCACTATTTTGTTCACGAAAAATAGCCATTGCCGCTTCACATTGGGCTATTGCGGCAATGAAATTAGTTTGCGCAGTTTGTAAATTAGCCGCAAAAAAGCCGGTTCCAATCGATGCGCCTTTACCCATGCCCGCGTTGACGATGACTCTGTCAAGTTGTCCCATTTCTTGTTTAAATTGGCTAAAGACTTCAAACACTTGCGGATGGTCGTTTACATCAAGTGATTTAATCAGCACGGTAATATTGGGGTTGATACTTAATAAGTGTTGTTTTAATTCTTCAAGGCGGTCTAGTCGTCTAGCGCACAAAGCTAAATTATGATTTTGTTTAGCAAACTCAATGGCCATACCGCGTCCTAAACCAGAACTTGCCCCAGTGATTAATATGTTGGTCCGTTTCATCATCTACTCTTTATTATTCTTAGGTGTTAAATACTCATGACGCTATAGCATCACGTTGAGTGTCTATTAAAGGTTAAATTAAACTGTACAAATGTTGCTGAGTACCCTCAAAGTACCCATGCTCATTTAAGGTTATCACACTCAGTCGTTGTCGTTTAATGTGCAATTGTGTCACGCTGCAATTAACTAACTGTTTATTAATATTGAAAAATTGTGATTCAGGTATCGATAATATTTGCATTACTGCGGCACTAATTACGCCACCAGAGGTGTACACAAAAACCGTGTCATCATCGTCGGTTTGTTCAATAAGCTGAGTTAACCCGTTTGCAATCCGTTGGCTAAATTGTTGCCATGACTCACTATATTGAGCGCTATTGTCGGCATGTTGCCACTGATTAATTGCTTGGCTAAAGAGTTCAATAAAGGCTCTGGTCGGCGAGGGTTGTTGGCTGAGGTATTGCTTCATTGTGTCTGGATGAGCTAAATCCGGTCGATAAACGGCAATCACTTCTTCATGATTAAATTCATTCCAATCGGCGCAAATCTGTAGCGAGTCGTGTAATAACGGAGGTGACAATGCCGCTAAACAGGCATTACGCGTCTGTTGATGGCGAGCCATATTGCCACAAATAACATGATTTGGTTGAATACCGCGTTGGTTAAAGTGTTCCGCTAAGTGCCGAGCCTGGCTATGACCAAGATTCGACAAGTTGTCGTAATTATCAC
The DNA here is from genome assembly GCF_059758055.1 of Shewanella sp. MF05956. Classification (NCBI taxonomy): domain Bacteria; kingdom Pseudomonadati; phylum Pseudomonadota; class Gammaproteobacteria; order Alteromonadales; family Shewanellaceae; genus Shewanella; species Shewanella sp. MF05956. The sequence continues at coordinate 86,411 of NZ_JCAYNV010000007.1, read as the reverse complement.
TGCCAAAACTCGCTTGACCATGACGGATTAAATAGATGTTAGCCATGGTTATCCTTGTTGTTTCATTGCGCGATGACAACGCCACATTAAGTAATGTGAGAAAATCCAAAATTGTTTGAATGCCGGGTTACGCGTTTGCTTGTGGTGATAGCGATAGTAAATTTGTTGCACAATACCTGCTAAACGAAATAAACCAAACACTTCATAAAAACGAAAATCATCAATAGTGATGTCCATTTTGTCACAGTAATATTCAACCACTTGCTTACGAGTCAACATGCCTTCAAGGTGTGTGGGTTGGCGCCGGGTCATTTGGGCTAAAAAGTCATCATCGGCTTCAACCCAATAGGCGAGAGTATTGCCTAAATCCATTAATGGATTACCTAAGGTTGCCAATTCCCAATCGAGCACGCCATTAACGTTACTGATGTCATTTGGATCTAACACCACATTATCAAAGCGAAAGTCATTGTGGGTTAAACAAATGGTTTCTTGTGATGGTTTATGTTGTTGCAGCCAAGTCATGACTTTTTTACCAGAGGGGACATTCCAGGTTTTAGCTTGAGTATAGCGAATGCTCCAACCATCAATTTGGCGCTGTGTGTAACCTTCACCCTTACCAAGGTGATTGAGGTTCGCAGCATCAAGATCCACTTTATGCAATTCAATTAAGCAGTCAATGACATTAGTACACAGCGTGTTGGCCTGTTGTTTATCAAGGTGTAAGCCTTTGGGTAAATTTTGTCTTGGAATAATGCCATTCAATTTTTCCATGACATAAAACTCAGTGCCCAATACGCTTTCGTCTTCGCAATGTGCCAGCATGGCGGGCACATAAGGGTACACAGGTTTTAGCGCTTGTTGTAAGCGGTATTCACGGCCCATGTCGTGAGCGCCTTTGGCTTTTGTGCCCATGGGTGCTCGGCGCAAGATGAGTTCACAATTGCTGTACGTTAAGCAATAAGTCCAGTTTGAAGCACCGCCTGTGTATTGGGTTATTTTGAGATCGCCTTCAAGTCCGCCGATATGTTGTGTCAACCAAGGGCCAATAACGTTAGGGTCGAGTTCTTCACCCGTGCGAACGGATTTCGCTTTATCTAAATACTGTTGGTTCATTTAGTTTGCTCATTCCCTAACAATTGTCTTAATTTAAGTGTTTGTTTTAATACTAATTTAAAATACCAGCTAAGCGGCAGTAAACGTTTTAACCGATATAAACGTTTGCCCTGTTGGTGCGTTAATAACAGAAACTGTTTATTTGCCTCACCTTGATAAGCAATGTCGGCGACTTGAGCTGCATTGATGGGAGACTTATCAAAGAGTTTACCCAACAGCTTTTCCATTGTAGGCAGTTGTGTACGTAAACTACTCCCGAGATTGGTTTTAAAAAATCCTGGACATAATACGCTGACATTAATATTGTCATCGGCAAGTTCAAGTCGTAATGTTTCTGACAATGACACCACCGCTGCTTTTGAGGCGTTATAGCTCGACATAAACGGAATGGGTGTCAAGCCTGCTTGTGATGCCACATTGAGTATGCTGCCATAACCTTGTTGCTTAAAAAAGGGCACAAATTGCTGGCACATATTCACCATACCAAACACATTGATTTCCATTACCCAGCGCCATTGCGACATAGGCTCCGTTTCTATTTTATCTGCTGTTGCTACGCCGGCATTATTCACCAATAAATCAATATGCTGCCAACGTGATTGCACGTTTTCCAACAGTGCGGTAATGCTGTCTGTTTTGGTGATATCGCAAGGCACAAAAAATGCTTTTCCACCTAACGCTTGTATTTCCTGACAGACTTGTTCGCCAGCGTGCTGATTAATATCGGCAACGCACACCTCAGCATGTTGACTGGCCCATTTAAGTGCCAATGCTTTGCCTAAGCCTGATGCCGCACCGGTAATGAGCACATGTTGTTGTTTTGTTTTCATCGTCATCACCGTTATTTGTATTTTGCTAATTCTAGGCGCGACACCATGGCCATGTGCACTTCATCGGGGCCGTCAGCTAAGCGTAAACTGCGTGCCATAGTGGCAAAACCGGCCAATGGCGAGTCATGATTCATCCCTGCACCGCCATAGAGTTGAATGGCCATATCAACCACTTGGGTTAACATATTGGGTACAACCACTTTTATCGCAGAGATATCCGTCATGGCGTGCTTTACACCCAGATTATCTATTTTCCACGCGGCATTAAGGGTTAATAATCGTGCTTGTTCAATGCTCATACGGGCTTGAGCAATTCGCTCTAAATTTCCCCCAAGCTTTATAATGGGCTGGCCGAAGGCCACGCGAGATAATCCGCGTTCAATTGCTAAGGCTAAAGCGCGTTCTGCGGCGCCGATAGCTCGCATACAATGGTGAATTCGCCCAGGACCTAAACGACCTTGTGCAATTTCAAAACCTTTTCCGAGTCCCATTATGACATTGCTTTTAGGTACACGAACATTAACGAGCTCCATTTCACCGTGTCCATAAGGCGCATCGTAGTCGCCATAAGCGGTTAACATCCGAGTGATATTGACACCAGGAGTATTGATAGGCACTAATACCATACTGTGACGTTGATGCTTAGGTGCATCTGGATGAGATAGCCCCATAAATATCATGACATTACTGTTTGGATGACCTAATCCCGTTGACCACCATTTTCGGCCATTAACGATAACATCGTCGCCATCTTCAATGATGGTTGCCTGCATGTTTGTGGCATCAGATGACGCTACATCAGGTTCTGTCATGGCAAACACTGAACGAATATCTCCAGCAAGTAGAGGTGTGAGAAATTGTTTTTGCTGTTGTTCATCCCCAAAGTGATAGAGCACTTCCATATTGCCAGTGTCGGGTGCATTACAGTTAAAAATTTCAGGTGCTAAAATAGAACGCCCCATTTCTTCTGCTAATGGTGCGTATTCAACACAGGTTAAACCTTGGCCGAGAGTGGCGTCGGGTAAAAACAAATTCCATAATCCAGCCGTTTTCGCTTGTGCTTTTAGTGCTTCTATTTGAGGTAATAACTGCCATTGAGTCCAATCACTACTGTGATTAATGCGTCTGTTTTCGGCGAGTAACTCTGCTTCTACAGGTAAAATCTGCTCATCTATAAACAATTTCACTTTCGCTAAATATTGTTGTGATTTTTCTGTAGCGTAAATATTCATCTTTATACCTTTGTATTCTTAGTCTAAAAGCCACTAATAATGTGATCTGTTAAGCATATGTTGTCAGCATAACGTAGTAATCAATATGAATGAAATGAAAAAATATGTTAGCTTGTGATGAATAATACTCATAGTATTGGCATGACACATTAGTTTTTATTCTTGAGGTTAATATGGCGGATACAAAAGCAATTCAACAACTTGATTTAAATCTACTGAAGATTTTTGAAGCGCTGTACTTTGAGCAGAATATGACAACGGCAGCGAAATCGCTATTTGTTACACCATCTGCGGTCAGTCACGCCATAAAGCGCTTACGTTTAGTATTAAATGACCCATTATTTGTACGTCAAGGTCAGCAAATGCAACCCACAGCAGCTTGCCAACGTATGGCGCCACAATTGATTAATGCGTTGAATCGTATTCGAGAGGTGTTGCAACAATGCGGCGAATTTGACCCATTAACAACAGAGCAAACATTCACCATTGCTATTCATGAAGCATTAGAAAGCCAAATTATGCCGGCGCTTATTAATCACGTTGCTGAGTTAATCCCGCAAGCTAACATTGCCAGTATTGCACTCTCTAGAGAGCACATAGCACGTCAACTTGCCAATGGTGAGGTTGATTTAGCCATTGATGTTGCACGAGCAGTCAATGCTCCTTTAATGCACACACAATTAGTGTCGGATCCATTTTGTGTACTCATTGATCCGCAACATCATCTTTGCAACAACGGCACTTTAACCCAGGAAGATTATTTGCTGGCGCAACACGTTGCGGTGTCAAGTCGTCCGACAGGCAGAGTGATGGAAGATTTATTGCTGCAGCAACAAGGGATTAATCGACACATTAAATACCGATGTCAAACCTATCAAACAGCAGTCAAAATAGTCAGTAACACGGCACTGATGCTAACGTTACCACGTTCAATTGCTTTACAGTTTTTGGACTCTGATTTAAAAGTAATCCAGATACCATTTGCATTAACCGACATCGATACCCATTTATATTGGCACAGTAATACTCAGTCAGATCATGCGCTTATCTGGCTTCGGCAACAAATTGAAATCGCAGTCGAACGATCAAATTTAGTTAGCGTTGAAAATGAATAATGAATACTATTTCGCAGTAAGAAGTTTAAATGCACACCAAACATATACATATAGACAAGAAAAGACTTAGCTATCGTTAGTATTAACGCATGTCAGAACGAAGATTTGCCGATGATATGTGTAATGTGTTTGCTTAATATATTTGGCCAATAAATAAGTTAACCGTGATGTTGTTTGTTGGTCTTGCTCCAAGCTAAACGAAAAGAGGTGGTATTTAATAAAAACATGAGCTTAGCGTGTGCCATGACCAGCCGGCGGGTAAAAATAAACTGACTGTTGAGACTTTACCTCTAAGTCATTCTTTTCCATAAATAGTCCGTCATGTTTAGTTATTCATTTTGCCATTGAGTACTGAACTTTAATCTACCTTATTGCATGCTAGCTAAAATCCAGTCCCTGCATCACTTCTGTTTGCAAGCCAATGCGAATAGCTTAAAAAATATCCTGTTGTGAACATTCAGATATCGCCACATTATCCGATAAAAACTAACCACCTTGATTGACAAAAAGACACTTAAGCGCAACAGTGATTAATGCTTAAACAATATGCGTGTTAAAGAAACAATTGTGTTAATTGATCCATAAAAATAATTATAAATCACAAAGAGATGGTGCATGTATGAATACGTTTAATCAGTTGTTCCGTAAGACAACCATCGCCAATAGGCTAATGGGCATGTTGGCATTAGCCATTATTGCTACTGTGATCGTGTTTTGGTTCTCACTAAATAGAGTCGAGTCTGTTTTAGTGGGGGAAAAAGAGGCCAAGTTGCATGCGCTTGTTGATGCAGCGGTGACCATTGCGGATAAATTTTACCAAGATAGCCAATCAAATCTGTTAACTGAATCCGCAGCTAAAGCGATGGCATTAGCTGCTATTGATAAACTTCGTTATTCGGGCAATGAATATTATTTTAGTATTGATACCCAAGGCACCATGATCCAACATGCATTTGCCAAACAATTAGTTAATACCACGGTAAGAGGAATGAAAGATCCTAACGGAGTGGCTTTATTTGAATTGATGATACAAGGCACTGAAAACCAGGATGCTGTTCGTGTTGATTATATGTGGAATAAACCTCAGCAAGAACAACCCAGCCCTAAAATGTCTCTAGTTAAGCGTTTTAGACCCTGGGGATGGATTATTGGGACAGGGATTTATGTTGATGATATTCAAACGGATAAACAACAATTTATTAGTGATTATTTACTATTACTTGTGTTGGTTTGGTTACCTGTTATTGCGTTGTTATATTTTATCATTCGCAGTGTTTCAGTCCCAATGCGAGAAACTATTAACGCATTTGAAAACATCGCCAAAGGTGAAGGAGACTTAACATTACGTCTATCAGAAGAGGGCGATGATGAGTTGAAGCAAATCGCCCATCATTTCAACGTATTTACCAGCAAAATTCAAAAGGTCATTAAATCAGTCGGTGAGTCAGTCAACGAATCGGGCCGATTAGCAAAGGAAATGGCTATTGTTGCCGAAAAGGCTAATCAAATATCAGTTAATGTGCAAGCTGAGACAGAAAATGTCGCCACGGCGATTAACCAAATGTCGATGACGGCGGCAGAGGTTGCATCAAATGCTAAGTTGGCAGCAGACAGCACACATGAAGCAGACAGTGAAGCTGATATCTCAGCGGATGTGGTCGATAAGGCAATGAAAAAAATTACTGAATTATCAAATGAACTTATCTCAACAGAGGAAGTGGCAAAAGGGCTGCAAGTCAGTTCTAGCAAAATTGGCCAGATATTAGATGTGATAGTAGGCATTGCTGATCAAACTAATTTATTGGCTTTAAATGCTGCAATTGAGGCAGCCAGAGCAGGTGAGGCAGGTCGAGGCTTTGCCGTTGTCGCAGATGAGGTTCGTACACTGGCAAGTCGTACTCAGGCATCAACCAATGAAATCAACCAAATTATTGATGCTATTCGCACAGCCATTAATTCCGTAAATGCCTCTGTGGCTCGTGCTAAAACCAAATCAACCGAGACTGTGAATGATACCCAACAAGTGGTGGGTGCCCTGAGTAATATAAAATCATCTATTGGACAGATTTCACAAATGAACATTCAAATTGCGACCGCGACTGAAGAGCAACATGCAGTGATTGCTGAACTCAATATGAATATCACCCGCATTAGCGATATGTCGTTAGACAACAGAACGCAAAATGAACAGATCAATAAAAGCAGTATGGCTATTGAACGGGGATCAGAGCGACTTGATACTCTTATTGAGCAATTTAAAGTCTAAATAAGATTGCTAATTGAAGGGGTTTATCTGTTTTCCTACATGAAGGGTAAGTCGTCAACGTTGTTAATTTGACGACTTAAATAATCTCAATAACAGGTTAATGATTATTGAGATAGCTGTACCATAATATTAATGACGTCTTGATATGAAATATTATATTGACGAGATAAATTAATGATTTTGGTTTTATAGGTTTGGATATATTCTTGTTTAACCAGATTCGATTGTTTCTGCTCTACAATCTCATTGACAGATTCTTGTAAAATCAATAAACGTCGCAAGCTGTAATCTAACGAATTGATGTATGCCGACATCTGTTGCTTATTACGGGCATTTTCAAGATTTGAAGTCGTGCGTTGTTCAAAATCTAATTCATCAAACGCATTCATCATTTGTTGTAAATTTAAATCGTTGCTCATAAGTATGATTGTCTACGCTATTTTTTAGGATTATATTCATATTTGATGATTAAGTCACCTTTCGCATTGTTAAATTGTGTAAAAAGCATTCATTAGATTATCGATAATTAACAAAAGTTGTTGAATTGCATAATTATCAGTAACCTAAGGTTTTGATTCTCAAGGAGGACTCATGTTAGATCTATTACCTGATTTATTTGATCATTATCCTGAACAATTGACTTTATTGTCTTCGCCGTGGCGCTCCTTTGGCGCAAAGCCGATATTTTTTGGTGAGGTGGTAACGGTTAAATGTTTTGAAGATAATTCAATGGTTAAATCTGAGCTCGCAAAACCGGGCCATGGCAAAGTTTTAGTCGTAGATGGTGGTGGTTCAACTCGGCGTGCATTGCTGGGCGACATGATAGCCCTTAATGCATATAACAACGGATGGGAAGGCATTATCATCAATGGATGCGTACGTGATGCAGGTGCAATCAGTGCAATGCAAATTGGTGTGCAGGCATTAGGGACTAATCCGATTAAAACAGACAAGAAAGATGTTGGCGAAGTCAATGTTACTATCGATATAGCGGGTGTCAGCGTTGTACCTGGCATGATGATTTATGCCGATCTCAATGGTATTGCCGTGAGTCAGCAGTCGTTAGATTTGTCTATTTTACAATAGAAAAAATACAGACAAGGAAGCAACAATGAAAGTAGTAAAGTGGTTATTAGCAATTGCGCTAACACTCGTTGTAGGCATTACCGTCTACTTAACAATGTTTTTTGACCTTAATCATTTTAAGCCACAAATTGTCGACGCCGTGAAAAAACAAACGGGTCGCGATTTAGTCATAACAGATGATCTTAGTTGGAGTGTCTTTCCTTCATTAGGGATTAAACTGGGCGGTATTTCACTTTCTAACCCAGAAAATTTTACCCCCGCATCCATGTTAGATGTAAACGAAGCTGTGGCTAATGTGGCGCTAATGCCTTTATTTAGTCAGCAAATTGAAGTGGATTTATTAACACTCGATGGCTTAACGTTAAATTTAGTCACTCAGAAAAATGGTCAAACCAGCTTTGATGGCTTATCGGGTGATGGCTTAACTGATGACGCAGCAAAGACGCCTGCAACAACTCAACCCAGTGACGCACAAGCAATAGCGTTACAAACATTAGATATCGGCGGAATTGAACTCACCAATACTAATATCAACTTAATTGATATGGCGAGCAATACCACTCAAACATTCAGTTTAAAAAGCTTTACATTAGGGCAATTCAGTTTAGGGCAATTTGCTGATTTTGCTTATGAGTTTTCTGTTACTTTACCAGACATGTCTGTAGCATCTTCGGGTCAAGGTCAGCTTAAAATTGACCAAATGTTAAAGCATATTACGATTAATGATTTTACCATGAGCCATTCTGCGCAAGGCGACAGTTTACCCAACAAGTCGGTGAGTGCTGAAATGATAACTCAAATGGTCATGGCGTTAGAGACTAAAACTGTTGAGTTACAGCTCACAAAACTTGCGGCAATGGATATTGCCGCCACCGGTGACATAAAAGTCAATTACGCAAACAGTATTCCTAAGATTGCGATGACCTTAGATGTCGGTGACATTGATGTTGATGCACTCTTTCCTAAACAAGAAAGCCAAGCAGAAAATAGCACTAGTGACACTGCAACAGTGCCAAGTGCCGAGCCGGATTTGTCTGCGCTTAACACAATTGATTTAAGCGTAAAACTGACGGCAAAGTCGATTAAAGTCAGTAATATGCTGACACAAAATTGGCAGTTAACTATGGCTGTTAAAAAAGGTGTGCTAACGCTGTCGTCATTAACGGCCGATTTGTATGAGGGTAAGCTCGCGTTGAGTGCCAAACTCGATGGCCGCAAATCTGTACCTACTTATCAATTTGATAAGAAGCTAACAGGGGTAAACATTAGACCATTATTAATGGATGCTGCTGAAATTGATTTACTTTCTGGTCAAGCGAGTTTCGAAGTCAAAGGCAGTGGTGCAAGTTTGATCCCCGATAACTTGAAAAAGAATCTTGATGCAGTAGGTCAATTTGAAGTTGCCGACGGCTCGCTTTATGGCGTTAACATTCCGCAAATGATCCGCAGCGCTCAACAAAAGCTAAAAGGCGATTTATCTGCCGACAGTAAAGAAGAGTTGAAAACCGATTTTACCAGTTTAACTGGTAGCTTCACCATGAAAGACGCCGTAGTGACCAATCCAGATTTAGCGATGGCAGCTCCCTTGATCCGCTTAAAAGGAAAGGGGACTGCGAATATTGCCTCTGAAGCGTTAGATTACACATTAACCACCAGTGTTGTCGGCTCGCTATCTGGGCAAGGTGATGCGGTTGATGAGTCTCTTAAAGGGGTTGATATCCCCTTAACCATTAAAGGGACGTTCCAAAAACCTAAATTTGGTATTGATACTAAAGCGTTATTGGAAGGCCAATTTAAAGATGAAGCAGATAAAGCCAAAGAAAAACTCAAAGAGGGTTTGTTTAAAAAGCTGGGTATTTAATCCAGTGATTCAATGCGAGAAGCTTAAGTCACAGTGATTTAAAGGTAAGAGACAAATGACTAGGAATTTATTCCTAGTCATAGTAAATAAAATAGTCGTTACAAATAAATAGTGACTACAAACAAAAACGGACAAGTGATAACTTGTCCGTATTTTATTGCGTATTTACTAATAGCAATTAGCTGTTAGTTACGATCAATTTCAAGATTTGCCCTGGTTGGATCAGCTTACTGTTTTGTAAACTGTTCCACTCAATTAACTCTGCAACGGTCACATTATATTTCGTTGCAATACGTGCTAATGAATCACCAGACTGAACTCGGTAGTTGACCGTTTTCTCTTTAGTGGCATTGTTGACAGCCACTTCGTTAGGGTAAATAACCAGATTTTTGCCCACTGACAATGTTGATTGCTGCTTAAGATTATTCCACTTCATTAATTGTGCTACGGATACTTGCTGAGATTGAGCAATTTTCCATAATGAATCGCCAGACTTAATGGTGTAAGCCTGTTTATTCGGGCTCGATTTAATCACAGCCTTACGAGCAAGGATCTGATCAGCTGTCATGGTCGCTAAATCAGGATCTTTTGCCGCAACAGGGATAATAAGGAATCTGCCGGCAACAATATTGTTACCTTTAATACCGTTACTGCTGCGAATTAACGTCGCCGTTGTTTCAAACTGATCAGCAATGCGGCTAATACTGTCGCCTGATTTAATTTTATAGCGTACCCAGTTAATCCGTGAGTCAGGCTCAACAGTGGCTAATGCACGTTTAAAGCTAGCGGCTTTGTCGCTCGGTACAACGAGCTGATGTGGGCCTTGTGGCGCAGTGGCCCAACGCTTTAAACCTGGATTAATCGCTTTTAAATCGACTATGTCGATTTGAGCTAAGTCAGCGGCTAAATTAATGTCGAGCTGACTTTCAATATTCACCACTTCAATTTGTGGTGAATTTGCAATAGGGGTTAAGGTAATACCATATTTATCGGCATGCTTAATCACATCTGCTAGTGCAAGTAATTGCGGTACATAATGTGCGGTTTCTTTTGGTAATGATAAAGACCAAAAATCAGCTGGCTTGCCTCGGTTTTGGTTATGCTTCACGGCATTTAACACGCGGCCTTCACCTGAGTTGTAAGCTGCGATGGTATAAAACCAGTTATTGTCCATTTTAGGATACAGGTATTGCAATAGATCAAGCGCAGCTTTAGTCGATGATGCCACATCTTGTCGCCCGTCATACCACCAGTTGGTTTTAACCCCAAATGATTGTGCCGTAGGCGGTGTTAATTGCCATAAACCTGAAGCATGGCCGCTAGAATAGGCTAAAGGGTCAAAACCACTTTCAACGATAGGCAGTAAAGCCAGTTCAATAGGGAGTTTACGCGCTTCGAGTTGTTCAACAATGTAATATAAGAAAGGACCAGCACGTTGAGTTACAATTTCTAAATGCTTTGGGTTGTCTAAATACCATTGTCGATATTGGGCTACCAGCGCATTGTCGGTAACGGGAAGCTGCATTTTATTGCTGATCCGCAACCATAAGTTATTAACTTCGGCAACTTGCTCTTCTATTTCATCGAGGGTAACGGTTGCAGATTTTTTGCTTTTAGCTTTGATAGCAACACTGTGTTGGTCATTGTCTGATTGCGGCTCAGTGGACTGGAGCGTCTGGCACCCCGTTACCGCCAATAAGCTGCCGGCAATAATGAATAAATTTACGTTCATTGAAGATACACTTCCTCAAGTTCTCAGGCCTTAAAATAAGGATCGAACACACCAAATGCCTATGAGACTCTTTTGGTCATGCTTTAGTTCAGTTTTGCATTGTAGATTAAATCATTTGGCTTGTCTTATTAAAGTGTTTTCATGTTCATCTAAAACTGGTTTTTCCATTCTCTTAATAAAGTAAATGTCTGAATTTCATCAATATTCACAATGTTATAATGGTTCGAAATTGCGACTTGTGTCTCATTTAGATGACAACGTAAGAAAGGGTTTATCGCTTTTTCTGTCGCGATTGTGCTAGGGATAGTGGGGATGTTTCGTGAGCGTAATTGGTCTACTTTTGCCGCGTATTCGTTCAATTTATGATTGTGTGGGGTCACGTGTTGAGCGAAATCGAGATTAGCACGAGTATATTCGTGAGCACAAAATACTTGAGTGTTGTCAGGCAAGTTGGCAAGCATTTTCAACGATTGCAGCATTTGAGTTGGTGTACCTTCAAATAATCGACCGCAGCCACCACTGAATAACGTGTCACCACAAAATAGCTTGTTATCAATATAATATGCGATATGGCCTAACGTATGACCCGGAACCGCCATCACTCTTGTTGCCCCTAAGTGAGGGATATCAATTGTTGATACCGCGTCGAGGGTCAGTGGCATAGTGAGCCCATTAATACGCTCATTACTTGGGCCGTAAACTTCAAGTTTGTGATCAAAATATTCTTGCAGTTGCTTAATACCGCCGGTGTGATCACTGTGGTGATGAGTGATTAAAATACCCACTAAATTTAATTCTGTGGTAGCCAAATAGTCGATAACGCTTGTGGCGCAACCGGGGTCAACGACGTAAGCGTCAAGGCTGTCAGTGTGATGCACTAACCAAAGGTAGTTATCATTAAAAGCGGGAATGGTATGAACGTTAAGCATAATCTGGCTCGAGTGATATTGAATTATCTGTTAGGGTAACGGATAAAACCGAATCACATCAAGTGCAACGCTGTGAAAGTCGGTAAGGTCATTGGGATTGAGGAGTGAGACGTGGCAAACTCAAAGTTAGTACCACAACATTGGCATGACTTACCATTTGGCGAAATATTGCAAGCCGAGATTGAAGCGGCCCTTGCGCCTTGGTGGCCGCGTATCTTTGGTTATCATTTATTAAAGGTGGGTGCGCTCAGTAGTCAAATCAACAGTTTACATTGTTCTATTGCTCGTCACTTTTCATTGTTTGACGGTCATGACGCCAATATACAAGCGGATCCACATTATCTGCCATTACAACAAAACGCTATTGATGCTGTGGTAAGTTGCTTTTTACTCGAGTTTGAACAAAATCCTTATCAAATTTTACGTGAGTTTGATCGTGTACTCATTAATAGTGGCTATGTATTCATTGTCGGATTTAACCCGGTAAGTCCGATTTTTGCTGGGAAAATCTTACCTAAGTACCAAAGTAACATTCCGTGGAATGGACAGTTTTTTATGCCTTCACGGGTCAAGGATTGGCTGGGTTTATTAGGATATCAAGTGCTGGCAGACGAGCGTTTAATGCACCATTCATTATTAGGGCCGGTTGGCCGTCAGGCAGAGCATCAACCATGGTGGCAAAAAAGTTTAGCCCATTGGTTACCCAGCACAGGTAGTGTTTATGTGATTGTGGCTCGTAAACTTACAGTACCGTTTACGCCAATTAAAGATAAATCTAAAATTAGCGCACCTAATTGGTCTACCGCCCCGAGTGCCGGACGTACCGGTTTGTCAAAAACCAAATAACATACAAAGATGTTGATGAGTGAGGATGAATACTCACTTTTTAAATCCGAGATGACTATTCAGCCTGGTAACCTTCGTCGATTTGTTTGGGTTTTGCTTCTGCGGCTTTTCTGGCTAGAGTATCGCAACGTTCGTTTTCTACATGCCCAGCGTGACCTTTAACCCAACGCCAATCTATAGTGTGTTGTTGGCTTACCGTATCTAAGCGTTTCCATAAGTCGACATTTTTAACCGGTTGCTTGGTTGACGTTATCCAACCTTTCTTTTTCCAACCATGGATCCAAGATGTGATACCTTGGCGCATGTATTGGCTGTCGCTGGTTAAGATAATATTACAAGGTTCAAATAACGCTTCAAGTGCGATGATGGGGGCAAGTAATTCCATGCGATTATTGGTGGTAAGGGCAAAGCCGTCGGCTATTTCATGCGTTTGATGTTGATATTTCATTACCACGCCATAGCCGCCAGGACCCGGGTTGCCTAAACAAGATCCATCAGTAAAAATATACAGCTGTTTGAGTTCGGCCATCAAGTTGTTACCATAGCAAAATATTCGCGCCAGTATACTCAATTTAACTAGGGGCGAGGGCTTAAAGAGTAAAAATTATGAACATTATTTCAAGTGCAAGTCGTCAAGTCATTCTCGATACCGAAACCACAGGTATGAACCAAGCGGGTGGCCCTATTTATGTTGGGCACAGGATCATTGAAATCGGTTGTGTCGAAGTGATAAATCGCCGTTTAACGGGCAGGACGTATCACCAATACATCAATCCAGGCCAATCAATCGATCCCGAGGCCATTGAGGTTCACGGCATTACCAATGAACGCGTGGCCAATGAGCCGCGGTTTCATCAAATTGCATCAGAATTTATCAACTTTATTGACGGCGCTGAGATTGTTGCACATAACGCAAACTTTGATGTGAGCTTTATGGACCATGAGTTTTCAAAACTCAATCCAATCGGGCCGAAAACCAAAGACATTTGCAGTATTTTAGACAGCTTAGCCATTGCCAAGCGATTACATCCAGGGCAAAAGAACAACCTTGATGCCTTATGCCGTCGTTATGGTATTGATAATGGCCGTCGAACCTATCATGGCGCGTTACTCGATGCTGAAATCCTGGCTGACGTTTACTTAATTATGACTGGCGGACAAATTAAGTTTAATTTGTCTAATGAAAAAGCGGGTCAAGAAGGTGGCGGGATAAAAAAGATCGACACATCCGCGTTTAACCTTAAAGTCGTCGGGGCATCGGCCGATGAAATAGTATTACACGAACAACGACTTGACCTCATTGCCAAGTCTGGAAAATGTCTCTGGAGAGGGTAAACCCACCTTTATGACTGTTAGCCTTTCACGTAGCGCCACCATTGCTTGTTTTCTATTGCTATGCCCTATTATGGCGTGGCAATCTTCTGCGTTCGCAGCACCGGTTAAAGCCTCACAAGCTGCAGAGCTTAAGAATCGATTTCGTATTGATTATATGGTGGATAACCTAACCTTGGTTATCCAACGAGATTATGGCTCCGCGCCGGTCGTAGTGGTGCTACCCGATGGCAGTAAATGGTATTCAAATCGCCACCCACAATCGGTAAAGTGGGTTGATGGTATCGCTGCTGACATGCTCCACATAGAAAAACCAATGGCGGGCCCATGGCAGTTACTCGGGCAAGTTACCGAAGGTTCTACTATTCAGAAACTCTCTAAACTCGACATTGAAGTGCAACCTTTACCGCAACCGCTGTTTCAAGGTGAACGTCTCAAAGTGACAGCGCGCCTTTTGGGCGACAACTTAACCATGAGAATGCCCGGATTGGAATACATGGTTGAGTGGACCTCGCGTTTTACCAGCCAGCATATCGTGGGTGATGACAATTTTGCGACAGGCACCATTATTGTTGGTGCCTACAAAGATAATGGTGAAGATTTAGACGAAGCCCCAGATGATGGTGTCTTCACAGGGGCTCAAAACTTAGAACAACCCAGTGGGCATTATATATTAAACGTCTCAGCACGTAATAACGTGTTTGAACGTGAGTTTGTGATGCCATTTGAGTTGTCTAAACAGCCCATAAAAGCAGAAATGGTGCCCAACAACGATCCGTTAAAAGGCATTTGGCAAATCCAGTTGTCCGTAGATGAAACTCAAGTCTTGCTTGCAGAAACTCATTTTGAATTTGAATTAGTTGGCCCCGCCGGGTTACAACTACCAATAATTTTGCAAGAACTCACCAGCGCTGATCAAATTTTATATTTACCGAAAGTGACTGAATTTGGTAGCTACCGAGTGAAGGGGACTGTGGTGTCTACCGCGGTAGGTGGACGTGAAATTGTATTGAATTTACCTGAGATGTTTTTCAATTTAATTGAGCCACCAAAGCCTGGCCCAACAGCTGAGGAACTCGCAGAGCAAGCTGCAGTGCAAGCGGCGATTGAAGAGCAACTCGCTAAAGATGATGCGATATTTTGGATTGTTACCGTTAATGGTGTGCTATTCCTGTTTGGGATTGTAGGCATTATTGTGTGGCGTAAAAGACAAGCGTTAGCGAAAGCGATGGCGGCGGCAGAAGAGCGTTTAAAGCAAAATCCACCTAAAGAAGATAAACCCCCCGAGAATGAACTTGAAAGCCTAGATTTGGACGACATTGATTTAACCATGCCAGATGATAAAAGTTAATTGATTATTTTTAACGTCGATTAATACTTGAATGTGGTCCTTATACCATTGCGCATTAATAAGTGACCACTCAGAATGCATCCAGCGGTTTTTGATTAAGGCGTCGCTATGTAGTAATGGTTGTTCCCTTTCAAATAGCGAGAACGCAAAGCAAAAGCCGCTGGGGCATTCCTTTCAGGCGAGTTTTAAAAGGGCTTACACTGCGTTGCATGACTTCGAAAGAGAACAACTATTCATTCAGTCATACGCCTTGTTTAAGCCCTTTTAAATTCTCGCTGAGAGATCATTTACTAACGCGCAATGGTATTAAATACAATAATTGTGCATTTTTTAGCTAAACGAGTTAAAACCGTTAAAAAATAGTTGACGATTAATTATCACAACTTTATTATTCAACGCACTTGTGTGGAGCGGTAGTTCAGTTGGTTAGAATACCGGCCTGTCACGCCGGGGGTCGCGGGTTCGAGTCCCGTCCGCTCCGCCATTCAAGTGACTGTTTACATTTAATAAAATTAATTTTATGCGATTGTTTTTTCAAGTTTAATTTTATTAAGTGTAAGCAAACCGTTTTGGAGCGGTAGTTCAGTTGGTTAGAATACCGGCCTGTCACGCCGGGGGTCGCGGGTTCGAGTCCCGTCCGCTCCGCCAAATAGATAAGCCCTTACAGCAATGTAAGGGCTTTTTTATTCTTTTTAATTTCCAGCATCTTCAACATTCGATCACGACACTGGTCGCGAGTTCACTCATTCAAGGTCAGCGTCCGCTGTGTCAAATAGATAAGCCCTCACAGCAATTTAAGGGCTTTTTTATTATTTTTAATTTCCAGCATCTTCAACATCTTCAACATTCGATCACGACACTGGTCGCGAGTTCACTCATTCAAGGTCAGCGTCCGCTCCGCCAAATAGATAAGCCCTTACAGCAATGTAAGGGCTTTTTATTCTTTTTAATTTCCAGCATCTTCAACATCTTCAACATTCGACCATGGCGCACTGGTCGCGAGTTCACTCATTCAAGGTCAGCGTCCGCTCCGCCAAATAGATAAGCCCTTACAGTAATGTAAGGGCTTTTTATTCAATTATGTGTTTATGTCAGTAAAGAAAAACAATGATCCCTAGGCTGGGTAGGTCGCGTTAAAACGCATAGTTGACGCTGAGCTCTACTGAACGGCCGGCGCCATTCATTTGGGGGAAACCTTGGGTGTTATCTTGCTTATATTGCGCAATACTCACCCCACCTAAAGGCAGTTGGTAATATTCATCAAGTAAGTTGTTTACTGCCAGAGTCATGGTTGCACCTTGCCATTCAATACTGCTTGAGATGTTCAGTAGTGAATAACTGTCAGTGGTGTTTTCAAGGCGATTATTGTCGACCCGATCTTTTGTCGCCACCCATTGCCAGCTAATACTATTGTTCCAATCACCACGTTGATGCTGAAGTGTTAACTCGCTCTGTAATGGTTTGATTTGATATAGAGGCGTATGGGTATCGTTTCTTTTGCCATGAGTGGCACTGATATTGGCTGCAACAACCCACTTACCATTATCGTTTTCTGTTAACAGGTAACTCGCATCTGCGCGCGAGCCATAAATTGTCGCATCGACATTGGTAAATTGTAAAATATTACGGCGGTTTAGCTCGATGCTCGTGCTATTAACGCTACCAATAACATCAGCATCAATATAGTCATTGATATCGCTATACCAGGCGGTAACTGAGGCCGTGAAATCAGTTTGCACTAATGTATATGCGGCGCTAAGAGTGCGAGCCGTTTCATGGTTTAAATCGGGATTACCTACATAGCCATTAGCATCGCCATACCAACCTATCATGGTTGTCGCCATCGTACTTTGGCCCCAGCTGTAGCGTTCATATAAGTTTGGTGCCCGGCCTTTTTGAGCTAAACCAAATTCGATGATTTCGGTATCGCTTAATTGATATCGTGCTAATAATGTGGCATCAATAATATGGTCATGTCGTGGTCGATAAAGCTGATTAAATTCATCTGCTGCCAACGCATTAACGTTACTCATACCCATCATACTCATGCTGTTATAAGGTTGCACTTCACCAGTAGTGGTCGTGACATATTCATAGCGAACACCCGCTGTTATCCACCATTGTGTATTTAGCGTTTGTTGCCATTCTCCGTAAACCGCAGCGCGTTTGCGTTTACCATCATTAATATTGACGTAATCATTTGGGCCCATCATGGATGAGCCTTCAATAGCAGGCCAGGTATCATCAAGTTGATACAGATAATATTCTTGTCCAAGCAATAACGTACTGTCATTACTCATAGGGAGTTGCCAATGCAATTGGTAACTAAAATCTTTACCTGTGGTTTCCATCGGCATCATGCCGGTTTTTTCTGGCGTGAAGAAACCCATATCATGTTCGACACTGTGCCAATTCGCTTGTGCACTAAATTGACCTTCATTTTCAAGTGCTAATTGATAACGCAGTATTGCACCATAACTGTCGTTGTTGGTCATATCCATATACTGATTGGCGAACCCCTGATATGGAATATGTTGATGGGTTAATTTAATGGCAAGTTGTTGGGTATCATCTTGCCATGCTGCAATTAAGGCATGGTTTTGTGCTTGATATAGCGTGTCTAACACGGTGTCGCCATTACCATCGGTATAACTATTGGCGTCTTCAAAAGCGCCTTGGTAGCTAAAACTCAGTGCTTTACTGGCGACGGTGGCATTGACACTGGCTAAGCTGGTATCGCTAACACTTCGATAACCTGCAGACACATTACCGCTATGCCATGTAAGTTGGTCTGTTAAGGAAAACTCTGGGTTAAAACTATTGATTTTAATCACACCGGCAATGTTATCTCCACCGGCACTGACCGGCGACACACCTGCAACCACTTGGGCTGAGGTAATTTGACTTGCTGCCACGTAAGATAGTGGTGGATTCATGTGATTGGCACATGATGAAGTAATGTCATTGCCGTCGATAAGCACTTTAATGCGATCGCCCATCATGCCATTCAAAATCGGTAAGGCTGAAACACCGCCCGCTTGTGAAAACTCAACACCTTGTTTTGTGAGCAAGCGTTCCGCTGAACCTAATAAATCTTTATCACCGTTTTGTTGACCGTGGACTTCAACTCTTTCAATGTCTGAATATGTGTCTTGTGTTGATGGCTGTGCTGCAACAGGTGCAGACAACACTACCATTATGGCGAAAGATATTGATGAGTAAGCAGTGTTAATATTATGATTAGATTTAATGCTTTGTGTTTTTAATGTGGTCAAAATCATCACCGTATTTATTATATTGTAAATTAGGATGAATATATTTCATCGCTATTTTTTGCATTAGAAAATTATAACCTACTAATAAATCTATGGAATGCGACATATTGTCGCATCTAAAATGATGACTTTTCGCAGTGTGAATCAGCTTGTGTGAACTCAGCCGCAGCGTCATGGTTTTGGATATGACTGCTCTGTTTTAGAGTGAATAAAGTGAAATACGTGCGAAATTTAATGCTTGTTTTTTTATTGTAAGCTTGCCTATACTGCGGGACATCTTGTCGGAGTGCCATTATGGCTGAGACCGTTTATTCGGGATCCGTTGAACCTGATCAGGCTAGAACCTGCGAAGGAAACAAGCGTAATAATCGTTTTTATTACGGCATCATGTTGATAATTTAGCGTTTTGGTTGATGGTTTTTTCACAGCCATTTATTCACTTAACCTAAGCCTAAATCGATACAGACAGTGTCATTGTAATGATTGATTATTTATATGCGTCACAATCTTTTTGTGGCCATAGCTTTGCTCAACACCTCTCCTGACAAGCAACTCTACTCTTAAAATGAGGTTGCTAATGTCACATTCAAACCGTCGTCAGACACGAGCGAAAGCTCAACAATTTATCGATACCCTAAAACCATTACAACACCCAAATTCTGAAAAAGTCTATCTGCAAGGCAGCCGTCCCGATCTGCTGGTGGCCATGAGGCAAATCCATCAAGCCAGCACTCGAACGGGTGGCACAGATAAGCATCCTATCACTGAGACAAACCCTGCCATTATGGTTTATGACTGCGCAGGGCCTTATTCCGATCCCCATGCTGATATTGATGTCCGTCGTGGTTTAGCTCCATTACGTCTAGCCTGGATAACAGAGCGTCAAGATACTGAGCAATTAACCCATGCAAGTTCTGGCTTTACTCAGCAACGTTTAGCTGATGATGGTTTAGACCATTTACGATTTGACGGACTTAATGCGCCACGACGGGCCACAGTCGGCAAACGCGTCACGCAAATGCACTACGCTAGGCAAGGGATTATTACCCCAGAAATGGAATACATTGCCATTCGTGAAAATATGGCGCGCGCCGATGTGCATGATAGCGTACTCACACAACACGCTCCCGGTGAAGCGTTTGGGGCGCACATTGGCCAACTGATTACCCCTGAGTTCGTGCGTGATGAAGTGGCAAGAGGCAGAGCAATTATTCCGCTTAATATTAATCATCCAGAAGCTGAACCTATGATCATAGGGCGTAATTTTTTGGTTAAAGTGAATGCCAATATTGGGAATTCAGCCGTAACGTCATCGATTGAAGAAGAAGTAGAGAAGTTAGTGTGGTCAACGCGTTGGGGCGCCGACACTGTAATGGACTTATCCACGGGGCGTTATATTCATGAAACCCGCGAGTGGATCATTCGTAATTCTCCTGTGCCTATTGGTACCGTGCCTATTTATCAAGCGCTTGAGAAGGTTAATGGGGTTGCTGAGGATCTTAATTGGGAAATATTTCGCGACACACTCATAGAGCAAGCTGAGCAGGGAGTTGATTACTTTACCATCCATGCCGGCGTGTTATTACGCTATGTGCCGATGACGGCCAAGCGTCTAACGGGCATTGTCTCTCGTGGTGGTTCCATTATGGCAAAGTGGTGCTTAAGCCATCACAAAGAAAGTTTTTTGTATGAACACTTTGAAGATATTTGCCAAATTTGTGCCCAATACGATGTGTCGTTATCGCTTGGTGATGGTATGCGCCCAGGCTCTATTGCTGATGCCAATGATGAAGCGCAATTTGCTGAGTTAGCCACCCTAGGTGAGTTAGTCAAAATAGCCTGGCAATATGATGTGCAGACCATAATCGAGGGTCCCGGCCATGTGCCGATGCAACTGATTAAAGTCAATATGGAAAAACAGCTTAGTCTGTGCGACGAGGCACCATTTTACACATTAGGCCCACAAACAACGGATATTGCTCCCGGTTACGATCACTTCACATCTGGTATTGGTGCGGCAATGATGGCGTGGTATGGCGTGGCGATGTTGTGTTATGTCACTCCAAAAGAGCATTTAGGTTTACCCAATAAAGACGATGTAAAACAAGGGCTAATTGCTTACAAAATTGCAGCTCATGCCGCGGATGTTGCCAAAGGGCATCCCGGGGCACAAGTGCGTGACAATGCGTTATCTAAGGCGCGCTTTGAGTTTCGTTGGGAAGATCAATATAACCTAGGCTTAGATCCTGACACCGCACGTGCGTATCACGATGAATCCCTACCGCAAGAATCAGCAAAAGTGGCTCACTTTTGCTCTATGTGCGGGCCTAAATTTTGTTCAATGAAAATCACCCAGGAAGTGCGTGATTACGCTAAATCTCTTGAAGATGCTAACACTCATGCCAAAGTGCAACACATTGAATTAACCACGGCGACTGATTATAACACCTTGGCAATGAAGCAAAAATCGGCTGAATTTAAAGCATCGGGTTCGGCTATTTATCATGAAGTCGCTGCTGCAAAGGCTAAAGAAGGGGTGGAGTAATGGCGACAAGTACGCACGCTAAAATCGATAACCTTATGCCAAAACCCATTGTTTGGACCATTGCGGGTTCTGACAGTGGCGGCGGCGCGGGTATACAAGCTGACCTACTGACAATGCACGATCTTCAATGCCATGGTTGCAGCGTGATTAGCAGCATTACTGCGCAAAATAGTGTGAATGTGACTCTCGTTGAAGCCGTTTCTGAGCAGATGTTAATTACGCAGTTAGATACTTTATGGGCTGATTTAACGCCGGTTGCGATTAAAATTGGCTTATTGGCCAATCAACAACAAATCGATATCGTTGCAAAATGGTTATCGCGATTAAGCCGGCTTTGCACATTACCTTTTGTAGTTCTCGACCCTGTGATGGTAGCCAGCAGTGGCGCGCAATTTTGTCAGCAAGCTATCAATTTTACGCCATTTGCTGGCTTAATCAGCTTGCTCACACCAAATCAGCATGAATTGTTTCGTTTAAGCTCGACATTATTATTGGAAAATACCAATCCAAGTAATGCAGATCTCAGTAATAAAAAGCCTAGGCATAGAGATTCTAGTCACACATTAACAAATCAACAAACTTCCGATACCAATACCGATAGCAACACAGATAACGATGAACTGAGCATGATAATGGCGGCTAAATGGCTTGCTAATCATTATCGTTGTCATGTACTAGCTAAAGGTGGCGATGCTGCTTGGCAACAGCAGCTAGCCACAGATGTTTATGTGACACGTAGTGTGGCGGGGGCGAGCCACATTCATGATAATCAAGTGTTTAAACTCACCAGCCCCAGAGTGAATACTAACAATAATCATGGCAGCGGTTGTACGCTGTCATCGGCAGTAGCGTGTTTTGTTGCGCATCAATTTTTGATTCATGACGCGATTGTGTTGGCAAAAGCTTATGTCAATAAAGGTTTAAGTGACAGTTATGCTATTGGCGCAGGGCCTGGCGTATTGGCACGTTCAGGCTGGCCTAACGAATTAAGTGTGATGCCGACCATTACAAACGTTGAGGATAATAGTGCTTATCGTAGCAATAAAGCCTTTCGGCCTGTGGTGACGCCATTAGGTGTTTACCCCGTGCTGGACTCGTTATCACAGTTGCACTCGGTTCTCGAGGCTGGGTGCCGTACCGTGCAGTTTAGAGTTAAATTATCTCAACCTATTACCGAGTTAACGTTACAGGCATTAGAGCAAAATATTATTGATGCAATTACTCTAGGTCGCGATTTTAACGCGCAACTGTTTATCAATGATCACTGGCAATTAGCCATAAAACACCGTGCATTTGGGGTGCATCTTGGCCAGGAAGATTTAGCCAGTGCAAATCTGGAGGCAATAGCTGAGGCAGGTTTAGCCTTAGGTATATCGAGTCATAGCTATTTTGAGGCGTTGTTAGCCCACCAATGTAAACCGTCTTATATCGCATTAGGTCATATTTATCCTACCACAACCAAGCAAATGCCATCAGCGCCTCAAGGGGTGACTAAATTAACGCATTATGTGAATTTGTTGGGCAAACATTATCCCACTGTAGCCATTGGCGGCGTTGATGTTGAGCGTCTTGAGCGACTGGCGAGCAGTAAAGTGGGGGATGTTGCTGTTGTCAGAGCGATAACTCAAGCGAGTCATCCCAGTGAGGCATATCGTTTAATGCATCAACGTTGGCTGCAACTCACTCGAGGCCATCAAGTGCCTAAGGTTATGAGTGCGCTTAAGGAGGCGATATGAAAGCGTTAACGGACAAGCAATATCGACAGTATTCGCGCACCATGTTGCTTAACGACATTGGTGAAACAGGGCTGTTGGCGATTATAAATAGTCAGGTGGCCATTATTGGTTTGGGTGGACTCGGTCAGCTGGTGGTGCAATATCTTGCAGCTGCAGGCGTTAAGCACTTTATGCTAGTCGACCATGATGTGGTGGCGCTCGATAATTTACCAAGACAATTATTATACAGTGAGGCCGATATTGGTCAGCATAAAGTCAGTGTCGCCAAACGCACATTGAGTCGTTTGTACTCAGATGTCTATGTCAATGCGATTACCGATAAGTTAACCGAAACTAACGTTATTGAGTTTACCAAGTACTTAGATACCGACACATTGGTGTTTGATTGCACCGATAATTTAGTTGCTCGTCATGTGATTAATCAGCTTTGTGTTACTCAAGGTTTAACCCTTATTAGCGCGGCGATCAGTGCGTATCAAGGACAATTATTCTGTATCGATTTTGGCGCTAAATTAACGCATGAGAAGCAATATGGTTGTTATCGCTGTTTATACCCTGAAGATATCGACATTAAGCAAACCTGTTCGCAGCAAGGTGTACTTGGGCCAGCGGTCGGGGTTATGGCCAGTATGCAAGCGTTAGTCGGTTTGCAGCATATCTGCAATACCTTCACTCAGTACGGCATTTTACAGCGCTTTGATGCGTTAACGCTACAGTGGCATCAAGCCAAAATGAACCGTGATCTGCAATGTACATTATGCCAACAGCCGCAATTGCAGGAGTACGCAAATGAATGCTAATCAACCATCTCAATCTATCAATGTGATGATCAACGGCGTTGCAGAAACGTTGGAGGGGCACGTGACAATCTCAGAACTGTTGATATTAAAGCAGCTGCCGATTAACGCCATCGCTGTCGTGGTTAATGATGAAGTGCTACCGCGCAGCCGCTGGAACCATGTTATGTGTCAGCATGATGACTCTATTTGTGTGTTTTCTGCTGTGGCAGGAGGGTAACTATGTTAACGATTTCCGGTCATCAATTTACCTCTCGGTTATTTACTGGAACAGGTAAGTTTAGTCATCAAGACATTATGTTAGCCGCAATCGCGCAGTCTCAATCACAGTTGGTGACATTAGCGATGAAACGCATTGATTTACATGCTAACCACGACAACCTGTTAGCGCCATTGCAATCATTAGGGGTGAAATTACTGCCCAACACGGCAGGGGCTCGCAATGCCAAAGAAGCCATTTTTGCGGCGCATTTAGCCTATGAGATGCTCGGCACTAAATGGATAAAATTGGAAATCCATCCCGATCCTAAATATTTGATGCCCGATCCTATTGAAACATTACTAGCAGCAAAGCAGTTATGCGATGACGGTTTTGTGGTGCTGCCTTATGTGCATGCAGACCCTGTGTTGTGTCGACGTCTTGAAGATGTTGGCTGCGCAGCGGTTATGCCATTGGGTAGCCCAATTGGAAGTAATCAAGGGCTGGCAACAGAAACCTTTTTAAACATTATTATTGAGCAGGCACAAGTGCCGGTGATTATTGATGCTGGTATTGGCTCACCTTCTCAAGCATGCCGCGCAATGGAAATGGGCGCCGATGCTGTATTAGTTAACACCGCGATTGCCAGCAGTGCCCAACCTGAAAAAATGGCTCAATGTTTTGCTCAAGCTGTTATCGCGGGTCGACAAGCATACGAAGCGGGACTTGGGCATGTCAATCGTCAAGCTTTAGCGACCAGTCCTCTAACAGGCTTTTTGGGGCTCAATGTATGACATCATTTGTTGATGAATTTGTAACACTCAATGCCGATGCAATGTCACTGAAACTTTATTCAACGACAGCGCAAGATGTTGAGCGAGCACTATTACAGCCCACGGGTAATTTATCGAGTTTAATGGCGCTATTATCACCAGCGGCAATGGCCTATTTAGAACCCATGGCACAACAAGCCGCGGCATTAACGCGACAACGCTTTGGTGCTAACCTTGGTTTGTTTTTACCTTTGTATGTATCGAACTTATGTGCAAATGAATGTGATTATTGCGGCTTTAGCATGAGTAACAAAGTTAAGCGTAAAACATTGAGCCAAGATGAATTAAATCAAGAGATGGCTATTATTAAGCAACGTGGCTTCGATTCAGTATTGTTGGTGTCTGGCGAGCATGAAACCAAAGTCGGTATCGATTATTTTGCAGCCATTTTACCGCAGGTTAAAGCCAAGTTTAGTCACGTGGCTATGGAAGTGCAGCCACTTGAAACGGTTCATTATCAGCGTTTGGCTAAGCTTGGTCTCGATTCAGTCATGGTGTACCAGGAAACGTACCGGCCGCACACCTATGCTCAACATCATACTCGGGGTAAGAAACAAGATTTTAACTATCGATTAGCCACAGCCGACCGAATTGCTAAGGCGGGTATTGATAAAATAGGGTTAGGGGTGCTACTAGGCCTTGATGATTGGCGTCTTGATGCACTCTTTATGGGACATCACTTACAGTATCTCGAACAAACCTATTGGCGCACTCGATACAGTATTTCATTGCCAAGACTTCGGCCTTGCACCGGAGGTATTACACCCAAAGTCGAGCTCAGTGATGCCGGTTTAGTTCAGCTTATCTGTGCCTTTAGATTATTTAATCCCCAAGTCGAAATTAGCTTATCGACTAGAGAACTAGCCAGTTTACGCGATAATTTATGGGCCTTGGGGATCACTCACTTAAGTGCAGGAAGCTCGACGCAACCAGGAGGGTATTTGAACCCTAGCACCCAGCTCGATCAATTTGAAATCAGTGATGATCGCTCAGTTGAACAAGTTGTTTATCGGCTTAAACAGCTTGGTTTCAATCCCTTATGGAAAGATTGGGAGATGGCCTGGATAAATCAATAACTCACTCTGTTTGTTATGCTTAAAAACTGTACATTTATGGGTGTTTACGCCATAATAATTATTAGTTATTTTACGACTTAATTGTCACTTTTTATTTTAGCTTTAGGCTAAAATTGATACAGTAACAATACATCTTTAGATTACGGTTAATAGCCAGGAGCGTATTATGCAAGTTCAATCAGCGTATGCATCAGGTATGCAGGGATTGCAAAGTGCACAACAAGGTTTAGCGCAAGCAACCACGTCTGTGGCGATACCTGATCAACAAAAACCCGCAGTCCCAACATCAACTCAAGATACTGTTACCTTAAGTTCGCAAGCGGTAACAGCTAATGATCAGACTTCTGCATTAATTTCGGCTACTGAATCGGTAAATCAAGGGCAAGCTTCTGCCAAAGTCATTGAAGCTGCATCTGAAACGATTGGTAGTTTGATTGATATCGAAGTGTAACAATGAACGCGGTAATCAGTCCCGCATCAATGAGCGTCGCGACACCCGCGACGCATAAAAGCGGAAGTGGCCACACTTCCGTTTATGGTCGTAGTAATAGTTCACATACCAGCTCATATACAACATCTCGTAATGCATCAGCTAATATTTCAACAAGCACTCCCGTCGTTAATTCGGTAAAATCACTACGTTCAAGTCCTGTATTATCTAACACATCAATTTCAGATACACCGCTTTCAAATACAGCGCCAGTATCATCCGCATCATCTATCCAGCCAGTGAACGCAAGCTATAGCTTAAAAAGTGGCCCAATGAATATTGCAGCGGTGTTACAAAAAACGTCTGTATCCAATAGTGGTTCATCGAATGCATCTGCTCAAGTCAGTGCTCAATCGACCCATTTTCAAACAAGCACTGTACAGGCTAATACGGTTCAGTCACCAACCAATTATAAAACCACGGAATCTCAGCAGGCAACACCATTTCAACCTGTGGTATTTACTGATGTTAATGATCAACCAAGTACAGTAAACCGTTTTATATCCACAACTGAGCCTCAATCAGAAACGCCTGCAAATGGGCAGGCGATGACCAGTAATGTAACCTCAACCACGGATGCTAACGTAACTTCAAATGATGCCGAAGTAGAGCAAGCCGCAAATGAGCAATCTCAACAAGAGAGCGCAGCAGCTAAAGAGCAAATTAATAAACAAATAGCGCAGAAACAACAGCAGATAGATCAAGCTGAAGCGCAACAGATTTCTGAGTTGAGTAAACGAGATATCGAAGTGAAAACTCACGAACAAGCTCATGCAGCGGTAGGGGGAAGCTTTGCGCAAAGCCCGAGTTACGAATATGAAAAAGGTCCAGATGGCAGACGTTATGCTGTAGATGGTGAAGTCAGTATTGATGTCGCTCCTATCAGTGGTGATCCACAAGCAACCTTAAGTAAAATGCAAAAAGTTTACGCTGCGGCAATGGCGCCAGTTCAACCCTCTATGGCCGATATTCGTGTTGCAGCACAAGCAGTACAGTATATGAACGAGGCTAAACAAGCTTTAGTTGTGGAGCGTCAACAGTCGGTAATGAGTACTCAAGACAGTGAGCATATGACTGAATTAGGCCAAATCTTTAAACAACCAGATAACCGTGACCCTCTTGCTCCTTTTATGCAAAAACAATCGAATAGTGACAATACCATTGCCGCATCAGCGACTCCCTATACCAGCTCTGCTGAGCCGCTAAACTCCCAATCAATCGCCTCTAAGCCAATTGTTAACGCAACACTCACAGCTTCGCAAACCTCATCAAGTGTTACCTCGAGGGGTGCTGATATACAATCTATGTCGGCAAATGGCATTAATCAACAACTCAATTCCGCTAGTCGTTATAATCCTTATCAAAATCAACTTTTACATCAAACTTCCTCCCAGGCACAGCCACCAGGTTTTGAATTTTACGTATAATCAATCTTGTATTCATTTACTGAGGCATACCCGGCAGTTTTTGCTATTTGGAAGGCAACAAGCATGACTACAGAGCGACGCCTTATACCAATTCTATTAATTATGTGACCAATCAGAGCCACTCAGATTGTTCAGTTTGAGGCGCATTGTTGAGATAATGGTTATTCCCTTTAAGGCAATGCAACAAAGAAATGAACGGTCTGAGTGTCTCCTGTAAGGCGGGTTTCTGTGCCTTCCATGCTGCTTAATAGCATTTTGACGTAGAACAACTATGCCTACAATTCTATTACTTGCCTAGAAGACACAGAACTCCCGCTGAATGACCAGATAATTAATGGAATTGGTATTAATCAATAATCATTGGACGTATTCTGAGTGGTCACTTATTAATGCGGATTGGTATTTTACTGGTGTGGATTCATCGGTAATTTATGCTGCTGCAAAATGAGATTTTCAAGTAACTTGGAAGCAGGGCCTTGTTGATCTCTATTTGGGATGACAAGATTTAAAATGACTTTACGTTGAGTGCTGCCACGTAATTGCAAGCGAGTCAGTTGCTTAGTGGCCAATTCCTGTGCAATCACAAAACTTGGCATCCAGCAAAAACCAATGTTGCGCAGTAAAATCGATTTCGCTTCGTGAAAGTTAGACACTGTCCAACGCTGCTCGGCTTTTAGCCAACCAATATCATTACTTGATTTAAGTCCTGTGTCTTTAATGACGATTTGCAAGTGTTGGGCAAGTTGTTTGTCGTCTTCAATGTCATTGAGTTGCGCAAGAGGGTGTTCAGGATGGCAGACTAATTCAAATACCGCTTCGCATAAAGGTTCAGAAATATGACCTTTGGGTGATGCAGCACAAATGGCGATATCAACTTGGTTATTTTGTATCAACTCCTGAGTCCCGGTGATGACTGAATCGAGAATGGTGACTCGTGTGCCGCGACTTTGTGGTAAAAATGCATTCAGTGCTTCAACGAGCGTGTCTATTGGGTAGATAATCTCACGAGCAATGGTTAAATTCGGCTCCCAGCCTTGCCCTAAATTTGTCGCAAGTTGTTCTAGCTCATCAACTGACTGAGTTAAGTGACGTGAACGGCGAAGCAACACTTCGCCTTGCTCGGTGAGATAAGCTTTACGCCCCTTCACTTCAAGCAAATTAATACCGAGTTGATGTTGTAACTTTGCCACAGCATGGTTAAGCGAAGACTGGCTTTTACTCAATTGTTCAGCAGCTTGAGCATACCCGCCAAAATCAACGACTGCTTGCACGATGCGCCATTGCTCTAATGTTGATTTAGCTCTACTCATTAATGTGTCCGAATAGTATAAAAGAATGAATATTTTGACATATAAAAAAGGCAAATGCAGTGCATTTGCCTTTGATTTATTACTGTAACTTGATTAACACTTTGATTCTTATTGAGTAAAAGGTAGTTACGCCTTCGACAGATTAATGAGCATTAGTCTTGGTTGCCGTTATCTTAGGTGTGACCAGTGTTGTGGTTACTGCATTAGGTGTTACAAGCTTAGGCAGATAACGTTTAGTGCTTGAAATATCGTTCAAATATGGTCCTTTATGTAACGTCTCAGGCCAATGCAGAAGCATCATGGCTAATACGTTTCTGTGTTCACCAGACGATAAAATAGCTTCACCTTTTGGTGATGGGATCATCTTAAACTGGGGATTATAAGCCGCAATCACATGTTTTTTGACTTTATCAACGACAGGGTTATTGCCATTGCCGGTGATTAAGAAACCAATTCCCACTTCAGTAATAATATCTTCTGTGGTGTCTTTTAAAATGCGATCAATATTTTTTTCAAAGTAAGTCAAAATCCATTGATATTCTTTGGCATCTACTGGGCGTTGATAGTATCCGCTGGCGGCAAAAATAAAGTGCGTCATGCCGTATATTTTATTTTTATACTGGCTCTTGTCTAGGCTGGCATCTTCATTATCAGGATAGGCGTTGATAAACGCTTTTTTATAGGCAGAGTAATAGTCACCTACGCCCATTTGTTTAGCCCAAAAAACATAGTTAATTAATTGTGCAGCCCAGGCTTTAATCATTTTTTTGTCTGTCAATGCTGGGGCCAAATCAGCCTTTTTAAGGGTTTTTATCATTAAATCATGACATGGTCCTTTAAAGCCAAACTCATCCACACGACTGGCGTAGCGCAGTAATATGTCGCTATAAAACATAAATTCAGGGTAGGGGGCAATGGCTAACTTGCGCGCATCGCCTCGTATACCCGATTTGATTTTGGCCACTTCTTTTTGTGATTCAGCCTTACTGAAACCGGGTTTATCTAAATTACAATTGTAAAAAGCTTGTTGTTCGGCAATGGTCAACAAATCGATTAACGAACCATTAGCGTACTTATCTTCACCGGTCATACGATATTGACGTATCGCATAGTGTCCTTGCACTCGAGGAGGCAGCGAATAAAGATTGCTTTCTAAGTTTGTCTTAATCCCTTGATAAACTTGATCTGCAGTTAAATTGTGCGGGACCGTTTCAATCGACTCTTTCGCAAACGCCACACTACTTAATAAGCTAGCTGACAATATTAGATACGAGAGTGTTTTACTCTTGCGCAGTTCTAGCATGTTTAAATCTCCAAATAAGTGAATGAGGGTCTATTGGTGAGCCGATAAGTTGCATAAGTTGCTCGTTAAAAGGCAAATACGCCTCGTTAACAATCAACAGATTAAAAATATCTAGGCTTGAATGTTGGGTTGCACTTTGGGTAATGATCAATTGTGCCACAGCATCTTGCCATAGTGGAAGATAATGGCTAATTCCTTCATTAGCAATAGCTTGGTAGCTATATATTGCATCAGTGGCACTCGGCCACGATTGGCCAAAACTGTCGGCAAACGCTGCTGACAATTCAGTGTTGAATGCTAGCCAATCACTGTTATCTAAATTACCTGAAAATTGATAATAATGGAGCGCGACTTTAGATCTAAACACTCTCATTTGTTGTTGATATTGAAGTGCGAGTTGTTCTCGTTCTGAAGTGGGTGAAAATGGTTGTAATTGAGTCAGATAATGGTTTAACCATAAACTTGCAATCGCGTGCTGTTGTTTATTTTGAGTTTTATGGGCGAGCAAATAAAATTGTCCACCTTGGGCCAAAGACACAATGGCATCGCTAAGTGCTGCAATCAGTTTTTGTTGTTGTTTTTGTGTCGTCAATATTGCAGGGAAACTCAGAGCATATTGGCCAAATTGATGACCGATTACAGTTTGTTTTATGAGCTGGCCGCTAATGGATAAGGCTGATTTCGATGACTGCTGAGGTTGCTGTTGCGAGAGCGGGTAAGTGTATATCTCACCTAATAAGCGTTGCTGATGCCATATTCTAATGATATTGATGTTATCGTTTTTTGAATCACTTACAGTGTCTGGCTGAGCAATATACTCAATGCGAATTCCCAGTGGTATTAACTGATCAAATAATTGCGATAAATAACCTTGGCTAGATACCGCTTCAATCGGGGCCGCTTTTTGAGTGAGGAATAACGCTTGCGCTATATCCCAGGGAGCTATGCCGATTGACTTGGTTTGCGTATCCAAAAATCGATTAAGCATTGCAGGCGTGAGATCATAGGGTGCTAACGCAAGTTCTGCCGCGTTTAGATAACCTTGTTCGATTGCTCTTTGCTGCTGTAATTCATGAATGTAAGCCATAGCGGCAAGTAATTTGGATTTA
Source organism: Shewanella sp. MF05956 (assembly GCF_059758055.1). NCBI lineage: Bacteria > Pseudomonadati > Pseudomonadota > Gammaproteobacteria > Alteromonadales > Shewanellaceae > Shewanella > Shewanella sp. MF05956. The sequence continues at coordinate 54,615 of NZ_JCAYNV010000007.1, read as the reverse complement.
GCGCGCAATTGATAAGCAAACCAAGCTTGTTGACGACATTGTGCGTTAGGTTGTTTAAGTAAATATTTAGCAATGTGGATATCAATGTTGGTGCTAGCTTGTTGCGTATTCTCATCGACGACAGACTGACTGGCTAATAAGCATTGTTCATCGTTGAATTGCATCTGTAATTGACGTTCGGACAACGCTTGATTGACGGTAGCCTGGGCGCTATGCAGTTTTGATTTTTCAGTCAAACTCCATTGTGTTTTTTTTACACTTTGAAGGCGTTCGGCTAATTGATTATAGGGTGCTGATAGAGAGTGTAATGAATCAATAAGCTGTTGAGTTTGATTGGCTGCGGTTAACTCATAAAGCTCATCGGCTAAATGTAATTGGCACCACAATAATCCTTGTTTGCTTAACGAGTCAGTGGCAAAAGGGCGGTAGTATTGAATACGGTCGTTAATATTATTCAGCGCAAGCGTTTGTTTTTCGAATTCGACGGCGTTGAACACACTTGAGGAAACAGGTTCTTGCTGGAGAGTGCTTAAGTCAGGTTTATATTGAAGGCACTGCTCTACAAACAGTGCCAACGGATTGGCCACAGCATTTGCTGTGGCCAATAAACTAAAACTTAGGATTACTAGAGAAATGCTTTTTAGCATAAGCCACACGTTCTTCAACTGACATTGCTGGGCCTTTCATGGCTTCAACGTGTTTAAGTCGAGGTAAAAGGCCTCTACCATTGGCTATTTGAATGGTTAACCCTGGGCGGGCGTTCAATTCAAGCAGTAATGGTCCTTTGTATTTATCCAATACCATGTCGGTACCCAGATATCCCAGCTCACACATTTCATAAGCACTCGAAGCTGTATGAAGTAAGGTTTCCCAATGTGGCACAGTCATGTTCGACAGTGGAAAGTGGGTATCTGGATGCTTATCAACAGGTAAGTCGAATTGCACCGCATGCAAGCTTTTGCCTGTCGCGATATCTAATCCGACACCAACAGCACCTTGGTGCAAGTTAGCTTTACCGTCTGATGCCGCCGTCGACAAACGCAGCATTCCCATGACTGGGAAGCCCTTAAAAACGATTAAGCGAATGTCTGGTACGCCTTCATAACTGAAGCCTTCAAATACCGGGTCGAACTCAATTAATCCTTCAACAATCGCCACATCAGGCTTACCGCCCAGTGAAAATAATCCACTGAGAATGTTAGACACATGCCGGTAAATTTCACTGTGAGTAACTTCGTGACCATTGGGCTTGTAGTAACAGCCATTGTTCACCTTAGTAATCACCATGATACCTTTACCGCCAGAACCTTTAGCTGGCTTGATAACAAAACCAGTACGGTCACTGACCATGGCTGGAATTTCTTGAATTTTATGTTGTTCGTGGACAACACCAATCAGGTCAGGAACCGCAATGTTATTAGCAAGCGCAAGTTGCTTAGTGATCAACTTATCATCAACGCGTTTATAAAATTTACGCTGATTATAACGACCAATATAGCTAATATTGCGCCTGTTCATATTCAGTACACCGCTACGGCTCAATTCCCAAGGCCAGGCGTACTTCATTATTTCTCTCCAACCAATGGTTTAAAGCGTTTTAACTCTGTTAGGCGATAACCAGTGTATTGACCCATCACTAATACCAGAGCCAAAATCACTAAGTGAATACCTAAAAAGTTAAACACCCAATGTTGTACTAATTGGTTATCCATTGCTAAGTAGGCTAGGGTTGCGACAAATAAACTGCCACCACCTGAAACGAATACCTTTTTAGGGCCTTCTTCTTCCCACAGGATAGACATACGCTCGATGGTCCATGCAAGGATGATCATCGGGAAGAATGTAATGGTTAATCCCTCACTTAAACCTAGCTTGAATGAAATCAGCGTGAATAAACCGATGATAAATATCACCACAATTATGACCGCGGATATTCGGGATATGAGCAGTAAATTGAGGGTGGACAGATAGGAACGGATCATTAAGCCAAATGCCACAATCAGTAAGAAACCAATTAAGCCAGTCAGTAACGTTGTTTGAATAAAGGCTAAGGCAATTAACACAGGCATAAAGGTACCTGATGTTTTAATCCCCACGATTACCCGTAAAAATACTACAACTAATACTCCGATAGGGATTAAGAGAATACCTTTAAACGTGCTTTGTTCTTCAAGGGGTAATTGATATAACGAAAAATCCCACACATCATCATTCATCATCATATCAATAGATGTTGCTAATGCAGAACGTGTGTCTTGCAGCATTGAGAAGTTAACTAATGAATTAGTGCCGCCCATGACATCAAGTACGGAGTGGCCAGCATATTCCCACAACACGAGAGTGTTATCGCGACCTTTTTTGTTATTTGGTACATCAAATAACACCCATTCACCGTCATTATACACTTGCACGTAAGATGAAAGTTGTTGGCGACGACGTTGATCTTCTAATTGTAAGCCATTGACAATGCGCGCAGGGACACCTTTAGAGTGCAGCATATGCAAAAACAAATTAGTTGAAGTGTTTGCCGACAATAACAATGCCATGTTTTGGCTTTGATCAGCGTCGTTGATTAGATTCATCAATTGTTGAGCAAACGACAGATTAGTGGCACTACGGCCCCATACTTCTTCGGTGATCTGCTCAGCCGCTGACTTCTCTGTTGCTGGCCATAAGTAGGTATCGGGTGCGAGAGGCTCTTCAGTTGCTTCGATGTTTAATTTACCTGTAGGGACCAAAGTCACTCGGTAATATAAGGCTTGTGGGCCTGAAGCTTCACGAATTGACCATACAGCACGACGATTAGCCACATCGTTAGAAATGGTTAAGCCGTAACCTGGTGATGTCGCGTTTTCAACGAGCACATCAAACGCAGGATCGTTCGGTAATGAAAAGTTGACTTCAGCTGGTTGATTGTTACCAACAAAACTGACTTTAGCGTCTACAGCCCAACTTTGAACCTGGTCACCAGGCAAGAAAGGCACATTGTGCTCAATTCCACGGTAAATACTTGTGCTGATGCCGATGATAAATAGCAGCGCAACAAAGATGTAAAACGGTTTACGAGAATGCATTACTGATCCTATTTATTTAACGTGGTTATTTGGTCTTTTGCTTTACCGTGGATATAGATTTGGCCTACATCAACAACAGCAATATCTTTCATAAACTTGCGACCTAGTAATAATGGATAGTCTAGGTGGCTTCGATCAACAAGGTTTAAATCTGTTTCTGCTGAATATTTACCTATTTTTAAATGCGCGTGGATCACTGGACGACGATCATCATCTGAATCAACGTCTTGTTTAATACGAACAAACTTTTCTACTTTTGATTCAAAGGTATTCGCGGGTTGGTCAATACCATTGGTCATTACGTCATAACGAGCCCATTGTACGCCGTCACGCTCAAATAATACGATATTTCGTGCATCTAAAGAAGACGACTCAGCCCCAGTGTCAATACGGGTAGCAAACTTAGCTTTCACTTCATCGACATAAACGCTTTCAACTTCACCTAAAATAAATTTCTCACCAATGGTGGCTTCAGAACATTGATCTGGAATGGCAATCGGTCTTACTCGTTGGGGTGGTGGCATCACAATCGTCTTTGGACGTTCGGCCATCGCGGTGCTGACTTGGGTTTTTAATTTTCTCATTTCAGCAGACAGCGCACTAATTTCTACACTTTGTTGAGCACATTGAGCATTAATGGCGTCAATAACGACAGTTTGTGTATTAACCAGACTGCTATTCAACTCAGCATTAGTCAGTGGTGGTGTCATTGGTTTTTGAGTGGCTGTACAACCCGATATAAGGGCTGCTGCAACGGATAGAGCAAGTACCTGCTTTAACATGTCAATTCCTGTTGAATAGTAATATTTAAACTAAATCGTGATTCGGTTGATTCTTGGTAGCAATAATGATGGCCCGTTTGGGGGCGGGATAACCTTCAACAGTTAAACTCGCATCATCGGGGTCGAGATAATCGACAAGTGATTCATTTTTCATCCACTGGGTGCTACGTTGCTCATTTAGTGAGGTGACATCAATATCGACACAACGGATATCGGTAAACTCACACTTTTTTAACCATAACATTAAGGCCGCAACAGAGGGGATAAACCACACGTTGTTCATTTTGCCGTATCTGTCTAAGGGGACAAGAACTGCGTTCTCATCGCCATCAATAACGAGTGTTTCAAGGACTAATTCACCGCCCATTCTTAATTGATCACGCAGTTGTAATAAGTGATCAATTGGTGAACGGCGATGATATAACACCCCCATTGAAAATACAGTGTCAAATGCATCCAGTGGCGGTAATTCTTCAATGCCTAATGGCAATAAGTGTACAGGGTGTTGATTACCGGCCAAGCGTTTAATGGCTTCAAACTGACACAAAAAAAGGGGGGACGGGTCAATACCCACCACCCTTGCTGCGCCTTCACCTAACATACGCCACATATGGTAACCGCTGCCACAACCGACATCGAGCACGGTACGGTTTTTCAAAGGCGATATATGTCCTTTTACTCTATCCCATTTCCAGTCACTGCGCCATTCTGTATCAATTTCAATACCATGGACAGTAAACGGACCTTTACGCCAAGGTTGAAATACCGCCAGTAAGTTACTGAGCTTTTCAGTTTGTCCTGGGCTCAGTTGTTCGCCAGAACCAATGGTTACGCTACTCGTAAATTCAACGGTGTCTGGCTGTGGGTAATTAAGTTTATTGAGGACTTTTTCCCACTTAGGTAAATTACCGTGTTTATGGTCGCGTTGCCATTGGCCTAAAATAGAGGGCAAATTTTCTAACCAATGTTGCAAGTTAGAGTCGGCAATGTCTTTGTAAAAAGAACTAAAACTAATCATTTAATCGCTACCATTGATGCAAAATTAAAGCATTGGAACCACACTGAAAAATGTGAGAAACCGTTTTCTGTTAACCGTTGTTGATGCACCGTTAAACTGTCTGGACGCATCACATTTTCAAGGGCGCTGCGTTTTTGACTGATTTCAAGTTCACTGTAGCCGTTAGCCCGCTTAAAATTTAAATGCAGGCTGTCTAACAAGCTTTGAATTTGATCGTCTTCAAAATACAATTTTTCTGATATCACTAAAATGCCACCTGGAAGCATACCGTCATAAATACGCTTGATGAGCGCGTCACGATCGTTGATAGGTAAAAATTGTAGCGTAAAGTTTAACACCACCATTGAGGCATTTTGAATCTCGATATTTCTTATATCGGCGCATAATAAATTAACTTGGGTATCGCTAACATAAGCCGCTAGATTTTCCTTGCAGCGGTCTATCATCGATTGACTATTATCAACGGCATAAATTTGGCATTCTCGACCTTCAATTTGACGACGAATGCTCAAGGTAGCAGATCCTAACGAACTCCCAAGATCATAGACATTACTGTTTGGCGTTACGAAGCGATCGGCAAAATCACCAATCGTATTGATTATTTGTGCGTAACCTGGGACAGAACGACGGATCATGTCATTAAATACACCAGCAACTCGCTGATCAAATTGAAAATCGGCTATCTGATCGGCAGCGTGAGCGTAAATCGTATCTTGTTGAGAGTTCATGAGCTGTTATGTGGAAAAATTCTGCGTGTATTTTAGCTAATCATGGTGAATGGCAGCAAGCATCCTGCTAGTATTTTGTGAGTTTTTTTTCAAATAGTTCATTATAGTGTTAATACTTTTGATTTAGGCTGCTATTTATCGCTGTTAATCTGTACAGTAATGGTCGTTGACTTTCGTCAGCGCCTTCCAAAGTAAATTATTTTGATTGGTCGACTCTCCGCTATTGACTATAAAAACAACAACAGGGCATGTTAACAAGATAAAATTAGCGCGATCATCTTAAAAATAATGATATTATTTATTCAGCATTACATAAATATAACAATTGGATTGTCGCGGTCGTGTTCAACAAGAAAAGCGAGTATTCGCCATCTTATTAACTTTGTTTAACACTCTAGGGCCTGTTGATCTTTTCTGGTTGAATTTTGTTTGAGTTAAAAACGTTTTAATCGAGGCGAATGGATTGATGCCTAGTCATCTAAGCAAAGTTCATTCAACAAAGAGTAAAACGTTTTTAGCCGAACCCTACGGGCAGCGTTTGTTGGCCATTTTTACTGCGTTATCGACTTTTTATGTAGAATAACTACACCTCAAAGTCTCTGCCGCGCAGTTGTATATGTGAGTAGTGGCCAACAATTTGCTGCTAAAACAACCTCGAAAGATCTACAGGCCCTAATGTATGTCGCGAATAACAACAGAATATCGCGTATAAAAACAAGCTTGTTTATTCATCAAAATTAAAAGTATTAGGGAAAAAACTTGAAATTGATATCTTGGGCGCTGGCATTCATGTTGATGTCGCTATGCTTGCCTGCCACTGCCGTTCATGCCGATGAGGATGCTAAGCTGTATTCTCCTGAGCCCTTAGTGATTGTCATGGGCGAAGACACTTATCCTTTTGAATATTTAGATGAGCAGGGTAATGCTGCAGGTATATTAGTTGACTTGTGGCGTGAGTGGTCAACGATTACCAATACCAAGGTACGATTTGTGGCTCGACATTGGCTGGCCTCTTTAACGCAACTTGAACAAAAGCATGCTGATGTTCATATTGGCATGACTGAAACGGCAGAACGCTCACGCGTATTTGATTTTGCACACCCTTTTACTACCTTAAATGCCTATCTTTATGTTCATAAATCCATTAACAGTAAAAAGCGCATTAGTGATTTAATTCCTTATCAAATTGGCATCGTTGATGGCTCATCTCATGAAGTGATGCTTAAAGATCTTGAGCCAAGATTAAGTTTTAAGCGTTATAAAAACCGAGAGCAATTACTGCAAGCAGCCGCCAATGGCGATTTATTTGTTTTCGCAGGGATTGAAGGTTATCAACGTAATGTCGCATTAGAGCAAGATATTGCCGCTAACTTTTACAGTTCATCTCGTATTCTCATCAAAAAAATAGGGTTATCTCCTGCTGTAAATAAAGGTAATCAACAACTTATCGACAAAATCAATCATGGTTTTGAATTAATTTCTCCTAAAGTGATTAAGCAAATTGAGCGTCGCTGGCTTGGGTATCATAAACAAACCTCTGGTGTCGTTATTGCCATGCAAAATGGGGTAGAGCCCTATGCTGATATGGGGACGGATGGGCTACCGGCAGGGATGTTAGTGGACCTATGGAAATTATGGTCTAAAAAAACTGGTATCAATATCGACTTTGTCACAGGTGATATGAATAGCACGATTGACGATGTCAAAACGGGTGTGGCGGATGTTCAGATTGGCTACCCAGAAAGTAAAGAAATGCGCTCAGGTTTGAAACAAGCGTGGCATATTATTTCTGTTAAAAGTCGTTTTTTTAGCCGTAAACAACACATTGAAAATATCGAACAATCGACCATGAGGATTGGCGTATTTCCAACTGCACCGTATATCGGGCAAGTTAAAAGCGCATTTCCTAAAGCTCAATTACGTTTTTACGATACGTTAGATGAAATGATTAAAGCAGTACATAACGATGAGATTATCGGTTTTGTATCTTCTGCAGCGATGACATCACACTATTTATTAGCCAATAAACTCTGGGCTGAGTTTCACCAATATACCAATATAGAATTTATTACAGACATGTATACGCTAACGCGTATTGATGACAGCGGACTAGCCGATCGAATTAAAGCGGGCTTTAATTTAATTTCGGTTGAAGAACAAATACAAATTGAACGTAAATGGCTTATTAATCCAGACGACCGCTTTTTTACTGGAAGCGCAAGTAAAATCAAATTAACAACCCAGCAAAAGCAATACATTAGCAGTTTAGGTGCCATTAAAATGGGTTACCTTAAAAATTGGGCTCCAATGGAGTTTCAAGGCAAAAATGGTCAGTTTTTAGGGGTCAATGCCGACATTAAAAATTTACTCGTTAAGCAGCTTAATCTCACCATTATTCCTGTTGCCTATGACGATTTTGGTAAAATGGTAAATGATTTAACTAAAGGCGAAATCCATTTAGTCGCGAGCATGGCACAAACCCCCTCAAGAGAGAATACGCTTGCATTTTCGTCGCCTTATTGGCCATCACCTTGGGCGATAGTGACCTCGTTAACTCAGCCGCCTATTTTTAATATTTCGCAAGTTGCCGGTAAACGTTTAGCGGTTGTCGATGGTTACCATATTATTGATCAATTACGCCAACAATATCCGGGAATAGAGCTGGTTATCGTGGCAGATACCAAAGACGGTATTAATGCGGTGATTAATGGCCGTGCAGATATGTTTGTTGAGCAAGTTGCCACATTGGCCGCCACCCTTAAAGGCGGGCAATACCCCAGTTTAAAATTGTCTTTAGTCGCTGAATTAACAGAACAGCATAGCCGAATAGGTTTATTCCCAGGCGTTAAAGATTTAGTGCCATTGATTGATCGTGTTATTGCGACAGTGGATGAAAACGAACAGCAAAATATGTATCAAAAGTGGGTGGCACTGGATTTAAATAGTGACTCGTTATTATACCAACGGTGGTTAAAAATATCGGTGGTAGGTTTTGTTATTTTGGCGCTTATTGCCTTGGTTATTTTAATGTCGAATCGACGGTTAAATAACGAAATAGAAAAAAGAATTAAAGCCGAAGATAACCTTAAATTTATGGCCAATCATGATAACGTAACGGGCCTGCCCAATCGTAATTTACTGGAAGACAGGCTCGAGCAAGCGGTATTGACACATCATCGTGACAATCAACGCTTTGCATTATTATTTATCGATTTGGATGGTTTTAAAGTGGTTAACGACCTTCATGGTCATCATGTTGGCGACAAACTATTGCATCGTGTCGGGGTGTTATTGTCTAAATGTGCACGAGAGTCTGATACCGTTGCCCGATTCGGTGGTGATGAGTTTGTATTACTACTCAACCATATCGACAGTAAAGGCAGCGCGCGACAAGTGGCAGACAACATATTATTAGCCTTTAAAAAGCCAATAATAATAGACGGCATTAGTGTCAATATTTCAGCCAGTATCGGTATTGCCGTATTTGCCGACGATGCCGATACCGCACTGTCGTTACTCAAAACCGCGGATCAGTTAATGTATCAAGCTAAAAAAATTGGCGGCCATCAATTTAAAATGAACTAGTGCTAAGGTTTTGTTGGTTTTTCAGTCAGTCAACCGTGTTTATGTACGACAGGTATGGTTAATTCACACAAACTAACTGATACTTCAATGCATAAGTTTGAGTCACGGTATATAATGCCGTTTTTATCGTTTTCGATTTCCAAAACTACCGCTTTGTGGATAAAGGATAGAGTTCAATGCGCAGTCATTATTGTGGAGACATTAATAAGTCTCATCTTGATCAAGAAGTTACTTTAGTCGGTTGGGTAAACCGTAGTCGTGATTTAGGCGGAGTTGTGTTTTTAGACTTACGCGACAGAGAAGGACTCGTTCAGGTTGTTTATGACCCAGACTTAAAAGAAGTCTTTGACGTTGCAAGCACACTGCGCAGTGAATTTTGTGTTCAAATAAAAGGATTGGTTCGTGCTCGTCCAGACAGCCAAATCAATACACAAATGAAAACCGGCGAAATCGAAATCTTGGGTAAACAACTGACCATTATCAATGCGTCAGCCCCCTTGCCACTGAGCATGGACAATTACCAAAACAACAGCGAAGAGCAACGTCTTAAATATCGCTACCTAGATTTACGTCGCCCAGAAATGGCCGAGCGTTTAATCTTCCGTGCTAAAGTGACCAGTGCCGTGCGTCGTTTCTTAGATGGTAATGGCTTCCTAGACATCGAAACCCCTATTTTAACCAAAGCAACACCAGAAGGTGCGCGTGACTACTTAGTCCCTAGCCGTACTTATAAAGGTCAATTCTTTGCATTACCGCAATCGCCGCAGCTATTTAAACAATTACTGATGATGTCGGGTTTTGACCGTTACTATCAAATTGTGAAATGTTTCCGCGATGAAGATTTGCGTGCTGATCGTCAGCCTGAATTTACTCAAATCGATATCGAAACATCCTTTATGTCATCAGAGCAAGTGATGGAAAAAACTGAGCAAATGATGCGCGGTTTATTTCAAGACTTGCTCAATGTCGATTTAGGTGAGTTTCCGCGTATGTCTTACGCAGAAGCGATGAAGCGTTATGGCTCTGATAAGCCAGACTTACGTAACCCACTTGAATTAGTGGATATTGCTGACTTAGTTAAAGACGTAGAGTTTGCGGTATTTAACGGCCCAGCTAATGATGTAGAAGGTCGCGTAGCAGCGCTTCGTATTCCTACTGGGGCATCATTGTCTCGTAAGCAAATTGATGATTACACTAAGTATGCCGGCATTTATGGCGCTAAAGGCTTAGCATGGATGAAGCTTAACGATTTAACGGCGGGTATGGATGGGATTCAATCTCCAGTACTTAAGTTTTTATCTGAAGACATTGTTAACGACATTATTAGCCGTACCGGTGCACAAACTGGCGACATCATTTTATTTGGTGCCGACAAAGCCAACGTGGTTGCAGAAGCCATGGGTGCATTGCGCTTAAAAGCGGGTGAAGACTTTGATTTACTTGAAGGTCAATGGCGCCCAATGTGGGTTGTTGACTTCCCAATGTTTGAGAAAATCAATGGCGGTTTCCATGCAGTCCACCACCCATTTACTGCACCACGCGGTATTAGCCCAGCAGAATTAACTGCCGATCCAGCAGCGGCTATTTCTGATGCATACGACATGGTATTGAATGGCTGCGAATTAGGCGGTGGTTCTGTACGTATTCACAATGCTGAAATGCAAAGCACGGTATTTAATATTTTAGGTATTGAAGCCGAAGAAGCGAAAGAGAAGTTTGGCTTCTTACTTGAAGCATTACGTTATGGTACGCCGCCACATGCTGGTTTAGCATTTGGTTTAGACCGTATTATTATGCTTATGACGGGTGCTACCTCAATTCGCGATGTTATGGCATTCCCTAAAACAACCACAGCTGCGTGTCCGCTCACTAACGCGCCAGGTTTTGCTAATCCAGTTCAGTTAACTGAGTTAGGCATTGCCGTGATTGAAAAGGCAAAAACGGAAGAATAGTTTTTAATGTTCAACTTCACTCGCTCTTAAAGGGCACCACATACCGAGGCTGCTGCCTCGGTCTGTTTTTTACAAGTATGATTTTGTACTTGAACGAAAAGGGAGCTTAATATGGCAGGACACAGTAAATGGGCCAACATTAAACACCGCAAAGCAGCCCAAGACGCTAAGCGTGGTAAATTATTTACTAAATTTATCCGTGAACTCACCGTTGCGGCTCGAGAAGGTGGCTCAGACCCCGATGCGAATCCAAGATTACGCGCCGCCATCGATAAAGCCTTATCAAATAACATGACTCGCGACACCGTAGAGCGTGCCATTAAACGTGGCGCAGGTGAAGTCGACGGCCAACAACTTGAAACCATCATTTATGAGGGCTATGGCCCAGGCGGAACTGCCGTGATGGTCGAAACCATGACAGATAATCGTAACCGGACAGTATCTGGTGTACGTAATGCCTTTAATAAATCGGGTGGCAATTTAGGTACCGACGGTTCAGTGGCGTATTTATTTACCAAATCAGGTGTGATTTCATACAACAATGATACTGATGAAGACACATTGATGGAGCTAGCGCTAGAAGCGGGCGCTGAAGATGTGGTTACTCATGATGACGGTGCAATGGATGTATTTACCAGCCCAGAAACATTTGGCAAAGTAAAAGATGCACTCGACAGTGGCGAACTTGAAGCTGTTAACGCAGAAGTGACCATGGTTGCTTCAATTAAAGCGGAATTAGATATCGATACCGCAGAGAAATTTTTACGATTAATTGACATGTTAGAAGATCACGATGATGTACAAGAGGTATATCATAACGCTGAGATTTCAGATGACGTCATGGAAGCATTAGATAATCTATGATCATATTAGGGGTCGATCCCGGCTCACGTATTACCGGTTATGGCGTGATCCAATGCCATGGTAGACAACAAATTTATTTAGGCAGTGGGTGTATCCGCACCTCGGCCGATGATTTACCCCAGCGCTTACAGCAGATTTATGCAGGTTTAAGCGAAATTATTACCCAATATCAGCCTAATGAATTTGCGATTGAGCGAGTTTTTATGGCAAAAAATGCCGACTCGGCATTAAAACTGGGTCAGGCACGTGGCGCCGCCATTGTTGCTGCTACCTGCGCTAATTTACCGGTGGCCGAATACAGCGCGACCCAAATTAAGAGTGCCGTAGTGGGTACCGGACGTGCTCAAAAAACACAAGTACAGCACATGATAAAACAACTGTTAAAATTGCCCGCCGCGCCACAAGCAGATGCAGCGGATGCGTTAGGGGTCGCAGTGTGTCATTTTCATACTTATCAAAGTCTTATTGCTATGGGCGGTAAGGCGAGTAGCAGAACTTACGGAAGATACAAATGATTGGTCGACTCAGTGGGATATTAGCGGAAAAACAAGCACCTGAAGTGGTGCTAGACGTAAATGGTGTGGGTTATGAGTTACAAGTGCCCATGACCAGTTTTTATGAACTCCCCGAACTTAATCAGCAGGTGATGTTGTTCACTCACTTCGTTGTGCGTGAAGACGCGCAGCTACTGTATGGCTTTATTACCAAACAAGAACGGGCATTATTTCGGTTATTGATTAAAACCAACGGAGTAGGTCCTAAATTGGCGTTAACTATTTTGTCGGGAATGACCGCTTCAGAGTTTGTCTCTTGTGTTGAACGTGACGATATTGTGACGTTAGTGAAGTTACCGGGCGTAGGTAAGAAAACTGCTGAACGTTTAGTGATTGAAATGCGCGACAAACTCAAAAGCTTGCTTGAAGCTTCTGTTGGGTCGGAACGTGAATTTATGTTGCAAAGCAACTATAAACCAACACCAGTTGCAGACAGTGCAGAAGAAGATGCCATATCAGCGTTATTGTCATTAGGCTATAAACCCGCCCAGGCCAGTAAAGCGGTTTCTGCGGCATATGCTGATGGCATGAGTTCTGAAACGCTGATTAAAGCGGCATTAAAGTCGATGTTATAACACGTTGAATATACAGACTAGGGTATCTACATAATGATTGAAGCTGATCGCCTGATCCAACCGCAAGTACAAGGTCAAGATGAACAAATTGACCGTGCAATGCGACCGAAAATGTTGGATGAGTACACCGGGCAGGACGATACTCGCGCCCAGCTTAAAGTGTTTATTCAAGCGGCAATCAATCGAGGTGAAGCATTAGATCATATGCTTATTTTTGGCCCGCCAGGTTTAGGTAAAACCACGTTAGCTATGATTGTGGCGAATGAAATGGGCGTGAATATTAAATCGACATCAGGTCCCGTGCTTGAAAAAGCGGGTGACTTAGCGGCGTTATTAACCAACCTTGAACAAGGCGATGTTCTCTTTATTGATGAAATTCACCGATTAAGCCCCGTCGTAGAAGAAATTCTGTATCCCGCAATGGAAGATTACCAACTCGACATTATGATTGGTGAAGGCCCCGCTGCACGTTCCATTAAACTCGATTTACCGGCATTTACGTTAGTCGGCGCTACAACTCGAGCTGGAGCGTTAACTTCACCACTGCGGGCGCGTTTTGGCATTCCTCTACGGTTAGAATTTTATAATGTTAAAGATCTCACCACCATTGTGACTCGTTCTGCCAAAGTGATGGGATTAGAAATTGATCATCAAGGTGCAATCGAAATTGCTACCCGTTCACGCGGCACGCCACGTATTGCTAACCGGTTACTGCGCCGTGTTCGCGATTATGCTGAAGTTAAACATGACGGCATTGTGACTCAAGAAGTTGCTGAATATGCCCTTGATTTACTTGATGTTGATGAACAAGGTTTTGATTACTTAGACCGTAAACTCTTATTAGCGATTATCGATAAGTTTATGGGCGGCCCAGTAGGATTAGATAACGTTGCTGCAGCCATTGGCGAAGACAGAGAAACGATTGAAGATGTACTTGAGCCGTTTTTAATTCAACAAGGCTTTATTCAACGCACGCCAAGAGGCCGAATTGCAACGCAACGGGCGTATGACCATTTTAGTATGGTTAAGCCAGAGTAGATGACTTCGAAAAAGAACCACTATTCATTCAGTCATACGCCTTATTTAAGCCCTTTTAAATTCTCGCTGAGTTATCACTGAATAAAGCAAAATGGTATTAACCCGAGTTGAGCTCACTTAGTTGTGACCGTTCATCAATACAGGTTACGATTCGTTTTCTGCCGTGGGTTTTGCCGTTAACGCAAAGACTTGCTGGCAGTACGCTAAATGATGGCGAATGTTATCCAAAAACTGTGAGGCCTGGTAATCCACTAAATACCAATAACTGGCTTGAGTTTGCGGGGTCTCATTATAAAAAAGGGCTTCAGCGGTGATTAAATCATCTTGAGTCGCATACGATAACCAATGCACGCTGGGTAAATTGCTCAACGCAGCTAACAGCGCGTATTGTAAATCGGGCTGTGCAGGGCGCTCAGTGGTGACTTGTAATGCTAACGATTGCGCCGTAGCCAAGCTAAATGCTGGCTGAGTATCTCGTTTACTGCGACGCACATAATCACTCAATAACACTGCAAATGGATTGATATCAGGTTGCTCAACTCGGGTATCAAGCTCTGCAGGAATGCTAGCTTGATCGATTAACAACTCCGGCCACACAATAGTGTTATGCGTTAAGGTTAAACCTAATGCAAGACGACGTTCCCCAAGCCAATTATGCACCATGCAAGGTAAATACTCATCAGCTGCCAATGATGATGAACGCCTTAATGATGGCATTAACGACATACGTTGTACGGATACTTGTGCTGCGACTATTGTCATTAAAAAGCTGGTCACTAACCCCGAAGATGGCCAACATTTAAGTTGCGAGTTAAGTGTCTCTGCAACTTGCGTTAATAATGATACTAATTGGCCATTATCAGGGCCGTTGCTGACGACAAAGGCATGACTTGATTCAGCATAAGGTCCATTGCAAATATTGATCACATTGGGCGCTTGATGTTGGGTCGCATTAAACACAAAGGTGTGACCCTCTATGGCAGGTTGCCACTCTCCTTGACCATTACCAATAATGGTCACGTTTTGGTAAGGCAGAATATTTTGCGATTCAGTTGCGACGGGGTTATCAGAAGAAGGCATTATTTCAAGTTCACTTTTAACGTTTCGACATGATGGCGTGTTCATTATCGCTTAAGCTCAATGACACTGCTGAGCGAGCAATTGTAACTCATTGATCTGGGCTAATGTCGAATAACTTAATGAAATCGTAAAAGGTCACACTTATTTAATGCGGATTGGTATTTGGTTAAAAAACCATTCCATTTTGTTACGCTTTAGTATAAATTAAAACAACTGTTTTAATTATTCGTTTAAGAGAACTTTATGTACCCATATCAAGCCCCATTAAAAGACATGCAATTCTTGTTAGAACAGGTTTTTGATGCGCCTACAACGTGGGAACAACTTCCTGCAATGGCAGAGACTGTTGACATGGATACAGCATTGGCCATTTTAGATGAATCAGCCAAAATTAGCCGTGATCTACTGCAACCTTTAAACCGTAATGGCGATGAACAGGGCGTGGTTCACAGTGGCAATAACATTATTACCCCAGATGGTTTTAAAGAAGCCTATAACCAATTTGCCGAAGGCGGTTGGGTAGGTTTATGCGGCGAAGCTGAGTTTGGCGGCATGGGCATGCCTAAAATGTTAGGCGTGTTGGTTGACGAAATGGGCTACAGCACCTGTAACTCTTTCACACTTTACAACTCGCTAACAGCCGGCGCAGCATTGTGTATTCATGCGCACGCAAACGATGAATTAAAGCAAACTTACTTACCGAATTTATATTCTGGCCAATGGGCTGGCGCAATGGACATGACCGAGCCACATGCCGGTTCTGATCTTAAAGGTATTCGTACTAAAGCAGAGCCTTTAGATGATGGCAGTTATTCTATTACCGGCAACAAGATTTTCATTACCGGCGGCGACCAGGATTTAACTGAAAACGTCATTCACTTAGTTCTGGCTAAACTGCCAAACTCGAAAGGGATTTCGTTATTCCTCGTGCCAAAAATCAGTGTTAATGCTGACGGTAGCCTAGGTGATGCCAACGGCGTTACTGTGGGTTCAATTGAGCACAAAATGGGCCTTAAAGCGTCTGCCACATGTGTCATGAATTATGATAATGCCAAAGGTTTCTTAGTCGGTGAGCCAGATCGTGGTTTAGTGTGCATGTTCACCATGATGAACTACGAGCGTTTAGCCATTGGTTTACAAGGCTTAGGTAACGGTCAAGCCGCTTATCAAATGGCCAGCGATTACGCCAAAGAGCGTTTACAAGGCGTTGCTGCAGCGGGTTCTGCAACTGGCGCAGTGTCTGATCCTATTATTGTCCATGGCGATGTGCGTCGTATGTTACTCACGATTCGCGCCATGACTGAAGCTGGGCGCGCGTTGTCAGTGTATACCGGTAAGCAACTGGATTTAGCCAAGTACGCCAGCGGCGATGTGCAAGCAAAAGCGGCGCGTTATGTGGGTTTACTTACGCCAGTTTCAAAAGCGTTTTTAACCGATCGCGGCTTAGATTCAACCGTAATGGGTCAGCAAGTGTTTGGTGGTCATGGTTATATTCGTGAAACAGGTATCGAGCAGTTTGTGCGTGATACCCGTATTGCCCAAATTTACGAAGGTACTAATGGTATTCAAGCCATTGACTTTTTAGGCCGTAAAATCACTTACGATAATGTGGCCACCTTGACTGAATTTGTTGCTGAAGTGAATGCCAGTCTTGTTGAATTAACTCAAGCGAACCCTGAACATAAAGCTAAGGTGAGTGCGGTATTTGCTGAGTTATTAGTGACAGCCAATTACATCAATGACAATAAGAAAACCCAACCAGCACTAGTGAATTCATGTGCCGTTGATTTCTTAGATGCGTTTGGTTATGCACTTTATGGCTACTTCTGGTTATTAATGGCCGATAAAGCTTCAAGCCATGAAGACTCGACCTTTGCAGCGCAAAAGCAGTATGTAGCCGATTTTTATATGGACAAGTTATTGTCTAAGTCTCAATACCACTTATCACAAGTTAATCAAGGTGATAAGTCTATTATGGCCATGCCAGCAGAGATGTTCTAAACCACTTTCGTGGATAATAGACAACACAATAAGCCTTCCATTAGTAATGGAAGGCTTTTGTACTTATGGCGTTCTGCATGTTGCTAATAGCGGTATTTATTTGCTGCGTTTCCAATAGATAAACGCCACAATCGCAACCAGTGCAATGGCAGGCGACAGATCCATTAAGTGATGAAATAATCCAACACCGCCGTGTCCCTCATGTGCCATAGCAAGAGATGGAGTAGCGGCAAGGATAAAGGCAAGTGATAAGTATTTCATGGTGTGGTCCTTTTATTGTGTTCACTTTTGTCGTTATTGTGTGTTTTAACATTACTTGTTCTGTGTCGCGTGAGTCGCTTATAAACCCGTCTTTATGTCTCTAAAATCAATTGCATTAGCATCATGTCTTCACCGTCCGTCACTAAGGTGTTATTGCCACCACAAATTGGGCAGATAATGGTGCGTTCATCAACCTGCGACTGTTTATCGCAATCGCGGCACTGCAACACTAATGGCTGAATATTCATGATTAGCTTGGCGTTATGGCATACCGTTTCCAACTTAAACGTATCGAAAGCCTGAGCCAGTAAAGCCGGTTCAACACCGCTCAAAATACCAATTTTAAGTTCGACTTGCTCAATGCCTTTGGCATTGTTTTGCAAGGCAAGTGCTTCACATTGTTCCATTAACGACATGACTATCGAATATTCGTGCATTAACAAATCCTGGGGAGTAATTCACCCTGAGGTAAATCTAAATAACGGCTGCTGCCCCACGGGGTGTTTAAAATCACTTTGCCTATTTGATTGTCAGTCACATGACCAATAATGGCTGCTTGCTCGCAATGGCCGTAACGTTGCATCACTTCAATGACACCCTCGGCAATGTCTTTAGGTACCGACAATAAAAAGGTGCCTTCGTTGGCTAAATCATAGGGTTCAAAACCAAATAGCTCGCACAAGCCTTTGACTTCATCACAGACTGGAATATGAGCTTCATCGACGGTAATACCCACGTTTGAAGCCGCCGCCCATTCATTTAATACTGCTGAAATTCCGCCACGGGTCGCATCGCGCATGGCGTGGACTTTAACATTGGCAGCCAATAGCTGTTCAACAATAGGCCATAGGGTATCGCAGTCACTGCACAGGGAAGACTCAAGGGTTAGGCCATCACGGGCCATTAATATTGCCGCGCCATGTCGGCCTATGTCTCTAGAGACAATAATGGCATCACCAATCTGTAAATTCCGTGCTGAAATGTCGGGATTGAGAATGCGTCCGATCCCTGAGGTATTGATAAATAAGCCATCAGCACAGCCTTTTGGTACCACCTTGGTGTCACCGCAGACAATTCTTGCTCCCGATTTATGTAACTCTTCAGCCATGCTATTAACGATGGTTTTGAGGTCATCGATGGCAAAGCCCTCTTCAATAATAAAGCTGCAACTTAAGTATTCTGGTTGCGCAGCCATCATGGCCAGATCATTCACCGTACCTGCGACAGCTAATTTGCCTATATCGCCACCAGCAAAAAATAACGGCGATACGGTAAACGAGTCAGTGGTGAAGGCAATATGGCCACACATGTTCAACTTGGCCGCGTCTTCTTGTGAGGCTAAGATTGGGTTATTAAATGCTGTAAAAAATAAATCGGTGATTAATTGATTCATTTCTTTACCGCCACCACCATGGCTTAGTTGCACGGTCTTTTTAGTTGGCATGTTGCACCTCTCCATAGCGATAATAAGCGTTACAAGCGCCTTCTGAGCTCACCATACAACTGCCTAAAGGCGTTTGCGGTGTACACCCTCGGCCAAACACTTTGCAGTCTTTGGGATTGGCTAATCCCCGTAAGATATCGCCGCACTGACACGCCTTATGATCATCAATTTCGGTTGTGGGTAATACGTCAACATAGATGCGCTCTGCATCGCGATGCTGATATTCAGGTTTTAAGGCCAGTGCAGATTTGGCGATTGGGCCTAAACCGCGCCAGCGAAAGCTATCACGCACGGTAAAATAGGTATCGACGAGCTGTTGCGCAGCCAGGTTGCCGTCATAGGTCACCGAGCGGCTGTATTGATTGTCTAAAACGGCTTCGCCAGCCACTTTTTGTTTCACAATGCGTAAAATAGACTCCATCACATCTACAGGCTCAAAGCCTGACACGACAACAGGTGTGTGGTAAGTGTCGACCGCAGCTTGATAGATTTTAGCGCCGCTGATGACGCTCACATGTGCCGGGCCAATAAACGCATTTACCTGGGCGCGGCTGTCGGCCATCACCGCATCAATTGCAGGAGGCACTAACACATGATTGATATGAAACAGCAGGTTAGGGATGTTTTGTGCTTCAGCCTGGGCAATTAATGCTGCGGTCATTGGCGTTGAGGTTTCAAAGCCAATGGCAAAAAAGATCACGGTTTTATCCGGGTTATCTCGAGCAATGGTTAACGTATCAAGTGGGTCGTAAATAGGCCTAATGTCGCAGCCTTTGGATCGAAACTGCGCCAAACTGCCCATTGAACCGGGCACACGGATCATGTCACCCAGGGTGACTAAAATGACATTGTCCTGACTTGCGAGTACCGCAGCATGGTCAATACGCTCTTTGGGCATCACGCACACAGGGCAACCTGGACCATGTATAAAGCGAATATTGTCAGGCAGTAATTGCAATAAACCGTATTTCATAATGGTGTGGGTATGGCCGCCACACACTTCCATTATATTGATTTGTTGATTGGTTTTAGCGGCAGTTTGTTTGATAAGCGCCGCTAAATGACCAATGGTTTTCGGATCTCGAAATCCTTGATAAAAGTCATTAAGGGTGAGCATCACATTGACTCCATTTGCATTTTTTCAACAATCTCTTGGTATAAATCAAGACTGAGTTGCGCATCTTTCTCATCAATTTTATTCATTACAAAACCAATATGGATAAGTACAAAGTCTCCTAATGCTAATGGTTCAGCCATTAAATGACTGCTAACTCGACGCCTTACGCCTAGCGTATCGACAGTAATGCTTGCATCATCATGTATTTCAACAACTTTTGAAGGAACGGATAAGCACATAATTAATGCTCCAGATTATGGGTAATCCAATGAGCAAAGGTTTTCATTGAGTCAGGATTTTTCACTGACAAAACGAAGAGTTCAACGCTAGGGTTGAGTTTGTGTAACTGTTGTTTGGCTTGTTCAATACTAAAATCAAAGTGGGGCAACAGATCAGATTTGGTAATGACGACCACGTCAGCGCGGCGAAACATCACCGGATACTTCTCGATTTTATCGTCGCCTTCTGGCACCGACAACAAGACGATATTTTTATGAGTGCCGACATCATAACTGGCTGGGCACACTAAATTGCCGACGTTCTCAACAAAACAAATATCGATAGGATTAAGGTCGATGTGATGCAACGCCCCATGCACCATAAAGGCATCTAAGTGACAAGCTGAGCCGGTTTGAATTTGGTAGGCATTAATCCCTTTAGCGATTAAGCGGTCTGCATCGCGTGAGGTTTCTAAATCGCCTTCAATCACAGCGTATTGTTGTTCAAGGTATTGTGGTAAATGTTCGAGCAGTGTGGTTTTCCCACTGCCAGGGCTACTCATCAAATTAAATGCCGTGACATGATGGGACTTAAAATGATCACGGTTATGCTGCGCTTCAACATCATTTTTATCCAATATTTTATGAATAACCGCTAAGGTTTTCTTGTCGTTTAATTGAGGATTACTGTGAAGTTGGCTGTGATGATGTTCGCCATGAGTATGCTGATGATCAGCATGATCGTGTGTGATAGAACAACCGCAATCTTTGCACATGTTTTTTCCCTAATATGACTTATCTTTTAGCTAGTGTCGGTTAAGTTAGAGAACGATTCTTTGATGCACGTCAGCTTTTGATAAAAACAAAGAGAACAAGCGCAGTATCTGCGCGATAATGTGATCTGCGCCACAGCGTTAACAGTAAAAATAATGCCCTCAAGTAAGCGATGTCTCTGCTGAATTTGTTGATGTTTTAGGCAAAAATAAATGTACGCCATACCACAATTGGCCAAGTGCAATGCCGCCGTCATTAATGGGTACATGTTGGCTGGTTAATACCTGATGATTAGCGCGTTTACTTAGGGTTAAACATTGACCGAGTAAGGTTTTATTTTGAAATACGCCGCCACAAAATACTTGCGGGTAGTCACGATAATCTTCAGCGACACTATCAATCTTATCTGCTATTTCAGCCATAAATTGCCAGCATAGTTGATGAGTGAGGTAAGGTGTTGTTAACGCGGAATCTTGTTGATGCGCTGTTAGCACCAGTTGAGTAATAAATTGACTGCTATGCCATTGAATAACCTGGCTGTCTTGCGCTGTAGAGGCGGGATGTTGCGATAAGCTAATCCTTTTTAATGCATTATGAATCCCACTGTCTTTGGCTGTGTGTAGTTGTAAATATTGATTAGCCGCGGTTTCAATCATCATGCCGGCCTGGCCTTCATAGTCATTATGTTCAAGTAAATTAAGCCCGACAGCCAATGCATCAAACAAGCGCCCAACCGAACGACACGCAATACAATGACTGTTGTTGCGCCATAATCGGTGCAAATTGGTCACGGTTTGCTTGCCTAAACTAATGATTGCCTTAATGGGCAATGCCAACACTTGCTCAAGCGATAATTGTTCAAATAACAGTGCCAACAAAATGCGCACTGGCTGTTTAATAGCTTGCTCACCGCCGATTAATTTGAACTCACTAAAATGGGCTAGGGTAGTAAAACCGTTAATATCGGCGAGCATCACTTCGCTGCCCCATAACACGCCGTCGTCGCCTAACCCCGTTCCATCAAAGCTCACACCAAACACAGGTGCCGTCTGTTGATGCACCGCCATCACCGCTAATACGTGAGCATAATGATGCTGAATGCCCACGCATTGTTCGGCTGGCATCGAATGGCGCTGTTGGTAGTCCATTGCCCATTGGCTTGGCGCATATTGCGGGTGTTTATCATGGATAATATGACTCGGGCTAAAATCATATAATCGCTTAAACGTGGCTAAGCTTTGATGAAAGTATTGCTGTGCTTCAAGGCTAAACAAATCACCAATGTGCGGCGATAACATCATGCAATGATCAACCCCAAAAGCGACCGCGTTTTTTTGCTGTGCCCCCACGGCTAATATCGAATGTGTGTCAGCATTAATTGTTGCGGGATCTGAAATATTAATGGTTAATGGCGCGTAGCCTCGAGCTAAACGGATCACTTGCAATTGCTGGTCAATCACCTGTACGACACTGTCGTCACAGGCGTTAATAATCGCTCGATTATGATCCAATATGGCATCAACCACATGGCCTAAATGATGTTCGATTTCTGCTTTATTGCCAATAATGGGCTCACCATTGCGATTAGCGCTAGTGGCGACGATTGGGTTATCTAATTTGTTCATCAGCAAGTGGTGTAGCGGTGTATAAGGCAAAAATACCCCGAGCCTATGAATCCCTGGCGCTAACTGTTCACTTAAGCCCAGTGAATTTTGGGTGTGTTTGTACATCAAGGTGATCGGCTTTTCTGCACTGTTTAGCACCGTCCACTCAGTGTCATTTCCATAGACACACTCATGTGCCTGACTAAGGTCTTTGACCATAATCGCAAGAGGCTTAGCTGGGCGTTGTTTGCGTTTACGCAGCTCGCGTACCGCGACATCATTACTTGCATCGCACACTAAATGAAACCCGCCTAACCCCTTAATGGCCACAATGGCCCCACGGTTTATTAGCTCCGCTGTTTGCGCTAATGCATCGCCATTATTTAATCCGCTGAATGTGGGATTTAATATGCTTAATTGCAACTGTGGCCCACATTGTGGGCAACTGACAGGTTGCGCATGGTAGCGGCGATCGAGCGGATTAGTATAAGCATTTCGGCAATGCACGCACATATCAAAACCCGACATGGCCGTGTTACAGCGGTCGTAGGGTAACGTCTTAATGATGGTGTAGCGCGGGCCGCAATTGGTGCAGTTAGTGAAGGGATATTGATAGTGTCGATTACTGGGGTCTTGTATTTCGTCTACACAATCCTGGCAAATACTTTTGTCGGCCGATATGGCCACATTGGCATGTTCGCCCGCTAATGTCTGGCTTTCAATAATACTAAATTCACTAAACGCAGACAGTGTTGAGATAGGGTTTTGTTCAATGGAATCGATGCGGGCAAGAGGTGGTGGGCTGTGCTGTAAGGTTGCTATAAAGGCGTTAATGGTGGCTTCATCGCCTTGTAATTCAATGGTCACACCAAGATGATTATTGAGTACAGTGCCAAGCAAATTGAGCTCTTTGGCCATGCGATAAACAAAGGGCCTAAATCCGACCCCTTGTACAATTCCTTTCACCACAATGATCACTTGCTGCACTGTTTTCATTCACATTCCGCAGTTAAATTCAGTGCTATTTTAGCGTTTATCCACGACGTTGTTTGAGATATAGGCCACCAATTGCAATATTAACCCCATCAAGATCGAGTAACGGATTGACCACCAGCGGAAAGTTTTTACCAATGCGCAGCTGTACTCGTTCTGCCAATACCGGGTTTGCAAATTCATTACCGGCGACCACGAGTTGCTTAATCCCGATGTTTTGATCGACATGCTCAATCCAGTGGCTTAAGTAATCGGCAAACGAATCATGGAACGCAAAAGCAAGCTTGGCTAAATTGGTATCACCAGCCAATTTAAAGCTCATCAATGAACCTAAGGTTTTACACCAGTTAAGGCTACGGTGTGCCATGCCTTTAGTTAACGGAAAATCAATTCGTGGCGCATTATTGCCCTGGTAAGACATTGCGAGCGCGATAAATTTATCGGCTAGCTCACTTACGCATTTTTGTTGGCTGTGTTTGTCCTGGCTTGGGCCGGCGCCAATAATTAATGCCGCGACAGCCATTAATTGACTCAATGCACCATCGCTTGGCAACAGCTGTAAATCCAGTAATTGATTGTATTCTCGCGGGTGCAATTGCTTAAATTTATCGAGTACATTCTTTTGCGGTGAGTCCGACAAACTGTGACACACCTCGTAACCACTGCCTGGCAGCATAGGCAGTTCAAAAAATAACTCGGCATCACTGTGTCCATCTACGGTGACAATTTGACTGGGGTGGTGTTTATTGAAATACAATATCGCCGCATTTTTCACAAACTGTGCTTTAGTATGATGTTCGTTGCTATGGTGACGTAATAAACCCGCAGATAACGCACATAAGCTGTTACTGATGTCTTCGCCTGGTTCGCCCTTATCAATGGCATGTTCAAGCGTGTTGTGATGTTCAGGCTCCATTAAGGCAATGGCGGGTTTATCCTGTGCTTGTTTAGTAAGAGACAGTTTAGCCTGAGAGAGTTTAGTCTGAGAGAGTTTGGGTAACCTCACCACATGCCATTCAAGCAGGCGTTTAGTGCTTTTAACCAAAAACTTGTATTGACTTGTCTTGTAATTATTTTCGTCGTGTAAGCAGGTTAAGTTATTGGGTAGCGGTATATTACCATCGGTTAAGTTGGTTATGGGTAACCAGTAATGGTTGATACTGGCTAAGCGTAAAGGCAGATCCATTTTGGTATTGTCTACGGTGTCCTGGTTAACATACAACCAGTGCACGCCTTTTTGACGAAGCATTTCTGTTAATATCACCAATAAACGGTTTTCAGCAAATTGGATCTCGTACAAAGGCGCATGCAGGCTAGGGTGATCGCTACAAGGCCTAACACGTAACAGCGGTTTTTCGATGCTGGACAACGCCAATACCTGGCTGTCGGTGACGCAAAATTGGCTGTTAAGCGAATTAGGATTACACACTAATATCCGCGGCCTTTGGTACTGGGCTTGCTTGTCACTGGGCGAGAGCGCCAGGGTGATACCGAGCATAGGTAACGTTAAGGTTTTTTCGCTCAGTAAATTATTGGCCATTGCGGCGATGTCTAAATGGGTTAATGATTTTAACTCGCGGCTTAACTTGTAATGGCCTTTGCAGTGTTCACACGCGAAGTTAATGTCGCCAAAATGGGGATGCTGATTATCGCCAAATTGAGGCTGACAATGCTGACAAAAGTACAGCGGTAAACCTTGATGTTGTTTAACGTCAAACGGGTTAGTTTGGCCAGTTTTATGATTAATACGTTTTATTTCAGTTTTTTGCAGCCAAACTGACAATAAAAAATCACTCGCGATATCATCCGCTAATGCTTCAAGTTCAGCCTGGGTTGCATACGCTTCTATAAAATAACAAATCGAATCGTTATCTTGTTGATGCTCCATGCCAATCGATATGGCCAGTTCAGTACGTTGAAGATAGTCATTACATAAGTGCTCATATAACGGCACAGGACGCTGACAGATAAAATCGAACCTAAGGTTATGCATCGACATAGCAACCTCGCTTATAGGCGTCGGGGATCACTTGGCCGATAGCAATATCAGCCACACAGTCATAGGTAAAGCCAAGGGATGTGATGTGCGCGAGTAACGCTTTTTCCATGGTAGGGATTGCGTTAAGCAGGTGAGTGGTGAGCCCGAGCACCATAGGTTCAATAACGGTTGGTGTTACGCCTAACACAAAGGTGTGTGGCCGGTCGCCAACAATGTCCATCATATTGAGAGTTTGCAGCATTTCCACTTCGTGGGCACTGCCTTGCCAGTCTATTTCGGCTGGCGCATGGTCAAAATCAAAAAAGTAAACTTCACCGGGGCCGACGCCCACGCTATTGACGGTATCCACCACGATTAAATGATCATACTGACAGATTATAGGAATAAGCCCCTGTGCCAGGGTGCCACCATCCATAATATCCAGTTGATATTGCACGTGGTTAAATTGATATTTATCTTTGATATAATTGACAAAATGTACGCCGACACCCTCGTCGGCGTACAATACATTGCCTATACCTAACAGCAATATTTTCTTCACAATAATAGATTCACCTTATTTATGAACTTTGTGATAGTCATAACCAGACACAATCGAATCGACTGAATTATGCTTAAAGCGAATACCAGACCACACCGCCATATACATATGGATCACCACAAAGATGACGAACGCCCATGTTAAGTAGTGATGGTAAATCCGCAAGGGGGCTAAACCACCACACAGGCCAGTTATCCAGGCCGATACATCACCTAACATTCCGCCAATACCCAAATGATACACATTGGCGTACAGCACTAAGCCAGTGATACACATAATCAAAGCGACAAACGAAATGGCCACATAGGTCATAAATTGTAATGGCCCGTAAACCCCAGCTTTGTGTAAACTGCCCATCCAAAAATAAGACTTTACTTGCTTAATCCAACTTCGAGGCGATAGCACATCTTTAAATGAACGTCTTTCATGGTCAATACGACTAAAGAAAAACAAGTAAAAACGCACTAAGGTAATACTGGTTAACAAAAAGCCAAAAATGATATGGGCAAAGCGGATCCAACCTTGTACCAATACATCAGTGCTTTCAGGCGCCACTAAAAATGGCCACGAGATATAAAACCCGGTGATCACTAATACCAAAATAGCCAATGCCCTAAGCCAGTGAAATATTCGAATCGCTGGCGTAAATATCAGCTGCCGATTATGGGTTGCGATATGTTCCATACTGTTGTCCCTCCTAATCCATCACCTTAATTAGAACCCATTTGGATCAATTTTAAATTGACCTAAAGTGTGTTTTTTGTAATCCATCACGTGGACAGAACACGCCATACAAGGGTCAAACGAGTGGATAATACGGATCACCTCAAGTGGCCTGGTTGGATCTTCCAGTTTTAGGCCAATAAGTGATGCTTCATAAGGTCCCATTTTGCCATTAGCATCGACAGGGCCAGCATTCCAGGTCGTCGGTACCACTGCTTGATAGTTTTCAACCTTGCCATCTTTAATGCGGATCCAGTGACTTAACATGCCGCGCGGCGCTTCAATCATCGAATAACCTTCGTAGACTTTGCTTGAGTCAATTTCTGGTTTGACGTAGGTCGATTCGTCAGATTGAATATTGGTCAACAGGGCATCAAAAGTAGTTAAACTGGCTTGACCGACTAACACAGTTTGCAACATGCGTGCAGCGGTGCGACCCAAAGTGGTAAACAGCGCATCTAATGGCAGACCAGTGCGAGCCAGTAAGCCATCAACTGCATTTACCACGGTTTGATTACCACGAGCGTAGTTCACTAATAAACAGGCAAGTGGGCCCACTTCTACCGGCTCGTCTTGATAACGAGGTGACTTAACCCACGAGTATTTTCCGTCACCGTCTAAGGTGGGTAATTTGCCGTAAACCGTGTCGCGTTCCACAAACCCTGTGTAATCAGGAATGGTGGTACCTTCATAAGGATGTTGTGGACCGTCAGCTTTATACCAGGCGTGGGTTACATCTTCGCGAATAAGGTCTGGGTCTATGTCCATCACATTGGCTAAATCACCTTTGATGATGACCCCTTGATTAAACAAGAATTCACCGTCAGCCATGATAA
Organism: Shewanella sp. MF05956; assembly: GCF_059758055.1. Lineage (NCBI taxonomy): Bacteria > Pseudomonadati > Pseudomonadota > Gammaproteobacteria > Alteromonadales > Shewanellaceae > Shewanella > Shewanella sp. MF05956. Next base: position 26,854 of record NZ_JCAYNV010000007.1, on the reverse strand, counting down.
AGTCATCGCCACACAAGAAGCTGTTCACATTCACGCCGCCAAGTACACTGGCTTCGGTGCCAAAGGCTTCAGCCGCCATAACAATATCTGCCTGGTATGCGCGCTCAATAAAGTCTTGTACTATTGCGTGTTTTTGTTTCCATTCTTGTAAACGAGCCGGGCTTAACATGTCGCGCACTGAAGTGACACCGCCCACCACAATAGACTGCGGATGGGGCGATTTTCCGCCAAATATGGCGAGCATTTCGGCTGCCACACGTTGTACTTCTAACGCTTTCAAATAATGCGATAACGCAATTAAGTTTTGCTCAGGGCTAAAACGATACGTGCCATTACCCCAATATGCATTGGCAAAGGGGCCCAGCTTGCCGGTTTCTACTAAGCCTTTTACTCTTGCTTGTACCGCTTTTAATTCACCTTCACCGGCTGCAATCGGGGCGTCTGAATAATTCATTGCCACTTTGGCTGCAAGAGCGGGGTCGGCACTTAAGGCCGAGACCACATCAACCCAATCTAATCCGTGTAAATGATAAAAATGCACAATATGATCATGCATATACAAAGATGATTGCATCAAACTGCGTAAGTATTTTGCATTCAGCGGGATTTTAACGCCGAGGGCATTCTCAACCGCTTCTGTACCACAGCGATAATGCGAATAGGTACACACGCCACAAATACGCTGAACAATTAAGCCCACATCCATAGGTGTGCGACCTTTTAATATCACTTCAATACCGCGCCACAAGGTCGATGATGACCAGGCTTTAGTGATGACATTATTGTCATCCACTTCCACTTCTACGCGTAAATGGCCTTCGATACGGGTGATAGGGTCGATTACGACACGTTTACTCATGATTAATCCTCCAAAGGCTTAGCAAATACGCTAGCAACTGCATGGGCGCCAATACCAACAACGGTCGCACCTAAAATGACCGCTCCAATAGTGTCTGCGGTGGCATCAATGCCATGTAAAAGTTGACGTCCTAGCGGTTTTTCAAAGTCCGCCATGTCATCCCAAAAATTCGGTTCAGAACAGCCCATACAGCCGTGACCCGCTAATACCGGCCAACTGGTGTGATGATTAAAACGTTCTGTCGGGCAATTGTTATAGGTATATGGGCCTTTACAACCCACTTTGTATAAGCAGTAACCTTCTTTGGCACCTTCATCGCCAAACTCTTCAACAAACTCACCGGCATCAAAGCGGCCACGACGTTCGCAGTTGTCATGCACCCGTGCGCCATAAGCCCATTTAGGACGATTAAACATGTCCAGTGCAGGTAACTTACCAAACATAATGAAATACATTAACGTACCCACAATGTTCTTTTCGCTGGGTGGACAACCGCCCAGGTTAATCACGGTTTTATTGACCACTTCATGCACGCCTTTTGCGCCCGTAGGGTTTGGCGCCGCAGCTTGTACGCCACCAAATGCAGCGCAAGTGCCGACCGAAATAATTGCGGCAGCATTTTCAGCGGCTTCTTTAACAATGTGTAATCCGGTGTGGCCTTTACAGCCCACGGTTAAATACGCGCCGTTATTGGCGGTTGGTACCGCGCCTTCAACGGCGAGTAAGTAACGGCCTTTATAGGTTTCAAGTGCATGCTCAAGGTTTTCTTCAGCTTGCCAACCCGAGGCGGCCATTAAGGTTTCGTGATACTCAAGCGAGATATGATCAAAAATAAGGCTGTCGAGGTTAGGGGAGTCGGTGCGAATGAGCGATTCAGAGCAACCGGTACATTCAGCCAAGTGCAGCCAAATTAACGGCACTCTGTCGGCTAACTCAGCGGCTTCAGCGACCAAATTACTAAAGGGTAAGGGCAAGGCAAACATTGCGGTGACCGAAGCGGTCCACTTAATGAAGTCTCGGCGAGATATGCCAATGTCGGCCATTTTTTGTTGTAATGTCTTGGGCTGACGCTGGGCAAATTGGCGTAAATAGTCAAGGCGCTCTTGGCCTTGCTTATAAAGGGCTGCATGTGTGTCCATGTTGATACCTTCTGCTTAATTTAGCGCGGGGCTAATAAATAGTTGCATTCCATCAGTATCAATATTAAAACTCGGTTAAAAATCCACCTTGATGTAAATCAAATTGTGAGAAATCCCCTTACCATAAGTATGGTAATTACGTCGAATTCATGATGTTGATCAAGTTAACAAAAATCAAAGCGGACAAATTGTCTCAATTAGAAAATATTCAATACTGTGATCGCGCACTTGTTAGCCAAGTTTTATTCACTCAATTTGAATTGATATTGTTTCGAAGAGTTGCACGAGGTTAAGTTATCCACCATTAACCTTGTTTTCTCAGGGTATTAACCCTAAAGTGTCGGCTTGTATCGATAACGATCCAATGACACGTATAAAACAAGCACAAATAGGTAGTAGGTTTGATAGATAAAATAATGTTAGCCATCGATTTTCTTCTCAATCACAAATTATTATTCACCGCATTGATCATTGTGCTTATCTCATTGATTAAACAATTCATCATTTCAACCATACGCGGTGATGTCGCCTTTTTGTCAGACGTGCAGCGCAAATGGATGTCGCGTACCAAAAATGGCATTTTCATTCTAACCATCATGATTTTGTTCATGCTTTGGCAAACTGAGGTGAGCAAATTTGCCCTGTCGGTAACCGCCATCGCCATCGCGTTTGTGATTGCATCTAAAGAAATCATTTTGTGTTTTACCGGCTCAATACAACGCGCGAGTTCACGGTCGTTTGTCATCGGTGATTGGATTGAAGTGGGCAATATTTATGGCCAGGTTATTGAACATAATTTAATGGCGACCGTTATCCAAGAAATTGATTTAGAAAATGGCCAATACCATTTTACGGGTAAAACGGCCACATTACCCAACAGCATGTTTTTTACTTATGCCGTTAAAAATCATAACTTTATGAAGCGATATGTGTATCACCATATCACTATTACCGTTGCAGAATTTGTCAATCTGTATCCTTTGTTCCCTGAATTAACCACCAAAATTGACGGTTACTGTGAAGACTTTATCGAAGTCGCTCGTCGTTACAATGGCGTGATAGAAAAGCATGCCGGTGTAGATTTACCCGGTAGCGAACCGCATATTCACGTTACCAGTGGCGCTACGGGTGAACAAAACGTCAATATCATGATTTTTTGCCCAACAGAGCGGGCAATCGAATTAGATTACCAAATAAGACAAGATTTTATGGAAGCGTTCCAGCAACGGTTTCACGCACAACCTAAAGGCTAGGTCGTCATGGAAATCACATCACGCTAATAGCAAAGGTGAGTCACTCAAGCTAATAACTCTGGTTAATCGCTCAGGTTAATCGCTCAGGTTAATCGCTCAGGTTAATCGCTCTGGTTAATAGCTCAGGTTAATAGTTCTGGTTAATAACTCAGGCTAATCGCTTTGACAAATAACCCAGGAAAATTCAGCGGGTATGTATGATTAACTCATGCATACCCGTTTTCATTTTTAGGCAATAAAAGTGGTAAAGCAAAACAAGTTATTGAGTAGGGGTCTTTTTCGCAAATTTGATATAGATAAACAGTGACAACAAAATTATCCCGCCGCCAATCAGCTTTTGTGGTTCAACGACTTCACCGAGCAAACTGACAGAGAGCAATAACGTCCAGATGGGTTCAAGGATCATAATCAATGATGCTTTTTCTATCTTAACGCTAAATTGTCCCACGGTTTGCGCTAAGTAACGTAAACAGGTGGCGATGAGTGTCGACACTGCAAACCAAAACACAATATGACTATTTAACTCGACGCTTTCAGGATTAACAATCAGCATTAAAATCAAGCCTACAACGCCTATCATAAACAGTTGCACGCAAATTGAAGTGAGCGGTTTAGCCTTATTCAACACCTGTTTGTTCAATACAAAATGCAGCGACAATAATGCCGACGATAACAAGAAAAACCATTGGCTTTTTTCAACCACCCAACCGTTAGTTAAGGTGAGTAACATAATGCCAATGCATGTTACGGGTAAGGTGAGCCAGAAAATACGTGGAGGCCTGATTTTAAAAAGAATCCATGAAATAAACGGTGCAATAATCATGGCCAGGCTCATGATAAATGCACCTACAGACAATGTATTAGAAATTGAAATAGCATACACCCATACCTCAATTGAGGCGGCCAGTACCACTCCCACAGCACAAAGCGACAATACTTGTTTGAGCCTTAGGGCGAAGACTTGTTTATAGCAAAAGGGTAATAAAATAATACTGGCGAGTAAAAAGCGCGCCGTGACAAAGCTGACACCAGGCACTTCTAAAATCACCAGTTTAGAGGCGATCCACCCCACACCGGCCAAGATTGTCGACAGTAAAATAAACAGCTCGCCACGGTAAGATGGTTTGTTTAACACAATATGACTTCCAATACACAGGCAGGCTTTTGCAATATGCCAATAAACAGTGGTCAATAGTAGCAAATACGTCTGATTTAGTGATAGCTAAAATATCGATAAGCGACTCACATGAGTCGCTTATTTTCATTGCCTTATTAACTTGGGCTATATTCAGGGTAATCGGTTAAGCAGGGTGAGATCGTGAACGTTTTTTGAACTTCTGATATTTTACACCCAATAAATGAGACTGTTAAAGTATGATAACTTATCAATTTAATCATTTTTTGTTATCGATACTAATCAAATTATCGTAACAGGCAGGTCATGGCGTTAGGCTTTTATAATGATTATTCATCGTCAATCACCATCGCTTCTTTAATCTCATCACTGCTAAAGCCCTTACGTGACAAATAAGCGTAGGCTTTCGATTTTTCTTTGTAATCAGCCAGGTTATAGCGTTTTTTAGCCAGCTCGTTTTTACAGCTTAGGTAAAAATCAATGTCATCAGATAGGCTAAGTTGATACACGGTTTCTTCAAACTCAGTCACATCAATCAGCCGTTGTTTGAGTTCTTGCAAAATCAGGGTTTTACCTTTGCCTTTATTAAACAGCTTAATGATTTCTCTGCTCAAATCGGCTTTGTCTGCTTTGATGGCCAATTTTGATCGCAAGCCATCACGCTCGGGATGTTGGGCTAAGGCGTGATCAATTTCTGATCGCGAAAATCCTTTGGTGGTCATTTGCGCGTAGACTTTCTCTTTGCTGGTGGTATCAAAGTGTTCAAATTTGCTTTGTAATCTCGCGCTCGCCATTTCCAATGGGTCGACATTTTGTGCATGCATAACATGTTCGATGGCGCTATCTATTTCTGCCATCGCAATGCCTCGCTGTTGTAACTTACGTTTTATCGCACCAGCACCTATTTCATTGCTAAACGCTAACTCGCAATAACGGATGGCAAATTCAGTGTCTTGTTTTAAATAGCCACCTTCTATCAACCTGGCTAATACCGTATCAATCCATTGCTGATTGTCCGTTTTGCGCTCAAGTTTATTGCGGATTTCATTAATGGTGAAATCTTGTTGTCCAAGGTGCCAATACGCACTGTTGAATACATTATCGATAGTTTTGGCTTGTCGAAGTGGCGGGCGCTGCATAATGGTGTGTAATTATAGAGTGATAGTTAATTTAACCACATTCTAGCAGAATGTGGCCACAGCATAGATGCAAATCGGCTCCTCATCTCACTCATGCTTATGGTGTTGTAAGATGATCAACAACGAAAGCTTTGTTTTTAGCCATAAACCACATGCTGCTGGCTAAAGCGCCAATGCTAAATTGAACAATCCCTAAGCTGTGGATTAAATTATCTGGGTGCAACGAAACTTACACTCCAGTTGATTGCAATTTATTTAATACCAACAATTAACGTTGAACATTTATTTTGCTTAATAATGGGTTAAGGAAGGTTAAGGCGTCGAAGATACTTGGCAAGCAATCACTCACTTTTATAGATTAAAAATGTTGTCATATAGGTGTTTACATTAAATTACATTGCGATGACATAGTTTTACAGCACCCCATGTAAAATGATTCATTAGCTAGTGTGTTAAATACTTAAAAATTGAAGCATCACTTTGAGCGTTAACCTTTTCTACCTTTAAATACCAAGATAACTTATTGTCATTTAACCATGTTGTACAACATGATTAATTAACATACTCACTTTTATTGTTGTATCTGTGGATGTAATTAAAAAATGAAAAAAACCAGTATAAAAAAACTGACTCTCCTGATCGTTGTCATAATACTCATTATCGCAGGCGGTGCATATTTTGTTTTTGACAGCGATAGCTCTGCGCCTAATTATGCGACAGAGTCGGTCCAACGTGGCAATATTGAAAGCAGTGTGTTGGCTAACGGCATGCTTCAAGCGTCTAAATTCGTGAGTGTAGGCGCGCAGGCTTCTGGCCAAATTATCAATTTACCTGTCGCACTAGGCCAGCAGGTAAAACAAGGTGAGTTAATTGCTCAAATTGACAGTTTAACTCAGCAAAATAAATTGAAAGAAGCCATTGCCTCACTCACAAGTAATGAAGCTCAATACCGAGCAAAGCAAGCGCAGATAAACCTAGCTCAACAAGAATTTAATCGCCAAAAATCGATGTTAGCCGACAATGCGAGCTCAAAAGCAGATTATGAGTCAGCACAAGCTACGCTATTGGTATATCTAGCTGAACTCGACCAGCTAAAGGCTCAACAAGAACAGGTCAAACTCAGTGTAGAAAGCGCACAACTAAACCTTGGCTATACCACAATTAAAGCCCCAATGGACGGCATGGTGGTCTATACCGCTGTCACAGTGGGGCAAACTGTTAACTCAACTCAATCAACTCCAACCATCGTTGAGCTAGCTGACTTAACTAAAATGACGGTAAAAGCAAAAATTTCTGAAGCCGATGTGATTAAAGTTAAGCCAGGGCAAGCGGTCTACTTTACCATTTTGGGTCAGCCACAAAAACGCTTCAACGCAACCTTACGCGCCATTGAACCAGGGCCGACCATTATGGATGGCGACGATAGCAACATGACCTCAAGTGATACAGATGCTATTTATTATAATGGGCTGTTTGATGTAGAAAACCCTGATGGTATTTTGCGTATTGGTATGACCGCGCAAGTCTCTATTATTCTTGAGCAGGGCGAAGATGTGATTTTAGTGCCATCGCAAATACTGCAACCTAATCATGGCAAAAGACCTGGCTTTAGAGTACCGGTTTTAGTTAATGATGAAATTGAATATCGTAATGTCACTGTTGGGATCAACAATAAAGTGAATGCTGAAATTACGGAAGGGCTTGAAGAAGGCGATCAAATTATACTCGGAACAGGAGGTTCAACCGATACTGTTAGTGCCCGTAGAGGCAATCGCCGTTCACCGATGGGATTTTAAGTTATGAATGAATCTTCTTTACTTAATATCTCAGGTGTTTACCGCTCTTTTAGTGCGGGCGAGCAACAACTCACCGTACTCAATGACATTAATCTCGACATTAAACGCGGCGAAATGGTGGCCATCGTAGGTGCCTCTGGTTCGGGAAAATCCACCTTAATGAATATTTTAGGCTGTTTAGACAAACCGTCTAAAGGTCAATATTTCATTAATGGCCAAGATACTTCCACCATGGATGCTGACCAATTAGCGCAATTACGCCGCGAACATTTTGGTTTTATCTTTCAGCGTTATCATTTATTGGGCGATCTTGATGCCGTCGGTAACGTTGAAATCCCCGCAATTTATGCCGGTAAAGATAAAAAACAGCGCACCGAACGTGCCAAAGGTTTATTGTCTCGTTTAGGCCTTGCTGATCGACTTGACCATAAACCCGGCCAACTCAGTGGCGGGCAGCAACAACGTGTCAGTGTGGCGCGAGCACTGATGAATGGTGGCGACGTTATCTTAGCCGACGAGCCCACGGGGGCACTTGATAGCCATAGCGGTAAAGAGATGATGAACTTGCTGCAAGAGCTTCATCAAGATGGTCACACTATTATCTTAGTGACCCACGACATGGACGTTGCCAATTTTGCTGACCGAATAATTGAACTTAAAGATGGTGTTATTATTCGTGATGTTGAAAATAACCAGTCAACAACACATAAAGTGTTGCCAGAGGTAAGCACGACCATTACCTCATGGTTAAACTGGGACCGTTACATCGAAGCCTTTAAAATGGCATTAATCGCCATGTTATCGCATCGATTACGTACTTTTTTAACCATGCTTGGCATTATTATTGGTATTGCATCTGTGGTTTCTGTGGTGGCACTTGGAGCAGGTTCGCAAAAATCCGTGCTTGAAAATATCAGCGCGATGGGAACTAACACTATCGATGTTCGATCTGGTAGCGGTTTTGGCGACAGACTTGCGGCCAAAATCAGAACCTTAACGGCTCAAGACAGTGAATCACTTAAAGTATTGCCCTATGTTGACAGTGTGACACCTTCAATTAGTAGCGCGGGCACTATTCGTTATGGCAATCAAGCCGTTTCAGCGAGTTTCAGTGGTGTGGGGGTTGACTACTTTAGAGTACGTGGATATTCATTAGCGGACGGCCAATTTTGGGATGACACCAGCGAAACTGACATGGCACAGCAAGCGGTGATTGACGATAATACACGTAAGTCGTTGTTTTCTGATAGTTCAGCCATCGGTGAAGTGATTTTTCTCAATGACTTACCGGTTCGTATAATTGGTGTAACCAAACCCCAAGAAAGTGCGTTTGGTAGCAGTGACTCACTCAATGTTTGGGTACCTTATACAACGGTATCTGCTCGTATGGTCGGTCAACAATATCTTGACAGTATTACTGTGAGGATCAATGAATCAGCGTCAAGTAGTGCTGCAGAGCAAGGCATAATTGCATTATTAAAAATGCGCCATGGAACAGAAGACTTTTACACCATTAATACGGATACAATTCGAGAAAGTATCGAAAAAACCTCGCAAACTATGACACTACTGATTTCAGCAATTGCAGTGATTTCGCTTATTGTAGGTGGTATTGGAGTAATGAACATTATGTTGGTGTCTGTTACCGAACGTACTCGAGAAATCGGTGTGCGTATGGCCGTGGGAGCAAGGCAAAGCGATATATTACTTCAATTTTTAATTGAGGCTGTTTTGGTGTGTTTGTGTGGTGGTGCTGTTGGGATCGGGCTTGCCTACTTAATTGGCCAAATATTTGCCATTAGCGGGGGGAGTTTTCAAATGATTTACTCTACAGCATCGATTGTCGCTGCGTTTGCCTGTTCAACCTTAATTGGTATTTTGTTTGGCTTTTTACCGGCCCGCAATGCCGCACAACTCGACCCTGTAGATGCTTTAGCGAGAGAATAATAATGATAAACCCAAGTTTTACACTCAAACTGACTAGCATTACATTGTGCCTATCGCTCACCAGCGCCTGCAGTAGCCTGACTCACACTGATTTTACACAACCCGACGTGACGATACCTGATAGTTGGCAAAGTGTTAGCGTTAATCAACAAGTCAAACTCGATCCTTGGTGGCAACGTTTTAATAATCCAGAGCTCAATCAACTCATAGAGCAAGTGCTATTAACCAATAATGATTTAGCGCTCGCGACATTAACATTACGTCGCGCAAGGCTGCAAGCTGGCTTAACCGATACACAAAGTTACCCACAAATTAATGCTAACGTAAATGGTGCTACAACAAAGCCTCTAGAGGGTGGAGCTAGCACAAGCGAATATGGCACTAAATTATCGCTCAGTTACGAACTGGATTTATGGGGCCGAGTTTCTGCCGATATGGACGCAGCTAAATGGACCAGTTTAGCCAGTGAACAAGACAGAGAAAGCACTGCACAAAGTTTAGTGTCCACCACGGCAATATTGTATTGGCAAATTGGATACCTTAAACAAAGTATTACCCTTAGCCAAAATAGTATTGATTATGCACAGCAAACCTATGATCTTGCTCAACAACAATACCGTTCAGGTGCTGTGTCACAACTGAATGTATTTGAAGCAAAACGTAGCTTAGCAGGGCAACAGGCGAGCCATAGCGAACTTGAGCAGCAACTCGTTGAAGCGCAAAATGCGCTAGCTATTTTGTTTAACCAGCCACCCGCTAAAATGGCCATAAACATTAATCAGCTGCCAGATGCTGAACTGCCCAGTATTGCAGCAGGTATTCCTGCAGATGTGTTAATTCGCAGGCCTGATGTGAAATCAGCACTGTATGAACTTAAATCTGCTTATTCAGCAAAAGATGCCACGTTTGCGGGGTATTTACCTACGTTGTCGCTGTCAGGTTCTTTAGGGACATCATCAACCGAGCTGAAAGAATTATTACAAAATCCGATTGGTACGCTGGGAGCCAATTTACTGTTGCCATTTGTACAATGGAATGAAATGCAATTGTATAAAGAGCTTGCCACAGTGGAGGTCGAGTCAGCGGTAGTGAGTTACAGACAAACCTTGTACAACGCCTTTAAAGAAGTCGATAACGCGATTTCTGCACGGCAACATTACCAATATCAAGCATTAAAACTCTCTGAACAATATCAAGCGGCAACGTCTGCGGAGCGCATATACGCCAGCCAGTATCGTAATGGTGCAGTCAGTATTCAAGATTGGTTAAATGCACAAGAAACACAGCGCAGCGCCGAAGTCTTTCTGTTAGCCAATCGCTACAACCTATTTAGTGCACAAGCTACGTTGTATCAAGCTCTTGGCGGCAGTGATATTGCTCCAGCGGTACAGGATCAATAAACTGAATAAATGGGTCATTGAAATGACAATTTAGGTAAATGAAAAAGCACGCTCAAAAGCGTGCTTTTTAGTATTTATTGGTCATTTGTCAGGGGTTGTCAGCGATTGTCAGCGATTGTTAGTGATTTTTTATTACGTGTCACCCAAAAGCACATCAGTGAGCCTAGCGTCACTAATGCTACGCCTTGCCAAAACGTTCCAGTAAGAGAGATAGACAAGTAAACAGAGGCAAATATTGTTGAAAACACTGGCGTAAAGTAAGACAGAGTGCCTAATAAAATAATATTACCGCCAATCACAGCTTGGTTCCACAACGCATAACCTGAACCAATCACAATACCTGCCAATATCAGTATTGCCGTAGACGATAACGAGAACGTTATACTTGGCTCATTACTGAAAAAATACTGCACCCATAAAGTGATGGCCGTTGCCGCAAAAAACAGCACGATAGCATTTTTACCCTGGCTTATTTTTTTGGTTACAACGCAATAAATCGCCCAAATAAACGCAGCAGAAAACGCCATAAAGTAGGTCAGTGGATTGTCGGCAATATTGGATAATAAAATATCAACTGAAATGCCTTTGTCACCCGCAATACACCAGGCTACACCAATAAATGCGATACAAACACTGGGGTATATCAACCCACTGACTTTTTTACGGCTCAGCATAACGCTCAATAATATGGTTAGTGCAGGCCATAAGTAATTAATGATCGCCATTTCTATTGCTTGATGTCGGCTGTTCGCCATGCCTAAAGACAACGCTAAACATATTTCATAAGTGACAAATAAGCTGCCACCAATCAATAGATACTTTTTAGGGAACGCACCAATTTTAGGCACACCCATGACCGACATTAAAAACAGTGCGCTCACGCTATACAACATTGCCGCGCCCGCAATTGGGCTAAACAGTTCAGACACGTCTCGTATAAACGCAGTGACACTACTCCACAATAAAATCGCAATGACACCATATAAAGTGTATTTATTTTCACCAATAACAGACATAACACCCAATAATTAAATTTGCCGACTCAAAGTGACACTATCACTGTAAAAACAGATAGATGCAACCTATCTAAGTGATGTTATTTATTTCAAGTAAACCCGATGTAATAAAATAATAAACAGAATAATAAATGATACTGTTTAGATTGTTCTCATGTCTTTGGGTGATTTTCTTCAACATTTATGCAGCAGTTGCCATGCTGAACAAGACAGTGATGCACACAAACTCAACGCGCACAATGTTGCCAATGTTAAATGTACCGATTGTCACATGCCATGGATGAAACATGCGGGTGGACGTGCTCACCGTTACGATGGCAGATCGCTCTCCTGGGACTTATTAACACCAACGGACTCGTTAAAAGGATTTGATCTGTTACGCCCATACACAGAACAGGGCGCAGAACCTGACGCAAAACTGACTAAAGACTGGCAAAAAATTGAAGCTATTAAGGGGTTATGCTACGGCAACTTCAATTACCCAATCAACGTAGTAGGTTGTGCTAAGTTTGATATTATGCCCAATGCGCGTTCAAGCTGTCATACCGATCATTTCCCAACACCAGGTGTATTCACTGATGCAGAGCGTGCAAAATTGGTTGAAGGTGAGAAACGCCTAGAAGCCTTTAAAAATCTCATTCAGAAGCACAATTAAGCTGTAATTAACAAGCAAACAAAATTAAAAAATGCCACACAAGCAACTTGAGTGGCATTTCTATTTACAATATTCATCCGTCATCTACATACCATTAAGATTGCCTAACAGTCCGATATAGTTATATCCCTTAGATTTATAAAAGGCTAATTCAACTTTTTTAAAGGAGTCGACATAGGCCGCCACCAAAGGCGTAAACGCAATAATCGCATAAATGTGCTTAACCTCGCCATCGGGTACAAAGCCCACAGAATGTATCAACCAATGTGTCAGATCAAACAGCCGTAAAAAGACAATAGCGCCCAAGCCTAAGGCTAAAGACATAAACAGCTGACACCATAAAACACGGTCAAAGCGCCAAAGTAGGGTGGATATGCTAGAAAAGCAAAAGACATAAGTATAAAACCCACCGAGTAACATAACCGCTAACATATCTAAGGTTTCAGGCATTAAAAAATAACTAAACGCGGGGATGACATACCAGATCATTCGTTTTTTATAAATAATAACAAATTGTTCCGCTTTAGCGATGATGTCGTCGGGCAATGAGCTGACGTGTTTAATGTTGGTAGACATCATTATTTCAACTTTGTCGACAGTGAAGATAATTGCGCACGCGCGGTGTCAAAGTCTAACGCTTCAACGCTGTCACATAGCGCGATTAACTCTTGAATCAACCGTGTATCTGCCGCTAACTTAGTTTGCAGCGCTTGGCATTGCGCAATGGCATCGAGGTTACCTTGGCGCAAAAGCTGGTTAAGCTCATCAAACTCGTTTGTTAACTGTGCTAATGAGAATGTGATGTTGTGCGATTCCGTGTCGGGTTCTGGCTTTGTTAGTGTTTGATTGTCCGTTGATGTGGCTAACAAGGCATGAATATGTGCTAATTCAGAATGCGCAATTGCGGTAATCTGCTGGCCTAAGTCGGCATAAAGACTGGTGTTAGGTTCAGCATTGCTAGCATCAAGTTGGGTTAATTTAAGCTCCCAATCATATAAAGCACGGTAAAGTGCTGAAAATCCCGCTGTGCCCGATGTGCCTTTAAGCGTGTGTACAAGGACCATTAATTCCCTGGTATTGTGTTGATCAATTAAGGTGTTGATGTCATTAAGCTGCTCAGCTAAGTTTTTTTCAAAAATGGCAATCAAGCGACGATAAAACGCCTCTTTGCCAGCAAAAGGCTTGAGCAGTTCTTCAAGCGTCTGCGGTGACGCTGTTGTTTTAGGAGTAACGCTCAATTTATCCGCGCTCATAACAGGGTTCTCAGTCAATAATAAAGCAACACGTTGCATTCACTCATATTAGACACATGTGCATTATGCTACTTAGGCGTCACGCTATTTAGGCATTATTTAGTCATTATTTGGAAATAAATCGCTAATCTAATGTATTTATTCAATGGCTTAGTTTGCTACATCACCAATAATAATACAATATTAAAAGGATATAGATATTGGGTTCGGCCAATCGTTGTCGTGACGCTACGCCTGAAGTGCTATTTGTGAAGTGCTATTTGTGAAGTGCTATTTGCGAAAGGCTATTCGTGTAGTGCATCATTAAGCTTAAGCTCGCAAATACCGGCCTTAACATAAAGCCATATTTGGACCGCTAAACAAAACTGAATCGGAGCCTAAATGCAGTTAGATAAGATTTTACACGTAGAAGATGATGAATCTATTCGAGTCATTGTAGAGATGGCGCTGGTTGATATTTCTGGTTTTAGCTTAGTGTCCTGCGATGGCGGGCAGGCGGCATTAGCCCAAGTCGTGACATTTACCCCAGAGTTAATTTTACTCGACGCCATGATGCCAGGCATGGACGGATTGCAAACGCTGCTTGAGCTTCGTAAAACGCCACAATGCCAACACACTCCAGTGGTGTTTATGACCGCGCGCATTCAACAGGCAGAAAAACAAGAATACCTTGATGCTGGTGCTATTGCTGTCATAGAAAAACCATTTGATGCCATGACCCTAGGCGATGAGTTGCAAGCTCTTTATCTGACTCACTTAAGCGCAGCAGACACTAACGATTCGGAGTAACTCATGCAAACGCCTGTTTTACCGCACAATGAGCAAAAGAGACTCACCGCATTACAGCAAACGGGCTTACTCGACACTGAAGCAGAGCAACGCTTTGACCGTTTAACCCATTTAGCCCAACTGTGTTTAGGCACTGACATTGTATTAGTGTCATTAGTGGATGCAGACAGACAATGGTTTAAATCTAAACAAGGGCTCGATGCCTGCGAAACGAGCCGAGATATTTCATTCTGCGGTCATACGATTTTGGGCGAAGGTATTTTTGAAGTGCCCGATGCACTGCTCGATAAGCGTTTTGCCGATAATCCATTAGTGCTCAATGCGCCCAATATTCGCTTTTATGCCGGTGTGCCTTTAGTTAATGACGGTGAAAACATCGGCACACTGTGTTTTATTGACAGTAAACCACGTAAATTTAGCGATAGAGAACGCCAAATAGTTACAGAAATTGGCAAAACTATTGAACAAGAAATCCAGGACAGACTTCAAGAGCAGGCCCAGGAAGAGTTAGCCGCGCGTGAACAAATGTATCGTTCGGTACTCGAGGGCACCCGCATCGGCACCTGGCAATGGAATGTGCAAAATGGTGACACTGTGCTTAACGAACGTTGGGCTGCCATTATGGGCTATACACTTGCTGAGCTTGAACCTATTTCAGTCGATACCTGGCTAAACCTGCTTCATCCTGATGACATAGCCGACTCAGATGCTCAATTAGAAGCGCACCTTAACGGCAGCAAAGAATTTTTTGACATTAAATGCCGCATGAAACACAAGCAAGGCCATTATGTGTGGGTACATGATAGGGGCAAAGTGGTGTCATACACGGATGACGGTAAACCCTTAATGATGTACGGCACCCATGCTGACATAACCGAACAAAAATTGAATGATTTAGCATTACAGCAAAGCCGCGATCAACTGTATAAATTAACCCAACAGCTTCCAGGGGTTGTATATCAATATCAAGTATGGCCAGACGGACACGCCGCATTTCCTTATGCCAGCTCAGGCATTGAAGATATTTACGGCGTGACTCCAGAAGAAGTACGCACTGATGCCACTAATGCTTTTGAGAGAATTCATCCAGATGATTTAGGCCTGCTAGTAAGCAGCATTGGGCGCTCAATTGAAGACCTCAGCCTATGGGAGATTGAATATCGCGTATCAAGTGACAATAACGAGTTTAAATGGTTATCTGGCAGTGCAACGCCCGAGCGAATGGAAGACGGCAGTACCTTATGGCATGGCTACATTCAAGATATCACCGAAACTAAAAAATATTACCTTAAACTTGAAGAGCTTAACCAACAGCTCAATGTTGCTCAGCAAAGTCTTGATTTAGCGAGTAAACAAGCTCAAATCGGCTACTGGCATGCGTCGTTAAAACTTGGCACCTTGTGGTGGTCACCAATGGTCTATCAAATCTTTGGCCTAGATGAGCAAGACTTTGTACCTACCGACAGTAAGTTTAAAAGTGTTATTCATCCAGATGATATGGACATAGTTGAAAAAAGCCAACAAAAAGCGCTTGTCACTGGCATCCATAACGTCATACACAGAATTATTCGCCCTAGCGGTGAAGTGCGCTGGGTGCATGGGCTTGGGCAGATAGTGTCAGAAGACCGAAATCCAGATTTGATTATGGTCGGGTCACTGCAAGATATTACCGACAGAATGAAATTACAGAAGGTTAAAGACGACTTTATCTCAACCGTGAGTCATGAGTTGCGTACGCCTTTGACCTCAATTAATGGGGCGTTAACGCTATTACAATCAGGAAAAATCACCACCTTACCTGAAAAGGCTCAAAAGCTGATGGATATTGCCAGCAGTAATTGTAAGCAACTCAGCCGATTGATTAATGATTTGCTCGATATCGAAAAGCTCGCCGCAGGTAAGATGTTGTTCGAAATGAAACAACTGCAAATGGCTCCACTGTTACAGCGTGCACTGACCGATCATCAACCCTATGCAGACTTACACCACATTACTTTAGTGTTACAGCAAGAACCGCTGATAAATGATGTGTGTATTTACGCAGATGAACACCGTTTATTACAGATTTTTACTAACTTTCTTTCTAATGCCGTTAAATTCTCACCGCAAGCAGGCAGCGTAACCTTGTCGGCATCGGTTATAGACAACGAGATTGAAATCGCCGTGCAAGATCAAGGCGCTGGGATCCCAGAAGATTTTAAAACTAAGATTTTTGAAAAATTCTCACAAGCAGATGCCAGTAGCGCAAAAACCAAAGGCGGCACAGGTTTAGGCTTAGCATTATGTAAAGAGCTCACCGAAGCCATGCACGGCAGCATTGGTTATGACTCAAGCGCAGAACAGGGCGCTCGTTTTTATGTGCGCTTCCCCCTAATGCAGTAAACACGTGTACGTGAACACTAATAAAAATCCCAGTGTGCTTATCGCTCACTGGGATTTTTTATTAGCTTGCAGCTGCTAATACGTTAAATGCTCACTCTTGAAACAGTGAATCTTGAAATAGTGACTAGATGAAACAGTGAATACATTCAATGGTGGATACATTCAATGGTGATGAAATAAAATGACAATTACTTACTTTGCGTTGTTGCTGCCTTGCTTAACGATTCAAGTACATTACTCACTTTATCAAGCACCGCATCACAACCTGTAATGTTATGACGTTGCTTAAGGTATTGTGGATTATTATACGACAACCATACCTTGTTATTCGCATCTTCAGTAATCAGCACCTTTTGCGGTAAATCGATAGCGACCTGCTGATTACACTGCATCAATTGAGTGCCAATCTTGGGATTACCAAAAATAATTACCTCTGTCGCAGGTAAACTCAAGTCGACATTTTCAGCATTTTTTTGATGATCAATCCGCGCAAATACCGTAAAGCCCTTATCCTTAATAATCGACTCAAATCTATCTGCTGTGATTTTAGGTGAAAATTGACTTTGATGAGTAATCAAACTGTCGACAGCAAACACTGAAGTGGCTGTGAATACTGAAGTCGATGTAAAAAACAGCGTCATCGCCAGCGAAAGATTTTTGATCATACAATGCTCCATTTGTGATGTTTAAGCTCAATGTTAAAGCAAGATGCTTATGTTAGAACTCGCACTAAAGATTAGCTACTAGAGATTAGCGCTTAGAGATTAGATAGTAAAAACAACATATCACCAAGGCCCATCTTAATATAAAGAATAATGTAAAAGATAATACAAAAAATAATGTAAAAGAGAATATAAGAAGTGATGCAAGGACTCGCTCAAACATAAGCATCAGCATAAGCATAAGCATAAACAACAGCATAAACACCAGCATAAACGATCTAATTTTGCTGGTGGCCGTAATAACACTAATCGTGATGATATGAAACGGGTTGAACAATGAACAATAAACCGCCTTTTTGACTGGGTATTCAATCACTTGCATAAAAGTTAAAAAATTACCGAGGGTAATACTTTTATTTTTGCATAAATACGAATAAATATGCTGGTGGCCAGCGTTGGGTTTACGGCAGATTATATGTCACATCCATACGAATTTAACATTTCGCTACGTTCAAAAGCACTCTAGTAGTAAACTATCCCCAGTTAAAAGAGTGTCAGTTCAGTTTGTTTATCAGAGGTATTGTTTGGCGTCACATCATTCGTTATTAAATCACCAGCGCTATTTTGAGCGCATAGGTCCAGACTATCGTAATGGTGCCTCGGTGAGCTTTTTAGACATTAAAGACACTTTTGGTTTACGCCATATTCGTGTCGGTAAATGGGTCAATAAACAAGAGTCTGCACTGGCCGCCAATTTGATTTTTGACTCAATGGCCGACCTTGCCAATATTTTACGTGTGCCACCTGAGTTAATCGGCCTGCGAGGTAGCCTGAGGTTTGCCTTTGGTTCAGGCGGGCAAAAGGGCGTACAGGCCCATTACTCGCCAGCATATAAAGAATTAGCATTAGCGAAAAATGCCGGAGCAGGGGCATTAGCTCATGAGTTTTGGCATGCGTTCGATCACTACATTGCCGATAAAATGTTTATCGACGACAGCCTATTAAGCCCCGACGATTACATGAGCAGCACCAGCCGCTTTGTCTGCGCCACAGACCACTGGCTCGCAGATAAAACCATCGTCAATCATCCGCTAAATCAGCAGTTATCAAATTTATTTGCCGTCACTTTTTTAAGCGCCAACAGCCAGGAACCCCACGACTATGTTCGCCGCTCAATTGCCTTAGACAAGCGGCAAAACAGCCAATACTTTGCTAAGCCTACTGAAATGATGGCCCGCGCGTTTGAAGCCAGTATTGAAATGTATTCAGAAACCCACGCCGACATCGCCAACCCGTATTTGGTCAACAGCACCATCAACTCACCTCTGAGCAAACACGGTGCCTACCCAGATGCCGAACACTGCGCACAAATCTATCAAGCATTAATGGCTTATTTTGAACCACTGGGTATTGCATTTGATAAGCAGACCCAAGCAATGGTTGATGAACACATTAGCTAATTGATTAATCAGCAAGGTCAGACTTAACTAACACCTGCTTTAATCGCGCGAAAGTGACCATAGTGTCATTGGCCATCATTGGCGAGTAATCAAGATTATGAGCATTGAGTTGATATTGACCGTTAGTCAATTTACTCACTTGGCGAAGTAAATATTGATTATCTCCCGCGTCATCTTGGATTTCGATAGCCATGACTTTTCCAGTAATCGATCCTGCATTGATTGGCGTAACAAGCTCAAGTAATAGTAAGTCACCATCTTGAATGGGATTCTTACCACCATTCATCGAGTTTCCGCTAGCTGGTGCAATAAAGTGAATAGAGGGATCAAGTCGACTGAAAGTCGAATTTAAGTGAAGTGTTTCACGGCTATCATTTGATCCTGTTTTAAAATGACCACAGGCGATTTTTATATCAGGATAGAAGTTGAACTGAGGCAAGTGTTCTTGAGGTTGTTCGATGGGTAAATTAATCACATTAGCAGATGATGGTTTTGTTTTAGTCTTCGAGGTTTTACGTTGGCTGTAACGCGCTAATAGTAACTCGCCCAATTCTCGCATTGCGCTTGATACTGTATCAATATCGTCAATTGCAATGTCTATATTGGCGTGAAGACAATCACCTTCAACGTTAAACCAAGCTTGAGTATCGGTGCTATCTTGCTTACTTAAAAAAGTAATCGGGTTGCTTAACCAGTATTTACGCCATTTTGGTGAGTCAGATTCTACTTGTTGTAAATCAGCTTTAACATCTTGCGTCCACAACTCCGGGTAGCGTTTAAAGACTTGCCAACTTTTAATGCAAACAGCGTCGATGCTGGGGGGAGTGTGTAAACCGTCTAGTTCAATAAAAGCTTCTAATAAAATGGCTTTGAAGCATTTACTCATTGTGGCTTTTTCTACACCGCGACTTAAAAATGTTAAATAGGGCGTTAATGTCTGTAATTTTTCATCATCTTGCTCTTGGCTTAACACCAGTTCAAACCAACTACCAAATTGCTGGGTTAATTTACTCCAAGCATAACCACTATGATAAAACTCTGTCGCACTAGGGCGATGGCCTAAATCATCGTTGAGTAATTGATATTGTTGATCAGCTTTAGAGTAATCAAGTTTTAATTGCTGCCAAAAATCAATCAGTTCTGGATCAATGTTGATGACACAATCAGGATGAAGTTTAGGTGCATTAAGCTGCTTTACTGTCTCGTTGATGTTTTTTGATTGCAGTAATGCCATCGGACGATTCAAAAAACTGATGTGATTACCAATAAAGTCGATAACCGAAACAAACTTTTTGTTAGTGTCGGGTGATGTGCGCAATCCGCGGCCTAATTGCTGTAAAAAAAGTATTTTTGATTCAGTCGGGCGAAGAATTAAAATGGTGTCAATTGAGGGTAAATCAGTACCTTCATTAAATAAGTCGACCGAGAAAATCACTTCAATTTTGCCTAATGCTAACAAGCTCAAGGCTTCTCCACGTTTAACCTGAGAGTCACTGTGTACAGACACCGCTTTTATGCCATGAGCGGCAAACCACTGAGCCATAAAATCTGCATGCGCTTTAGAGACACAAAAGGCTAATGTTCTTTGCTGCTTGTGTGTCTCCCAGTGACCAAAAACATGTTTAGCGCGTTTTTGTGTGGCAAATGTAAATTCAAGTGCTTGAGGATCAAACTTACCGTTACGCCATGGTAGTTCACGATAATCTACCG
This sequence comes from Shewanella sp. MF05956, assembly GCF_059758055.1. Lineage (NCBI taxonomy): Bacteria > Pseudomonadati > Pseudomonadota > Gammaproteobacteria > Alteromonadales > Shewanellaceae > Shewanella > Shewanella sp. MF05956. The sequence continues at coordinate 6,259 of NZ_JCAYNV010000007.1, read as the reverse complement.
TTTTATCGTTAATGCCTTGATAATGAAACGGCACTAAAATACTTAACTCAATGCCATCAACGATGTTCTTTTCATATACCAAATTGTTATCGCATAAAGATAAAATATCAGCTTGATCGGTACGTTCTGGTGTGGCTGTTAAACCTAATAGAAATTGCGGCGTAAAGTGGTTTAATAATGATTGGTAACTGCTGGCGCCTGCATGATGAAATTCATCCACAATCACATAATCAAAGTGATTTGGATTAACTTGATTAAGGTTTGCCTGTTTACCTAATGTTTGAATTGAAGCAAATACAATGTCAGCATCCAACACTTTAGATTTGGCATTAAAATGGCCACTCACAAGTTTAGGTAACAACGACTTAAATGTGCGCTCAGCTTGTAATAAAATCTCTTCACGATGAGCGACAAACAATACTTTACGGGCATTAAATTGTTGCACATCAAATGCTGCCAACCATGTTTTACCCATGCCTGTCGCGAGAACAACTAATCCTTTTGATTGTAAGGCGAGCCGCGTTTGTGCCAGTGCATATAAAGCTTCTTGTTGTGCAATATTCGGGATCAGTTCTTCTGGCTCAACTTCACCCACCACGGCTAACGGCGGTTTAACCTTTTTTCGGTGCTCAGCATATTGGTTTATATACGAGTCATTGAGATCGATAGCTTGAGGGTGATTAAATATTTGCGCAAATTGATGACGAATATTGTTAAATTCACTTGGGTCTTGATTTTCAATTAAATCGTAACGTAAACACCATTCAAAGGCATGAGTTAGCGCGGTTTTACTGATATTGTTCGAGCCGATATATGCACAGCCCGTTTCTAATAAATCAGAATGTTGCTGGACGAAGATATAGGTTTTCATGTGAAAACTTAACTGGTTTTCACATTTGAAAATCTTAGTTTTTGCGCCTAAAGATTGCAGAATCATTAATTCGCGTAACGCAACAGGATCGGTAATGTACAGGTAATCTGAGGTTAAAATAGCAATGTTAGCGCCGCGATCTAATGCGTCAGTTAGACTATCAAACAGCAATTTAAGTCCAGATTGCTGGATAAATGAAACCGATATTTCAATATGTGATGCACGGTTAATTGAATGCAGTAACTTTGGTAAAAGTGGGTCGTCCTTACCACCGCTAGTTAATACAGGTCCTTCTGCTAACTTCATGTCTTTCTCTACTTTACAGTCTTAATAAGAATGGCATTAAGCCACTTTTCATTTGCGCGATCTGGACGAACATCTGTTGTCACCCAAGTATGTTTAATGTGTAAACCTGAGCCTTGTATCCACTGCTCAAGCAAAGACTCATCGGCATCAGCAAAAAAACGGCCGTTATGAGTTCGCTCTTGTACGCCATATTTGAAAGAGCAATAAAATACGCCATTGGATACCAGTGTGCTGGCTAAAGTCGAAAACGTGTTGGGTAGGGCACTTGCTTCAACATGAAGTAAAGAAGCGCAAGCCCAAATTCCATCAAAAATCAGTGTTGGGTCTATTTGTTCGAAGGTACAAACGGTAACTTTTTGACCAATATAATCAGAAGCGGCTTTGGCTAATTCAACGCTGGCATCGATAGCAGTGACTTCAAACCCTAATTGAATAAAAGCTTTACTGTCGCGGCCAGAGCCGCATCCAGCGTCCAATATACGAGCATTAACCGGTAATTGACTCAAAAAAGCGTGGTACAACTCACTGACATCGGCATTAACAGTCGACGCAAAAAAGTCTTGGGAATGTTGGTTGTAAAACTCGATGGTGGACATGGCAAACCCTATAAATTACATCATTTGAGTTTATCGATATTCTACAATGCTCTCAAGTGTTTAGTGTGTTTGTTAGCTTGTCGCTTAGTGACCTAAAACTCAAACTGCTTATCAATAATCTACGTTTTGAATGACGGTTAATGCCACGGCATCACGGCCTTTTTTAGATGGCACTCGGTGGCCAGTATCGGCGTTGGTTTTCATTGTTTGCACAAATTGATTCATTTGCGGGCCAATGCTGATGTGCAACGGGCGATCTTTGCCGTAATAATAGAGGCGATCGAATTTAAGATTTTCACAAATCCATGCCGCGACCTGTTGCATGTCGACTGGTGTATCGGCTTGGATATCACTTGATGTGCTGGCTGGGTTATTGAGCACGGTAAAGTCGCATGCTGCACCGAGACGGTCGCAAATAAGCTTTTGATTTTGATTGAGTTCGTAAGCGCAATGTTGGTCAAGTTTTGGTGCGATATGCGGATTACGATTTTTAGCAATTAAGCGTGCAAGCTCAGGTGAACAAAAACCATACGTGAACGAGATAGGGCCAAATTGATCAACGATAGGGTCAAGTAGTTGGGTGGCTAATAAGCTCAGTGCACGCCAGGTTTCTGGTTGCTGTGGTAAGTTTTCAATCTGATTCAGTATGGCCGTATTGCCGCAGTTAATGAGGTCTGCATAGGTAAAGTGGCGGCTGGCTTTGCCATTGATATTGTAGGTAAACAATCAAGGTCCGTTATCTGTATTCTGGTTTGGTGTCACCATACCGTGTATTGATTATGTTGACTAGATAGCAGTGTTACTAATGCGTATTTAACTTGAAAGTAGTTGAAAAAACGATAACTGTGTAAGATAAAGTAGTTAAGTTGAATGTTACTGATTTAGTGAGAAGTCTAAACCAGCAACAATTTTTAATCATTAATTCTGAAGATACTTATAGTCCTGCATTTTCCTTAATCCAAGAGAAAACTTCAGTCTTATTTTTCGGACTATAATAACTTAAATGTGGAACGGCAACGATAAATGTTGATTTACCATTTATTTCACATTTAAAGCCTTTGCACTTCCAATCACCATGATCTGCATCAATTGTTAATTCAGTTTCATCTATATGAAATAACTCCTTCAGAAACGCATAAGCTGATATTGAAGATATACCAAAGGTTAGAATAAGTTTTGGTTTCACTAAGTTGAGAATGGCTTCATGCACAGGCCAACATAACCCAGCTAGACCGTAACAGAGGTCGCTGGAGTCACGAGACGTTTTAAAGATAATATTTGATGCGCATACTGTCCTAGGGTCGTTTACTCCAATACCTTTTAATAGGTCAATAACTCTCATTTGAAGCGGTGCTTTACCTGCCTCGTAATGAGCTACTTTGTTTTCCCATCTTTCATCAATAAATGAGTTTTCTGTTCGCTTGAGCATTCTATCTAGATGAGATTTGATTGAATATGAACTTGCAGTATCAGGGTTTTCTTGTCCATCACCACCAGGATTTAGTCCCAATAAATAAATATCACCTTCTTTTAGTGTTTCATGAGAGCTATAAATGACTTCACCTTTCTGTTTTAAAATATGCTTTAGAGTTTGTTTCGCGAAGTCTGGTAAATCTTGCTTTAAAATAGGATGCATAGAGGTTTCCTTGCCTGCATAAAATTAATATTCATAATGATTGTATATGATTTCTGGATGATAGAATAAATATCATTAATATGTAATTAGGTTTAAATGTATGCAGTAATCTCTATTACTGTCTAACACAGAGCAACCGCATGAGTGTGCGTTTTTTGCTCATCATGAGTAATTTAAATACTGAATCACTTTCAATTATTCATGAAATGATGGCGTACTGAACAAATTCAGTTTTAAAAATGTACCAAACCTGTGCAAAAAATATTCACGATTTTGCCCTGCTGTTTAACAGATTTAGCTTTTTATAATATGGGTTTATTGTAAGCAAAAAAAGGTCTTCGTTATGAAGACCTTTATTGTATTGAAAGCTATTTGTATAAGATTCTTTGTTTAAGGCTATTTGTTTACAATTCTTAAACTTACTTAGCCAACTTAACAAAGTAGTCGAAGATTTCTGGTACGTTGCCGTTACCTAAGCCTGCATCGAATGCGGCTTGTAGGTTAGCAGATGAACCTTCAGCAATTTTAGATTGAGTGCCTAGGTCTTCTACCATTTTCAAGAAGTAGCCTAAATCTTTGTTGGCGTTAGCAATAGAGAAACCTAAGTCGCTTACACCATCAACGGCGTAGTTTTTACAAAACTTCATAAACGGTGAGTTAGATGGACCTGCAGACATGATGTCGAACAGTTGTGCACGGTCAACACCGGCAAGCTCTGCAACAGCAAAGGCTTGTGACATTGCACAAACAGTGGTCATACCCATAAAATTATTGATTAACTTAGTGGTGTGGCCAGCGCCTAATGCACCTAGGTGGAATACGTTTTCGCCTTGTTCATCAAGCACAGGTTTTACCTTGTTAAAGGTATCCATGTCGCCAGCGGCCATGATGTTTAATAAACCGTCTTTTGCGTGAGCAGGTGTACGGCCGAGTGGGGCGTCGATCATACCTACGCCTTTAGCGGCCAGGTCGGCTCCAATTTTACGGGTTGAAGATGGAATTGATGTACCAAAATCAACCAGTACAGCACCTTCTTTAATACCGGCTAAGATACCTTCGTCGCCGTAAACCAGTTTCTCAACGACCGCTGATGTGGTTAAGCACAACATAACAATGTCACTTGCTGCGGCCAGTTCTTTTGCTGAACTGACGGCATTAGCGCCGCGAGCAACACAGGTCGCCACAGCGTCTTTATTAAGGTCCATTACATTTAGCTGGTAACCTCTTTTTTGTAGGTTCTCAACCATGTTGCCGCCCATAAGGCCTAGGCCGATGAAACCGATGACTGGTTTTGTCATATCTAACTCCTAAATATAGTGGTAAATGCGTTTCTACGATAAAGTTTGCGAGCCTAATTATTGAGGCTAACAATGTATTTAATGCTGTGTGTGACGTTCAAAAATTCGGTAAATTGATTATCAACTTGTATTACAAAATTCTAGTTAATTATAACCACATTGTCAACCAATTATGGTAATTGGACATACCAAAATTAATATTGGTAAGGGTTAAGGTAATACAGTTGATTATTCAGCCGATTATTCATTGGTATTAAGCACGACAACAGAGCATTAATCTTGATTCAGTAAAGTAAAAAGCCTATCAATTTGATAGGCTTTTTGGTTTTGCTCGATTAGAACTTGGCGCGTACGCCTAGCGTGTATCGACGGTCTGCTTCGCTGTAAGCCCAAACTGAACCTAACTCTGAAGTGTATTCAATTGGCTCACCAGTGATGTTTACTGCATTGGCTACCACAGTGAAGTTTTCGTTGATATCCCAGCTTGCTGAGAAGTCGAACTGGCCACGTGCTTCGCGGTAACTATTGCCTACTGTTGGGTCATAGCTATCTGCTGATGGGTCATTTTGGTTAAATACGTTGTAACCTAATGCTCCTACAGTTTGCACACGCTTTGTGCTTTGCTCATCTAAGTAACGGTCACGCCAGTTGTAGGCTAGGCGGAACTGAAGTTCTTCACCTTCCCAGTACAATTGGGTGTTGGCTGTGTGCTTAGAAATGTTTAACAGTGGGTTGCCGTCTGGCTGTTCACTGTCGGCATAGGTGTAGTTGGCATTAACACCAAAACCAGACCAAAGCCCTGGTAAGAAGTCAAATTGCTGTTGGTAACCTAGCTCTAAACCTCTTACTTCACCGCTACCGCCATTTACGTCGGTTTCGATAGCAATACCTGTACGACCTGCTGCTTTTTCAGCATCGACGTAAGCTAAACCTTGGTCTTGGGTGGCATTAACGATGTCGCCCTGGCTTTCACCTGCGGTATCAAGTAAACAAATGTTGTTCCACTGTGTGGTGTTTTGACCATTAACCGTACTTGAGTCAGCTAAACAGCTACTGTCTGTTTGGGTAAACGATTGCACATCTTTGTAGAATAACGCGGCAGATACGATACCACCATCTTCAAAGTAGTGTTCAACCGACAAGTCATATTGCGTGACGCGGTAAGGTTCTAATTGGTAAGAACCTTGAGTACCAGTCACTAACGAGTTATCGATTGATAGTGCAGGGCTTAACTCATCAAAGTCTGCACGGCGCATTACTTTAGCGGCTGCAAAACGAACTAGCGTTTCTTCAGACAGGGTGTAGGTTACGTTTAAGCTTGGTAAGAAGTCTGAGTAATCGTTTTTACCCGTGTTAAGCACTTTTTTACCGTTAGCATCAACTGAGTCAACAATGCTCGACTCTAATTCAGTTTGAATATAACGACCATATATGGACGCTCCCGGTGAGTCAAGATAATACTCTGCTCACCGAAGGCTTTTTGGCCTTAGTTTTCTGTACAACATTCTCACTCTTATCGTTGCTTTTGATGCGCTCATTTACCGCTAGAAGC